>CAYSDI010000057.1:0-6291 GCA_964429745.1 uncultured Chitinophagales bacterium | reverse complement strand
AACGGCCTTGTTGCGGCCCGAACGGCCTTATTGCAGCCCGAAAAACAGCCCGGCAAACAAGGCCACTGCACCCACCAGCAAAATGGCCTTAAACCACCAGTTGGCGGGCTCCTTGCCCAAAACTGCTTTGTTGGTGCTCTCATCGAACACCAGGAGGTTGCCCATGGTCTGGTAACCCAAGGGCAGGTACACGGTTACTGCCGTTTCTACGCCCTCCAGGACGGCCGGCTCCCAATCCGGCATGTTTTCTACGGCACGCAGCAGGGCAAACTCTAAACTGGGCGTATTGGTGCGCAGCATTTCGGGCTTGCTCACCCGCCCTGCAGCGTCCAGCTTAAACGATAGCAGGGCTTCGCCTCCGAGCACGGCTTCCTGTCCCGCCGGTCCAGTGGCAGTAACGTTGGCTTCCAGGTAGCGGAACAGTTCGAAGCGCCCTTCGGGAAAGGCGGGTTCCCGTTCAAAGACCAGCGCATGGTCGCCGATTTGGACCCCGTCAACCACGTAGGCCAGCTCGCCTTTGGGGGGGGTAATGTAAAATTGGGCCCTGCTTGTGGCAGCGACGAGGAGGAGGAACGCCAGCATAGAGTGTGCTCGCATGGGCGGTAAAGGTAGGGGGGAGGGGGCATGGAACGGTCAGCGCAGGGTAAAGGGTTTGGCAAGCCCGCAGCTTTGCCCTACTTTGTCCCGGGAGCGGCCAGAAGTGCCGCTAGACCGTATGACCATTGCAAAACGGAAATTAGCCAGTTGCCTGCAAACGATTACCGTATTGCTGGCTTTAGGGGTGCTTGCCGGGGTTTTTTGGGTCTTCCGCAAGCCCATTTCCACCTACTTTTTTGACGACTCGGAGTATGGCTCGCTCATTGGGCTGATGGTTGTTGTCGTAGTACCATTTTTGGGTTATATATTTTACTACATAATACGCCAAAAAGACTGAAAAACCGTTAATTTTTAAGCATTTAGGTCCAAAAGGCGGGCTGCTTTATGCCGCTTTGTTTGTTAATTTTGGCGACGACTAGTAAACGATAAACCCTCCCCTCCCAGCATGGCAGAAATGGCAATTCTCAAGATCGGCGAAGAAGTGTATGAATTGCCGGTCATCATTGGCACGGAAGGGGAACGCGCCCTTGACATATCCGATCTGCGCGACCAGAGCGGGCTGATTACCCTGGACATCGGGTACAAGAACACCGGGTCTACCACCAGCTCCATCACTTTTTTGAACGGCGAAAAGGGCATCCTCCGCCACCGCGGGTATTCCATTGAGGACCTGGCGGAGAAGTCGTCTTTTATTGAGGTCTGTTACCTGCTCATACACGGGGAACTTCCCACGAAAGAGGAGTTGGCCAAATGGGACGAAGACATTCGCCACCAGACCCTGGTCAACGAAGACATGAGCAACATCTTTGCCGCCTACCCGACGGGCTCGCACCCAATGGGACAGTTGGTGGCCATGGTGTCTTCACTGTCGTCGTTCTACCCGGAGTCGCTTAACCCGAACCGCACGCCGGAGCAGCAACTGCACACTATCAAGCGCATGTTGGCCAAGATGCCAACCATTTGCGCGATGATTTACAAGAAATCGGTAGGACATCCAAAGATCTACCCCAACAATAACTTAGATTATGTTTCGAACTTTATGAACATGACTTTTAAGCATGTTACAGAAGATTACGAAAATGATCCGGTTATTGTGGATGCCATGGACAAGCTCCTGATCCTGCACGCTGAACACGAGCAAAACTGCTCTACGTCAACCGTCCGTATTGTAGGCTCATCCCATGCCAACCTGTACACGAGCATTTCCGCCGGCATAGCCGCCTTGTGGGGTCCGCTGCACGGGGGTGCCAACCAGCAGGTTATTGAAATGCTCGAGGCTATCCGCAATGACGGTGGCAACACCGAAAAGTGGCTGGACAAAGCCAAAGACAAAAACGATCCGTTCCGCCTGATGGGCTTCGGTCACCGGGTGTACAAGAACTTTGATCCCCGCGCCACCATCATCAAAAAGGCCTGCGACCAGGTGCTGACTAAGTTGGGCATCCACGATCCAGTGCTTGACATTGCCAAGAAACTGGAGGAGGCCGCACTGAACGATCCGTTCTTTGTGGAGCGCAAGTTGTACCCCAACGTAGATTTCTACTCGGGCATCATTTACCGCGCCATCGGTTTCCCAACCGAAATGTTCACCGTACTGTTTGCCTTGGGCCGCATGCCCGGCTGGATTGCCCAGTGGCGCGAAATGCGCGCTGACAAGCAGCCCATCGGCCGGCCGCGACAATTGTACACCGGCGCTGTGGCGCGGGCTTATGTGCCTATGGAGCAGCGCGGTGCGGTTACTGCCTGAGGGGGGGAGCGCCAAAAACGCCTGGCCCCTTTCTTAAGCACAATTTTCATCGGCTGATTTAGTGTTCAGGCGTCAGCCAGCTGGTTGTTAGCTGGTTTGTATAGCTCTATTTGGGCTTTATTTCACAATCTTGTCACCCTGCATCACAACAAGCAATGAATTCTTTTGCTTTTTAAACTCGATAAGGCGTTCATAAACTTTTTCAAGACCCATCAAGATCTTGTTCCTCAGTTCAATTTGTTCTTAAACGGTTGTCAGGATAGTTTTTTAGTTCGTTGAATTTCAACTACCCCGCCTCCGCAAACTGCAGGTCGTGGAGTTTGCGATAGTGGCCGTCGGCGAGCAGGAGTTCTTCGTGGGTACCGGCTTCAATCACCACGCCTTTTTCCAGGACCATGATGCGGTCGGCTTTGCGCACGGTGCTCAGGCGGTGAGCGATCACGATCGAGGTGCGGTTGGACACCAGCGTTTCGATGGCGGTCTCAATCATTTGTTCGCTTTCCGTGTCAATGGACGAAGTGGCTTCGTCCAACACCAGAATGCGCGGGTCGTAAACTAAGGTGCGGATGAACGAGATCAGTTGCCGCTGCCCCATCGACAACGTGGCGCCGCGCTCCATGACGTTGTAGTCGTAGCCTCCCGGAAGGTTTTCAATAAAGGTGTGAGCGCCTACCATTCTGGCGGCTTCTTCTACTTGTGCGAAGGGGATGTCCGGGTTGCGCAGCGTAATGTTTTCTGTGATGGTGCCGGAGAAGAGAAACACATCCTGCAGCACGACGCCGATGTTAGCGCGCAGCGATTCCAGCGTGAAATCCCGAATGTCGGTGCCATCAATGCGGATGTTTCCCCGGTTGATTTCGTAAAAACGGTTGAGCAGGTTAATGACCGATGACTTGCCCGCTCCGGTTGCGCCAACCAATGCCAGCGTTTTGCCGGCAGGAAGTTCGAAACTCAGATCGCGCAAGACCCACTCTTCGTCTTTATAGGCGAACCACACCTTGTCAAAGTTGATTTCACCGCGCAGGTGGTCAGCGGTTTTTTTGCCGTTGTCCGGTGTGCGCGCCGATTTTTCGAGCACTCCAAAAATGCGGTCAGCTGATACGATGCCCATTTGCAGGGTGTTGAACTTGTCGGCCAGCATGCGCAAGGGACGGAACAACATGTTGAGGAACAGGATGAAGCCGAAGATATTGCCGATGGAGGCTTCCTGGCTAATGGCGTTGTAGCCGGCATACCAGACCATAAGGCCGATAGAAGCAGCAGTAATAATTTCCACCGCAGGAAAAAATATGGAGTAGTGCCAAACCGCCGCAATGTTGGCTTTTTTGTGCTCGTCGTTGATGACTTTAAACTTGGCCAGCTCCTGTTCTTCGGCCGAAAAGATTTGCACCACCTTCATGCCGCTGATTCGCTCCTGCAAAAAGGTGTTTAAGTGCGCCACCTGGTTGCGAATGCGGTTGAACGCTGACCTTACTCCTTCTTTAAAAATATACGTAGAAAGTAAAATCAGGGGAAAGACTGAAAGTGAAACGAGCGCCAGTTTCCAGTTAACCACCAGCATGATGGTGATGACCGTGATGATGGTCAGCAGGTCGGCGATGATTTGAATGAGCCCTTCGGTAAAGACGTTGTTGATGGTCTCAATGTCGTTGATGGTGCGCGTGGTGGAGGTGCCGATGGGCGTGGTGTCGAAGTGGCGCAGGTTGAAGCGCGTGATGTGGCGAAACACCCGCACCCGCAAGTCTTTGATGATGTGTTGCCCCAGCCAACTGGTCAGGTAGTTGAACAAGTACCGCGCAAAACTTTCGGCAATCAGCAGCACAATCAGTAAAATGCTGAGAAGACCGAGCATGCGCTGGTCGCCTTCCAAAATGTAATGGTCAACCCCATATTGGATGAGCAAAGGGCGCGCGGGGCCGAGGAGCGCCAAAAGGATAGCCAGTCCGGTGGACGAGTAAAACTGACGGCGATAAGGACGGGCCAACCCGACGATCTTACGCAGCAGAAAAAAGTCGGTGTGGGCAGTGTGCTTTTCGGGGCGGGCCATAAGGGTGGCGGTCGACGCCTGGCGGCGTCCTGGCAATGCTAGAATTCGGTGAAGTTACGGCAAAAGCGAGCCAGCGGCCACCTGCAAGGCCAGGTTTTGGGCGGTTTATTGGCCCGCATTCAAGGCGGAGTTCGGCGGGCTACCAACTCCGGATTTAGGTACGGGTAATGCACCCGGCTCAGGTACAAGCCATCGGGAGCGGCCGCGGTGATGCGATCAAACCGCCTGCCAGCAGCAACCGTTTCGGCGTATTCTTCCAAACTGATGTGGCCGCGCCCAACCTCGAGCAGCGAACCGACAATCATTCGAACCATGCCTCTTAAAAAACGGTCAGCGGCAATGCGAAACACCCAGGCATCGCTGCAGCCACGCACCGGGTAATCGGTTATAACCGGTTGCCATTCCGCCTGATCCACCCGGCACAGCGACGTTTTGGCACCGGAGCCGGTCTTTTGAAAGCCGGGGAAGTCCTTGTGCTGCAGCAACTCCGCTGCCGCTTGGTTCATCCGGTCAAAATCGAGCTTAAAGTATGGATAGCAGGTTGACAGCCCCTTGCGGAAAGGGTCGTGGCGCAGGTGCAGGTAGTAGTCGTATGCGCGCTGGGTGGCATCAAAACGGGCGTGGGCTTTTTCGGCCACGGCATGAATGCGGTGCACCACGATGTCCGGCGCCACCAGGCCATTCAGGTGCGGGAGCGCGGTTGCCGGAAGGCCGTCAGGCGCATCAAAATGGGCGAAATACTGCGCGGCGTGCACGCCAGTATCCGTGCGTCCGCACCCGATAATGGCAGTTGGGGTCTTGAGGACCGTGCCCAGGGCCTTTTCGAGCGTTTCCTGCACACTTATAGCATTGTGCTGCCGCTGCCAGCCGTGAAATTGGGTTCCCCGGTAGGCCAGTTCCAGAAAAAAGCGCGCCGGCATAGGCGCAAAATTGCGGTTTTTAGCGATGCCCTCATGCAGGAAGGGAAGGGGTTGATTGGTATTTTTGCACCTCGTTGCCGCTGAGTCCGTTTGTTGCAAAACCGACGCTGAAGGGGCTCCTGCGTGTTTTTACTTGATTTTTGTCTTGGCCAAACCTATTGCACCATGATTCAACGCATACAAACAGTTTACCTGATTCTTGCAGCTTTGGTAGCGCTGCTCTGTATGTTTTTGCCCTTAGGTTTTTTGCCTGTTGAGGCCACGCGCGATGCTGTTTTGGCTAGGGAAAACCTTGTGCTTCTGGCCATAGGTTTGGTTATGGTTAGCCTGCCTCTGGCGGCAGTTTTCTTTTATGCCAAGCGAGCTGTTCAAATGCGGATGGTCTTTGCAGGACTACTAGCCGTAATGGCCTTCGCAGGCCTGGTTTTGGTGGAATTGGCTCGTTCCTTGAACGATGTTACCTGGACCGTCGGCTCCTTTTTGCCTGTCTTCTATGCGCTGGTCTTAGCGCTAGCCATTCGCGGAATTCGCCACGATGACCACTTGGTTCGCAGCATGGACAGGCTTCGATAAACTGCGCGCTCATTTCTGGGCTGTTTCTCAATGTAATGTTGTTATTGTGTCGTTGGGACACTTAGTCCGGGTATGGGTTTTTTGACTACCTCTGCAACCATAACCACTTGAATTTCATAGGGTTACCTCGCTTATTTCAGCGGGGAAACCATATGCACATTTGTTGACAACTCATTGATTGTTAACGATTTGTTCACATTGGAATCGATACAAGGAGCCCTTATACTCCGTAATTTCGCTACTGGACTAGTCTGCCCGGAATTTTTTTTGAATGTTGAAAAAATTCCTGACCACGCAACTGCACTCCCATGAAAATTTTTACTACAGCGCTCCGATCGCTCTCTGGATCCTCTGCTTTGCTTATGCTGCTGCTTTTGCTCGGAGCGAGCAAGGGGGGGTGGGGGCAG
>CAYSDI010000056.1:3733-24379 GCA_964429745.1 uncultured Chitinophagales bacterium | reverse complement strand
GTGCCGCTTCATGGAAAAAAGTAAACCAAAAATGGTCGTTGGTTCTAAACCTGCCAGATAGTTGAATGATTGGTTTGTTATGAAACCAGCGCGCTGCTCCGCTTATGGGTGCTTTGGGTAAGTTTGGGGTAAACACAACTGCCACACCACATTTAGCACAGATGCTTTGTAGTCGTTGGGTAAAATCATCTGGCATCAAAAAAGCCAGTTCTTTAACTTCATTCAATGCTTCTTTAAAATTCCTCTTATCAAATTCTGCAATTTGGATTTCCTTGGCTTGTATTTCGCCGATACGCAACCACGCAGAAATAGCATGAGGGCTTTGCGTATGAGCCAATGAAACCCTAAAAGCTACCGAAACTTCTTTGTCAATGTAAATGCGTTCCCATTCTTCAGTTGATGCCACACAAAAAAACTTTAGCAAGCTATCCACCAAAACGTATTTCTCTCTTGTGTCGGGCAACCAACCAAATTTGCGCATGTCATTAACAGGAAAAGCACTCAACCAGTCTTTTTCCTTTTCAAGTTCCTCCTGTTGTTGCAACTCGTAAAGTTCTTTCCGATAAGTCTTTTCTCTGTTCAGCCAAAAACTTGCAGGTATGCTCAAAACCTTTTCCAATTGAAAAGCGGTTGCCGTTGTGATTGGCTCTCTTCCTTTAATGATGTCGTTTATCTTCTCTTTGGGTCTTCCCATTCTTTCGGCAAGTTCGGCTTGGCTCATGCCAATATAATCTATGTGTTCCTGAATGGTGTCGCCAGGAGGGGAGAGTAAGGATTGTGCTATTTCAAGTGTCGTTGCCATGTCGATAATCTATTTCTGCTTTTTTTAGTGGTAGTCTTCTATTTCGTTAATCTGAATTTTAGTGACTTCTTCCCAGTTTAATCCGCCATCGTCTCGTGTGGGTGTCGGTTCGTGGTTTGGCTCAAAAATCATTCGGTAGTTCCCCGAAACTTCAACCGCTAATTCACCTTTGCGGTCCCCAGTCAGGCTGTGACATCGCGCTGCAGGAATGGTTCGCATAATCGCCAAATTGTCTGCATCGCTTAAGTCCTTAAGCCTTTGATTAACCTTACGAGCAAGCTGTCCAAAGGATTTTGACATCTCTTTTGGGTCGGTCAGTTACTTTTTAAGTTTTCGGCTTTTGTAACTTATTTCCACCGCAAAGGTAAATATTATTAACGAAAAAGGTTAACAAAATTACTAGCCTTTTTCGAATTGCCAAACAAAGCGTTGGAAAAAGACGGCTCTTTATACCTTGCGAAGTGGCGACTTGTGATACCAGTTAGAGGCCGGCGGGGTGAGATTAACCAAACGTATCCCCCCCGCCCCCTAACTTCGTGCCATGTACCGCAACATCTTCCTCCTAAGCTTGTTGGGCTTAGCAGCCTGCAGTTCGCCCGAACAAAGCAACCAGACGCTGTCGCTCCAATCTCCAGACGAGAAAATAACCGTGCAGGTGTTCACGACGCAAAACGGCGGACCGGCCTACACGGTGCGGCACGGCGAAACCCTGGTGCTGGACACTTCGCGGCTGGGCATGCGATGGACCGACGGCAGCGATTTCGGCAAGGGTTTTGCGATTACTGGCAGCGAAACACGATCCTTCAACGAAACTTGGGAACAACCCTGGGGTGAACAGCGCCAGATGACCGACCACAGCGAAGAGTTGCTGGTGAACTATACCAAAACCGATGATCCGGAAATGACCTACGCCATACGCTTTCGGGCCTACGACGATGGCATTGCCTTCCGGTACGAATTTGACCATAACATAAAAAATGTTACGGTCATAGACGAAGACACCGAATTTCAGCTCACCGCTGACCACCGCTGCTGGTGGGCGCCCGGCGACTGGGACATTTACGAGCACCTCTACAACACCTCGCGGTTTAGCGAAATTGATGCCACTACTAAGCGCAATCACGTATCGCTGGCGCAGACCTACATTCCGGAAAATGCCGTCAATACGCCGTTGACGATGCGCACAGAAGAGGGCTTGTACCTTTGCATCCACGAAGCCGCCCTGACGGATTTCACGGACATGACGCTCAAAGTGGACGCGGCCAACCTTCGCCTGCAGGCAGAATTGGTGGGCCGTCCGGACGGCATGAAAGCCGACATGAGCGGTGCGTGGAACACGCCCTGGCGGGTGGTGCTCATCAGCGACCAGGCCACCAAACTGGTAGAAAGCACCACCATTCTCAACCTCAACGAGCCCAGCAAAATTGACGACATGAGCTGGTTTGAACCTACCAAATACGCGGGCATCTGGTGGGATATGCACCTGGATCGCCGCGGGTGGGACATGGAAGGGGGCAAGCACGGCGCCACCACTGCCTATGCCAAAGAAGTCATTGACTTTGCGGCGGCCAACAACATCGGCGGCATGTTGGTGGAAGGGTGGAATACCGGTTGGGCAAGTTGGTTCGGTGATGGCCGCCCGGAGCAGGGCCCCTTCGACTTTATTACGCCTTACCCGGATTATGACCTGGCCGAAGTGGTGCGTTACGGACGCGAAAAAGGCGTGGAACTCATCATGCACCACGAGACTTCGGCCATGCCGCTGGTCTATGAAAAATACCTGGACACTGCCTTTGCGCTCATGAAGCACTACGGCATTCACGTCGTCAAAACCGGTTACGTTGGCACCATCATTCCCAAGGGTGAGTACCACCACGGCCAATTCATGGTCAAACATTACCACAAGGTCATTCAAACGGCGGCCCGCTACCAGATTGCCGTGAACGCTCACGAACCCATCAAAGACACTGGCGTGCGCCGCACCTGGCCCAACGAAATCAGCCGCGAAGGGCTGCGGGGTCAGGAGTTCAACGCTTGGTGCCCCGATGGCGGCAACCCGCCGGAGCACGCCAGCATTGTCGCGTTCACGCGCATGCTGGGCGGCCCGATCGATTACACGCCGGGCATTTTCAACATCAAGCTCAAACCCTACAAGCCCAACAACCAGGTCAACACCACGCTAGCCCACCAACTGGCGCTATACGTGGTTTTTTACAGCCCCATTCAAATGGCACCAGATTTTATAGAAAATTATGTTGGTCATCCCGGACTGGCCTTTATTCAGGACGTAGCCGTTGACTGGGAGCAAACGCGGGTACTTGCCGGCGAGCCCGGAGATTTTGTGGCCATTGCACGCCAGGAGCGCAACGCAGCGCGCCCGGAGCCCAGCGCTACCAGCCAAGAGCGCAACGGGCGAAAAGGTTCCGCTACACCCAACAACAACCCCGCAAACCGATGGTTCCTGGGGGTCGTGACCGACGAAAACGCCCGCACGCTTGACCTTCCGCTTGACTTCCTTCAAGCGGGCAAACGCTATACCCTAAGGCTCTACTTGGATGCCCCCGACGCCCATTGGAACGACAACCCCACAGCGTTCCAAACTGAAGAGCGCGTAGTGTCTTCTACGGAAACGCTGCAACTGTCGTTAGCCCCTGGCGGCGGTGTTGCCGCCAGTTTTCAGGTGCTGGAAGAGTGACCATGTGGTCATCTGCCCAAAGTGCCGACGGCTCAGTTACTCGTCATTTCTTCCAGAATGCTCTCCAGGTCTTTGATGCCGGACTCCAGTGCTGCTGTTTTGGCAGCGAAGTCTTTATCGGCCTTGGTGAGGGCTTCTTTTTGCGTTTCGTAACTGGTCACCACGTTGGTAATGGCGCCTTGCGCCACTTGGCTCATCCACCAAATCTCTGATGTGGCAGCGGCTTGGGCGAGCGCTTTGCAACCTTCTATAACGGTAGCGTGATCTTCCAGCCGGGCCAAGTACTCTCCGTAGGACTCCATGACCAGGTATTGTTCCCAGCCATTCAATTCTTGCAGCTTGGCGACGAAGGTGGCATTCTTATCCGCTCCTCCGTGCTTGGCATAGACATCCAGAATAGCTATGGTTACGTTCAGGTTTTTGCTGTCCTCGTAACCAGCAGCTACGCGCAAGGCGAGTTCTCCGTCTAAACGCCCCATTTCGCGAATGGCGTTAGATACCACCCGCCAGGAACTGTCGCCAAGTGCTGCCTCAAAGACAGGCAAATACGCCCGGTCTTCAAAGCCACCCAGGTTGCGCATGGCTGCCACCCGAACATCGGATTTCTTATGGTTTTGGGTCAGATCCAGCATTTTGGCGCGAATGGTCTCTGACGTGTTCTCTTCAATGGCGTAAGCATCTAACGCCATTTCCTGGACGGCCCAGAAGGAATCATCAAAAGCCTTGACCAGTTCGGCATTGGCCTCGGAATCTTCACTGGCCAGCTCCCCAAAGTAGGCCACGGCCTCCGCGCGATCTAAAAAGAGCGGACCAGACTCGAGCTGGCTGACATACCATTCCTCCGGTTTGTTGTCTGTAATGACCCCCAGAATCATTTTCTCGGCATCCACATTGATCCATTCCGGATTAATCACGTCCAGCACAAAATCCTGCTGGCGGCGGTCTAACTCAACACGCTGGCGCTTGACTCCGCCATTGACATAAACATCAATGTCCAGGGGAATGCGGTACACCGGAGTTTCTGCCTGCTGCTGAACTTGCGAAATGGTCACGACCCATTTCCCAGAGCCGGCCTCCTGGCTGTAATCAATAGCCAACTCGGGATGACCAGGCGAATAAAACCATTGGTTGAAAAACCAGTTCAGGTCCTGGCCAACAACATCTTCCATGGCCATGCGGAATTCATGCATTTCCACAGCGGTGTACGCGTGGTCGCTCAGGTACTTCTGCAGACCGGCAAAAAAGGCTTCGTCGCCGACGAGTTTGCGCAACATGTGCAGCACCCTTCCCCCTTTTTGGTAGGAGTGGCTGTCAAACATGTCTTCCTTGTCATCGTAACCAAAGCGAATGAGCGGCTCTTGCTTCATCGCCGATTCGTCCAGGTAGACTTCCAGATCGTCGTTCAAATGCATATCGGCGCGCTCACGCCC
Organism: uncultured Chitinophagales bacterium; assembly: GCA_964429745.1. GTDB lineage: Bacteria > Bacteroidota > Bacteroidia > Chitinophagales > BACL12 > WGOA01. Next base: position 19,452 of record CAYSDI010000056.1, on the reverse strand, counting down.
GTACTTATGCTCGAACCAGAGGTATTCGCCATAGGTGGCGAAGCTCTCGTTCAACGGCAGGTTGGCCCAGGACTCGCAGGTAACCAGATCGCCAAACCATTGGTGAAACGCTTCGTGCGCGATAATGCTTTCGTTGTTGCCATCCAGCAATTCGCGGTCGGTCTGGTTTAACCCATCATAGTGAATGACCGCAGTGGTGTTCTCCATGGCGCCGGACACGAAGTCTTCTACCACCACCTGGCTGTACTTGGACCAAGGGTAAACAACGCCGAGCTTATTAGAGTAGAATTCGAGCATTTGCGGCGTATTGCCGAAAATCTGACGCGCGTAGGGCTCGTATTCCGGATCAACATAGTAATCTACAATCTTGTCGCGCCAGCGGTCTTCTACGCGAGCAAACTCCCCTACGGCCATCATGAACAGGTAGGGTGCATGCGGTTTGTCCATGACCCAATAATCGGTGCGGGTGCCGTCTTCATTCTTGGTTTGCGAACGCAGCTCACCGTTGGAAAGGGTCAGGTACTTGTCGGCAACGGTAATGTACATTTCCTGCGTGGTGCGCTCGTTGCCCTGGTCAAAGGTGGGGAACCAGCAAGAACTGGATTCGGTCTCGCCCTGTGTCCATACCTGCGTAGGCTTGTCCGGATCAGCGCCGTCAGGATTGATAAAATACAACCCCTTTTCTTCGGTGATGGCCTCGCTGCCCCCTTCGGGCAATTCATTGGGCTTGGCCGTATACCGGATGTAGAGCTGGTATTCTTCGCCGCGCTTATACTCACGCCCCAGCGCAATGGTCAGCTTCCAATTGTCGTATTGGTATTGCAGCGGAGTTTTGGCTCCCCCTTCTCCCAACAGCGCAATTTCTAGCAGGTCAAAGCCTTTGGCATCCAGGGTTACGGACGAGGTAGGGTAGAAGTAAGGAGTCAGCTTAAGCGTGGCCTCTCCATTCATGCGGGCCTGGGCCCAGTCAAACGACACCGTCAACGCGGTATGCAGCAGATCGTGCGTCCGGTCTTTGGAGGGATTGTAGGCATCAGCCACATAGGGCGAGCGCTCATTGGGGTCGAAATCGGCGGCTGGGTTTTCAGTCTGCCACGGTTCCAAATCAATGGCATCGCCGCTGGAGCTGGAAGTAGAGCGGGACGTACTGCATCCGGCTGCAATGAGCCATACGGCTGCGAAAAAAGCAATAGCCTTGCTGGTAAACATGAATGGAGGAGGAGTTTAAGGGCCACCGATACCCAACGCTTTAAGGGACTAGCCGGCAGCGCTTATGGCGCAAAAGAGCGCCAAAGATAGCCCCTTCTCAGGGGTCCGGATGCCTTAGAAAGGTGAAAATTTTGTTAAGGTTGCTCCGGAAAAGGGTCGCCTTCTTGAAGGTTGTGCCGCAAAAAGACACTTCCCCCTTCGACCTGAAGCTGTATTTTAGGAGGCTAAACGTTATCACCGTTGAAAGTTATCATAGGGCAACATACGTATCGCATTGAGGGTCAATATATTGACGGAAAAGAGGCGGAGCTGGATCTGCTTTCCGTGGGCAAAGACGGCTTTCACGTCATCCGCGATGGGCACAGCTATTCCGCTGAAATACTGGCTGCCGATGCCGCGGCAAAATCGTTCACGATCCGCGTGAACGGCAACGAATACGACGTGCAGGTGCAGGATCATTTTGACGAATTGTTGGAAAAAATGGGCCTCCAAACGCTGACGGGCAGCAAGGTTGAAAACATAAAAGCCCCCATGCCCGGCCTCGTGCTGGAGGTGATGGTCAGCGCCGGTCAAACGGTGCAGAAGGGCGATCCGGTGCTCATTCTGGAGGCCATGAAAATGGAAAATGTGCTCAAGGCCCCCGGCGACGGCACCGTAGTGTCCGTTGAAGTCAGCAAAGGCAATGCCGTTGAGAAGAACGCCGTGTTGATTCGAATGAGTTAAGCCGGCTGCAACGCCCGCTATGCTTTTGTTTCGCTGACCCGGTAAAGCACCCCGCGTTCTGCCAGGTGGCTGACCATAAAGCGGAAACATTCCTCCGATTTGCCCAGGTATTCCGGAGGCGAAATGCCCGGGTGCTTGTAGCGGCCTTCAAGCACGAGCCGAGCTGCTCCGGTGGCGGTGTAGCCCGTCGTTCTGGCCATAGAAGATGTTTTGGTAGCCGCGTCGTAGCGATCGAGCAAATCATAGGTAAAACTATGCTTAGGCCCTTGCACCGAAACCCGCATGACGGTGAACTCCTCTTCCTGATCGCCCAATTTCCACATCGGGAACAGCAACCGGGCGCTGAGGTCCAGCGGGCGAATGGTTTGGCCGCGTATCTCCATGGGCTCTTTGCTGAAAAAACCGGTTTCGCGCAAAACGCGCATCAGCGCGGCATGGCCGGGGTAGCGCAGGGTGCGTTCAACCATGTTGGGAACCTTTGCGCAGGTGTGTACCAGGCTGCGCAATCCGTCGGAATTGAAGGCTTCAAGCGTGCCAACACCCTCAAAATCAATGGCTTCCACTTCGCTCAGCGCGGGTTTCACCACCACTTGGCCACCTGCGACGATTCGCGCGGGCCGCGTGTATTCCTCCAGCACGTCAATGGGCGAAAAAGGCGCTTTGTACTCATACGGCCAGCGGCGCTCGCGCGGTAAACCGCCCACCAGGCATTCAAAATGGCTCACCTCCATCCGCTCCAGGTGGTAACCCAAAATGATGTTGTCCATGCCCGGCGCTACACCGATGTCCATCACGGCCGTAACCCCCTTGGTGCGGGCCAGTTCATCCAGGTCGAAGGGATTTTCGTTAAAGAACGAGATGTCCACCGCATTCACGCCGGCTTCAATGACAGCCTCCAGCACGCGATAGCCGAGAAATCCCGGCACCGCACCCACCACCAGATCCATGCCGGCCACGGTCTTCATGACCTGTTGCGGGTCGCTCAGGTCGGCCTGGCGGGTGGCAATGCCATGGTCGCGGCGCAAGCGTGAAAGCGCCTCGGTATCCAGATCAACCGAGACCACGTCATAGTCTTTGGCCAGGTCAATGGCCATCGCGCGGCCCACCATACCGGCTCCGAGAACGGCGATCTTTTTCATGGCCACGAAGATAATGCGCGGCCTGCGGGGCTGCGAAGCGAAATCGACACCCTTCGCCCGAAAGGCTCATGGCCAAAGGCTGTTGGGAAGAGACTACCTGCCTGGGCTATGGCGCGTACACCACCTTTTCGGTTTGCGCAAAGCCATCCGTGCGCAACACAATCAGGTACAAGCCGGCCGGCAAGGTCAGGCTACTGAGGTCAATCGTCAGGGTGTGCAGGCCCGGCGCTGCCGTTTGCACCGGTTGCAACACCGCCGCGCGCTGCCCCGTGGGCGTGAACAGCGACAGCTCCACGTCCGCGGCGCGCTCCAGGCTCAGGCTCATCTGCACAAAACCGCTGCTCACCGTAGGCTGCAGCGAAAAACCGGCCAGCGGGGAGCCCGCATCGTTGAGCCCGGTGCCTGTCTCAAAATAGGCTTCCAGCGTATCGCCGGTGGAAATGGCGAAGTACCCATTTGCATCGGTTGCGGAAGGGTTGATGAATTGGTGGTACAAATTCCAGTTGCGAAACACGTATCCTGATGCCGGATTGGCCGTGACGCTCACAAGTGAGCCGCTCAGGTAGGAGCCATCCCAGGGATAGCTAATCGGTTCAAGGGCGTTGATGGTGACCGTGCCGGCACCGGGTGGCTGCACGACTACGTGAATGTTGTAGGCCGGCAGCTCTGTGAGGCGGAAATGCGCCGTGATGGTGTCGCCCTCAACCAATTCCAGCACGACGGCGGGCTCATCGGTGCCGGGAAGCACCACGTTGTTGTTGAGTTCCCAGCGGTCAAAGGTCCAGCCGTCCAGCTCCAGGGCCGTGAGGTCCAGCTCTACACCGCTGAGGTACACCGCGTTGAAGGGATAGTATGGCGGCTCCAGCGTGTTGATGGTAATCTCGCCGCTAAGCGGCGGGTCAACCTGCAGGGTAATGGGCCAGGCGTCTTCGCCAAAACAGTCTTCCATGCCGCCCACGATCAGGCCGCAGCGCGCAATGATGAAGTCGCGGAGTTCGGTTACCTCTGCCTCCCATCCGGCTACGCTGCCGGTCCAACGGGCAATCTGCGCCGGCATCTCCGGACGGATGACGTCAATCAGGCTGTCCAGGAAGGGCAGCGCAAAATCGCAATTGAAGTACCAGTTGGTCAGGTCAGAGTAGCGGTTGATGTAATCATCGCGAAAGTCTTCGTTGTCCTGCAACTTGTTGAGCAGGGCCATGTGCCCTTCGGGATCGGACCAGCCGTCCAGGCTGGTGGGGTCGCAGGGGTCAGCGGTTGGACCGGTATCGGGAATGCCCGTGTAGTTAAAGTAATGACCGAAGGTGGCGTCGTCGTCCCAAAGGGCGTAGCGCCATTTCTTTTTGTCTCCGTCGGGGTTGCGGCCGCGCCACCAGGCGGTATTCCAGTTGAGCCAGTCCATGCAGACCACCCAGGAATGCAGAATGGTGTAGTCAATGAGACTGCCCACATTATAGCGCTCGTCTACATAGGCGAAATTGGCCGGGTCGGCCATGTCATTGGTCAGGATGTAGTTGAAGAGCGCATCCCATTCCACCCGGCTGCCGTATTCTTCCCAGGTGCCGCCCCAGGTTTTAAGGAAGTCAATGTTAAACTCATCCTGGTCGTAGTAGTAGCTCGTGAAATCGGCGTCGTCTACTTTCTCCCGTATTTCATACATGCCCCAGTACTGGCCGTTGACGTACAGAATGGCCGGTTCATAGGTGCGTTCGTCTACCCGCAGATCAGCCGCATGCGACAGCGCGTGCACATAGGCATCGCGGATGTGGGCGCCGTTTTCATAAGGATAGTTATCGTTGGCGGCCGCTTTCAGAATCAGGCGCTGGAATTGGTCGCGGTCTTTGTCGCGGAAAATCTGGTGCTCCACGTCGTTTGCATAACCCATCTGGTCGCGGGTAATGTAGTCTATGCCGCGCTGGGGATAAGCCCAACTGTCGTTGCCGTGCTCGTTGTAGTCGCCTACGGCTTCAGTCAGAAAGCTGCCCGAAGCATTAAAGAGTTCGAACGAACCAACAGGCGAAAGAAAGCTGCCATTGAGCAGGTCATCTACTTGATTGCCGGCAATGGACATGACCGGAAGGGTGTGGCCGGCACCAATGAAGTAGGTGTTGGTCTCCGTGAAACTGGCAAAAATGCCCGGATCTGAAGAAAAGGCCGTGGCGCGCACCACCGTATTGGCGGCCACATTGATGGGACCGGCGTACACCGTTGACGTGGCGATTGGGATGTCGCCGTTGGTAGTGTAGCGCAGCGTGACTCCGGCGTCTGGCGTCGTGACCGTAACCGATGTTGCTGCGCCGTAAAGACCGGCTTCCGGGCTGACTACCGGCGTGGTTGCGTAGCTGTTGTACTTGACGCCGCTATTCACAGCCGCCGGTGTGGGATTGGTGAAAATGGACCAGGTACCTGCGCCATCTGTGGTACGACCCCAGGAATGACGGCTTTGGTTGGGCACGGCTATGCCGTTAGAATCCAAATAAACACCAGCCGGATCGTTAAAATACACGCCTTCCCTGCGGCGCGTCTGGGTGATCTTAAAGTTGGTGTGGTTGTGGCTGCCCACCGAGATGTTGCGGCTGGAGCACCAAAACCGCAAATGACCTCCCGCAGGAATGGTTACCCCGGTTGGAATGGCCCATTTGGTGGGCTCGTCTGCGCGGTCGCTCAAATGGTAACCGCCCAAATCAACGGCCGCGCTGCCGGGATTGTACAATTCTACCCAATCCTCGTACTCCCCAAAATTGTCCGCAATGGCGTTGTAATTGGCCGCGGAAAATTCATTGATCAGCACCTGCCCGGTTGCAGCGTTTAGCGAAGCGATCAAAAGCGCAAAAAAGGCAATTATGGACCGGGTAGAGGTTCGAAACATAGCGCGGAGCGTTTGGGTGGAGTACGCAAACCCTTTTCCCCGGAAAAACAAGAAATGCGGGAAAAGATTAAGCCAATGTTAAATCTACGGATTACGCATCAACCCATTGGCATAGAACATTTGCCAAAATGAGGGCATCCTTAAGGTTCATGGCAGCTAAATGGCTGGTTTTGGACCTTAAAGTGCTTGTTTTTAGGTCGAAAAGGGGCTGTTCGCTGCTCAAGGCAGGCCCTTATCTTCGCCCTGATGCGGAACCTGGCAATTTTGGGATTGGTTTGTGCCTTGCTCCACGGCGTTCAAGTCCTGGGACAGGCCCCGGACAACGGCGATTTACGAGATTTCTACCTGCCAGCAAAATTGCCGGCGCGCATGGTTTTTGACTTGGATTCCGGCAACACGAGCCAAATCTGGACCTTGCGCCTGGAAGGGAATTTCCTGGTGACGGAGCGGGTTGACACCCGGCAGCGCATGTTGGAGTATCAGCGGGAATTGCTCAGCGATCGCGGCGCTTTTGTGGAGAGTTACGCCACCTATACCCGCGACAGCAGCGGAAAATCCACCCCGCTGTTCGCTGAAATTGGCTCGCCGGATATGTTCTACTGGAACTGGCCTATCGGCCAAAAAGCCGTTTTTTCCTACCTGGAACCCCGCCGTATGGATGAGCGAATGGGATCTATTCGGGTGGAGCGGGAGCGCCTGGTGCTGCCTGATGTAGACAGCGTGATGTTTGGCGGCCAGAAAGTAGCCGTGCGTTTTGTCAACGACCTGGTTCGGCTCAGTTTTCTGGACCGCAGCGGCGAGCCCATCGGCGAAGACACCTATTTAGAATTCAGGCGCTACGGGCAGGGTTTGGGCTTGATCGGGTTTACTCGTCAGTTTTCCGATGGCAAGACATTGAACGGGCGCAGGCAGCAAGATTGAGGGTGCTTCTAGAAACTCCATATCCTGCCCCTATCTCCTGCCCCCAGATCCTGCGCCATGCCTTACCGATTCTACTCCTGTACGGTAAATGGTTTCAGCCAACTTCGTTCGCGCTGCCGGATGTCCAGAACGTAGTAGCCAGGAGGCAGGTTGGTCAGGTCTAGTTGACCGGATTCGGAACCGCTCAAAAACATAACATAACTTATGTTATGTTGTCTTCCAGTGGCGTCCAACACGCGGACGCTTGCCTCGCCGGCAGTTCCAGCGTCTAAGCTCCAGTTTAAATAATTGGCAGCGGGAATGGGCCAGACATTAAGCGAAGAAACCGGATTAACAGTGCGCAAAAATGGAACTAAAAAGGTGTCCAGTGCAGAGAACTGCGTGGTGACCAATGGCGTAAAGCGGCAGGCGCATTGAACCCGCCAGATGTAAAAGACGCCAGCAACAAGAACAGACTTGTTAACAAAGGCAGAGTCCGGGGCATCGCCAAAAATTGGCGGAAGCTCAGAAAAACTTCCTGGCAAAAACAGAGGCTTGCCTTTAATCCGGCAAGCCAGGCTGGACGGAATTGCATCCCAGCGAAGCACAACTCCGTTGGACAAAAATTCTGTGCGCAGGTTTTGGGGCACCACCGTTTGGTTGCAGGACGGGGTGGGATTGATCAGCGTATACTCCGCCGTTAAAAACTGGCACTGGGCATCGTATGCCGTCAACGTGTAGGTGCCGTCTTCCAGACCGCTGATCGCGGCAGTGGTACCCCCCGTTGACCATAAGTATATATATGGTGGAAGGCCGCCGGAAAGCTGTACTTCTAATTGCCCATCAGCCGCACCAAATTCCGAAGGGTTCAAAGCCACAACCAGCGAGTCGGTCAATTCCGCATAGGGATTGACTAGTGTTACCGCGGCCTGACAAGAATTGCTGTTGCCTGCCGAGTCGCTGACCAGCAGGGTCAGCATCCGGGTTTGGCCAAGGTCAGGGCAGCCAAAGCTCAAGGAATCGCCGGTCAAGCTAAAGGTCAAAGGGCCGCCACAGGCATCGAAACTTCCCCCGTCAAGATCCAACGCCGTGACACTGATGCTGGAATCGGAGGGCAGCACAAGCTCCAGGCTGTCGCAGCGCGCAACCGGGGGCTGGTTGTCAGTAATGCGAATGGTTATAGCACAGGTGCTAACCAGACCGCTAGCGTCTGTTGCCTCGTAAAGGTCAACGGTTTCGCCGACCGGGTAAAGGCTTCCGCTGCCCAAGCCAGTACTCAGCGCAAAACTCTGGATCGAGCAGTTGTCAAGCACTTGGGGAAGGGGGTATTCCACCAGGCGACTGCACGTGAGCGAATCTGCCGGATAGGTCTGCACTAGGCCGCAATTGCTCGCCTCCTGGAAGAAGCGGATGAGACCGCCGCCGGAGCCGGCAAGGCTCGCCTGCGGAGCGCCCACTAAGGCCTGACCAGCCGTCAGCGCCACCGACCAACCGTTCTGCTGGCCAGCCGACGCCGATCCGCGAAGGGATTGCTGTTCAAGCCACAAACCATCCGTGTACGCATAGCGAATAGCCGTCCCGGAAACCGACCCGTCCAGATCGGCGCCGTAAGCACCGGCTAAAAGCTGCTGGCCCTGCATGGCTACTGAAATACCGGTGAAATCGCCGGGGCTTGCCGCGGCCGGGACCAGTTTTTGGCGCAGCGTCCATAGGCCTGCGCTGTCTTGTTCATAGGTGTAGACGGCACCTGCGTTGGCTTTGCCGGCCGGGTCGGCCAGAAAGGCTCCGATAGCAATGCGACCTTCATTCAGGGCCACTGACCAGCCAAAGTTCTCGCCACCGCTGAGGTCTGCCGGTTGAATCCGGGCTTCTTCTACCCATGTGCTGCTCTCTTTGCGGAACACATACGCTGCGCCGCGGTCGTCGGAGCCTTCCAAATGCGCACCCACCACCAGCCGGTTGCCTTCCATCGCTACCGCTCGACCGAACCAATCGCCACTGGAGCCGTCAGAAGCCACAATTTTCTGGCTTCCTACCCAGTTGGTACTGCCTCGGGTTAACAGGTAAACCGCACCGGCATCAAAACCGGCATCGTCATCCCGGGGTGCGGTTATGCAAGCCTGATCGCCGTCCATAGCAACCGCATAGCCCAACCAATCGTAGCTGCCTGCCCCCAGCACAATAATTTTTTGCTTTTGCGACCAAAGCCCGCTGGGGTCGCGTTCAAATGCGTACACGGCGCCTGCTTCAAAAAAACCCAGGCGGCTTTCGCGCTGTGCTCCCACCAATACCCGGCTGCCTGACATGGCCACGCTTTGGCCAAACGAATCGTTGAGCGAGCCATCGCTGGCCAAAAGCAGGGTATCCGTTACCCATCCGGTTTCTGTCTGTTGAAAGATGGCCGCTGCACCCGCAGAATTTCCTTTAAGGTCGTTGCCCGGTGCACCCGCCACTGCATAGGTTCCGCTAGCGCTGAGTTTGTGCCCCAGTTGGTCGCCAGCCGAAATGCCTGGAGCCTGCAACAGTGTTGTTTCTTCAAAAGTCCCCCCTCCCCCGAAAAACTCCGGAGCCTCGCCGTCCTGCACAGAAACCGAGAAAGAGCAAGTCTGCGCCGGGCCGTAGGCCTGGGTCATTTCATAGCTGATTGTGGAAACGCCCACCGGGTAAAAAGCGCCGGAGCCCAGACCTTCCAAGAGGGCCAGGGTCGTGCCTGCGCAATCGGGAAGCAATGGGGCTTCATAGAAAACCGTTGCTCCATCGCAGGATGCTGCGGTAACCACGATGGCTGCCGGGCAAACCAGCAGCGGGGCCGGAATGTCGCGCTCATACGCGCCGATGTCGCGTAGGGTGTTGAAGACCGAAATACCGCGTTGATCCGGGCTAAGGTTAGCCGGATCACCTGCATCCAGAGCAGGACTGCCGCAGGACAATGGGTAAACCGGGAGGCCGTTTCCGGAATCGGAAAGCGGTGCTAACAAAGGGTCCAACAAGGTGGTAGAATTGCCGAGCAAATCGCCAGCAGATGGGCTGAGATTCATCCCCGTGGTATCAGAAACAAGGTTATAACCCAGCGAAACGAGGGTTCCATTGTTGGTTCCCTGCGCTGCCGTGGCTGCGGTATTGCTGGCCACAAGGGTACTGAGCAGCACCATGGAGTCCATAGCAACGAATGCCCCGCCCAGACTAACCGCTGAATTCCCGACCAGGGTGGAGGACACTACCGCCACATTTCCGCTCGCAAGGTAAATCGCCCCCCCGCTGATCGATTGATTGCCGGTCATGGTGCAACGGTCTACCAACACGGACCCGCTGTTAACAAAAATCGCGCCCCCCAGCAACGCTCCCGCATTGGCACTGAACGTGCAGCGCCTGAGCACCAGCGAGCCCGTGTGAAAAATGGCTCCGCCCCTGTCGGCTATATTGCCGGTAAAATGGCAATCTTCTACCACCAGGTTCGCGTTGTTGCGGATTGATCCGGCTATGCCAGCGCCGTCGCCGCCCGTGAGCGTCATGCCCCGCAGCAGCGGAAAATCGGTTGGGACATTGAACAAAAAGTGCCTCCTTAACCCCTTGTTGTCAAGGGTTAACAAATGAGCCCCAGGTCCATTGATTACAATGGCCTTGCTGACACTCAGCGATCCTGAAGTCAGGGAAAGCGTATCGCCCCAAACAGCGGGGGCAAACGAGATGGTGTCTCCTGCGCCAGCCAAGAGGATTTGCTGCCGAAGAGAGCCTGTGCCACTATCGCCCAATTGGGTGACCCACCAGGTTGCTGCGCTGGCTGTAAAAAGGCAAAAACTGAGGCTAAACAGGAGCCCGAATCTCCACAACATCTTCATAACCAATTAAGTATCGGGCTAAGTGAACTGATCCTATTACCAAGGTACGGCGATGTAACTTAAGGTAAAAGCAAAAAATGGAAAGAATCTTCTGCACCCCCCTACTCCAGGTCCGTAGAAAGACGATAGCGAATGACCCGGTTGTTGCCCCGGTCAGCCACATAAACCGTGTTGCGCATGTAGGCCACTCCGCTCGGGTCGCGGAATTGGAACGGTCCGCTTCCCTCGCCGCCAAAAGAGGCTATGACCTGGCGGGTAATGGACGTGTTGGCCGGAGGATTTACCCCTTCATACCCCCGCTGGGTAAACTGATAAAGCGAATCGGTGCCGCCATCCACCACAAAAATGTACCCGGTGGCGTCCGGAGCAATGCATACATCCAGCGGCTGGATAAAACGGTTGGGTTCGTACAGAAAGCGGTCGGCGCGGGTAGGATCCTGCAACACCAGGTTGGCGTTTTCCTGAAAGAATACCCCTTGAACCGGGTCCTCGAAACGGTTCATCCACAGCACGCGGTAGCTGGCACCCGAACCGAGCAGGCAGGTGACAAAGTCGCGGGAGTTGCTAAAGCCAGCCAGAGCCTGGGGCGGACCCGCAAACCCGGCAATGGCGCTCATGTCCCAGGTGGAGCGCAGGTTGGAACCTTCCGGGCTTAGCTGGTTGGCAAAGCCAATGTTGTCGCCATTGGGGTCAAAGAACAACACCACATTGTCCGGACGGGCGATGGACGAAGCGCTGTTTCGTGGACCTTTGCGGGCCACATAAAGCGTGTTGTCCCCCAAAACCGCAAGCCCGGTAAAATGCACCGCTTCGTCGTCGGCCCCGCGAAACGCTGTAATGGCCCGGGAATCGTCGTCAAAAGGGTGCAACAGCGTATCGATAATCAGCGGCGTACCGGCCGAAGAAGTGCCCGTCAGGTGGTAGACCGCGGCCAGGTTTTCAAAATCGCCATCACCGTCCACGTCCACATCGGCCCGGCCAATGACATAGGTGTGCAAACGCCGGTCCTGCACCACGTCCGTGGCTCCCTGAATGGGAATTACCCGGTGCACCACACCCGCCTGGTCCAGCACTTTCAGCCCTTCGGCATCCACCACGTAGACCATTTCATCATAACCCACATAAACGTCTACCGGCTCGGTGAAATCCTCCCAAATGGGCAAAATGGGCACATAACCCACCGCTTCGTTGAACAATTCCGGGTCAATGGAGCCCTCTTCAAAAATCTCCGAAACCACGTCATCTTCGCGCGAACCGAACAAAAAGTCGCAGGAAGGCAAAAGCGCCATTCCCCCGAGTAAAAGCAAAGTGCTAACGGCTGTGCGCTTCATCGGTCGGTATTGCTTTTGGTCATGTCGGGCGAAGGGCCAGCGTTTTCAAGCGACTGCTCGTCAACCCGCGGCGCGGAAGCGTTGCGCTGCTTGCCGATGAGCGAAAAGCCCAGCGTCAGGCGGTGCTCGGCCCCTAAACTTTGCCGGGCGCTGAAGCCGTAATCCAGGCGCAGGCTGCCGTAGCGGCGGGGCAGGTACACCCCGAATCCCGCCGAAGGAAGACCCGTCTGGTCAAGGCCGAGCAGGTAGCCCGTGCGCAGCAACAGCAATTCCCTCCAGGCGTATTCAAAGCCCACACCATAGGTTTCGTTATTGTCTGTGGGGTGGTTCAGTTGCGCGGCCATGGTCAGGCGGTGCTCTTCGCGGCTCAGCGGATCCCAGGCCAGACCCAGCCGGAATACTGCGGGCACCGAAATCTCTTCAAACTCGGTGACCACCGAAGGACCGTCCAGGTCTTCGATGACCAGATCGCCGCTGGGCTGGGTGTTGAACCCGAAATTGCTCAGGCCCACCGCAAAACGCGTGTTGGCCAGGCCGATGTCATACTGAAAACCGAAGTCGAAGACCGCGTTGTGGGTGGTGAGCGAGGCGATTTGCTCGTTGACGTAGCGAGCGCTGATCCCGAAGCGAAACTGGTCCGTGAGTTGCCGCGCCAGCGTGAGCGTTACCCCGGTATTGCTGGCGCGAAAGGTCTGGCCGTTGCCCAGCGGCAGGAACTCGGTGGTAACATCCATTTCGCCGGAATTCAGGTACACCAGGCTCAGCCCCAGAAACGTCCGGTCTGAAACGCGGTACACCACCCCACCGTAATTCAGCGTGACATCGGCAAAGTAGGCGGTATGCCCCAGTTGCGTGTGCACCCGATTGGAATCCACGCCGCAGATGCCCGCGGGGTTCCAGTACAGGCCGGACACATCGTCCACCACTGCGCTGTATACCCCGGCCATGCCCGCCGAACGCGCATCGGGCGCAATTTTCAGGAACTGCATGCCGGTGGTGCCCGTCCGCGAATCGCCGAACGAAGGCAGCAACTGCGCGCGCACGCTGGCAGCGGGCAGCAACAGGGTTAAAAGACCGGCAAGCAGCGGGACGGCTATCGCGGAAGAACGGCGGTTCATGAAGGCCGCCAAATTACATAAAACCGAGCGGGAGCGGGGTAAATTGGGCGTTCTTTGTTGCGTGAAGTGGATAAACTTAACGTTCCGTTCACGTTGATCTGCGATTTTGCGCCTTGTCCAGCCCCGCTGATTGGATGAACCCTAACTGTTGCCCGACCATGCATCTTCTTTCGCCCGAAATTGAAGCTTACGCTACCGCCCACAGCCACCCAGAACCCGCTGTTTTGGCCAAACTTAATGCCGAAACGCACCGCGAAGCCGACATGCCGCAGATGCTCAGCGGACATTTGCAGGGCCGGGTGTTGTCCATGATCAGTTGGATGCTGCGGCCACAGCGGGTGCTGGAAATTGGCACGTTTACGGGCTATTCGGCGCTGTGCCTGGCCGAAGGGCTGGCCCCCGGCGGGCGCGTGGACACGCTGGACATCAACCCCGACATGCAAGCGCGCATCCGGCGTTTCATTAGCGAGGCAGGCGCGGAAGACCGGGTGTTTTTTCACCTGGGGAATGCCCTGGAGCTGGTCCCGGCTATCCCTGGACCCTTTGACCTGGTGTTTCTGGACGCGGACAAGGAGAACTACGCCACCTATTACGACCTGGTCTTTAACCGCGTTAGACCCGGCGGTTTTATTGTGGCGGATAATGTTTTATGGAGCGGCCACGTGCTGGAACCGGCGCATTCGCACGATTCCGAGACAGCCGCCCTGCACGCGTACAATAAAAAGGTGTCTGCCGACGATCGAGTGGAGCAAGTGCTGCTCCCCGTGCGGGACGGCTTGATGATTGCCCGAAAAATAGGATAGACGGCCTGTTGGTGTGGAAATTCCAGCCCCTCCGCATCCTTGTAAGGGCCTGATTGCGAGGTAATTTGCCCCCATGTTCATGTGCACTTTTTCCCGGAAGGCCCATTCCGGCCCCTTTTTATCCGCTAAAGCCCTGTTTTTGGGGCTTTTCTTGCTGTTTGGAGCTTCGCTGCCGCTATCAGCGCAGTACAACACCACCACCATTCGCGCTTACGTGGACGAATGGTGGCCCGTGGCCGTTGAAAACATGCAGGCACACGGCATTCCCGCCTCCATTTCGCTGGCACAGGGCATTCTGGAAAGCGCGGCGGGCACCAGCGAGCTTTCGCGCAAAAGCAACAACCATTTCGGCATCAAATGCCACAAGGAATGGACCGGCAAAAAGGTGTACTACGACGATGACGCGCCCGCAGAGTGCTTTCGCCAGTATAACGACCCGGCCGATTCCTGGTCAGACCACAGCGAATTCCTGATCACTCGCGAGCGGTATGATGGCCTTTTCGACCTAAAAAGCGACGATTACGACGGCTGGGCACACGGCCTGAAAAAGGCGGGCTACGCCACCAACCCCAAGTACGCCGACCTGCTCATCAAGCTCATTCGCGACTACGCGCTGGACGAGTACGACCGCTACGACAACCAGCAACTGGCCGCCGCCCGTGGTCGCCGCCGACCAGGTGCACCGGATACCCCGGGACCAGCCGTTTCATCAGAGGTGTTCTGGTTTAACAGAATTCCTACTGTGCTGGCGAATAACGGCGAGTACCCCAAAGACATCAGCGCGCGCCAGGACGTGCCGCTGGTGCGCCTCTGCGACTACAACGATTTTGAGCCCAATTACGCCCTCAGCGAAGGCGAAAAGGTGTACCTCAAACCCAAGCGCCGCAAGGCCGCCGAGAAAATTCACCTGACCAAATCGGGGGAATCGCTCCGCGACATCGCGCAACAGCACGGCGTGCTCCTGGACATTCTGGCCCGCCGCAACCTCGTGACCCAAGGCTTCGTTCCCGCCGCCGGCCAGCCCATTTACCTGCGCAGCAAAGCCGCGCGCCCGCCGAAGGCGGCGCCGGCGGGGAGTGCCCAACCGGATCAAGCCCGCCAAGCGACGGCGGGGATGGGCACTTCATTGCCTGCATCTTCCAGCACTCCGGTGCGCCCACAAGTGCAGGCTTCGTCCCAGCGGCCTGCTCCTACTATTCCAGTTCCGGCGCCGGGGGTTGGAGCGGCCAGGCCCGCGAGCCAACCGGCTTCTGGCGCGGGAACGGCCGCTAAGCCCCCCGCCCAACCGGCTTCTGGCGCGGGAACGGCCGCTAAGCCCACAGGTAACCAACCGGCTTCTGGCACACTGGCCCTCCCGATCAGCCAACACACCGTAGCCCAAGGCGAGACGCTTTACAGCATTGCCCGCCGCTACAGCGTCAGCATAGACCAGGTGCGCGGCTGGAACCAGTTACCCGACAACACCATCAAGATCGGGCAGGTGTTGGTTGTGGGGGAGTAAGTTGACTTATTCAACTTGCGAGAAGTTCCCGCATCGCGCAAAGCATGCTCTTCCTGTTCTAAGCCTGTCATCCCTGTTTTTAAAAGGAATTAATAAAACCCATTCAGCCTTCAGGTTTAAAACTTGAGCAGTTTTAAACGCTGGCATTTACTGGTTGTATTGGAAACAGTTTTAGATAGCACAAAGCCATCGAAGATTGACCAAAGAGGAACGAACAGGCTAAGCGCTGCCGCATGGACCTGCCGCACGAACCCGCTGCGCAAACCTGCCGCACGAACCCGCTGCGC
>CAYSDI010000056.1:0-3633 GCA_964429745.1 uncultured Chitinophagales bacterium | reverse complement strand
CCCGCTGCGCAAACCTGCCGCACGAACCCCCTACGCCGAATTCCTCCCCGCATTGATGATGCCGTACATGCTTCGCAGCACCAGTTGCCGGAACGCTTTTTCCTGCGCCGGGATCAGGGTATCGCGCTCTTCGCGCAGGCGCTCCAGGGCGTACTGCTGAATGGTCAACAGGGGAAGGACGATGCGCTCGCGAAGCCGCACCGAGGCTTGGTTGGCGGGGGTATTGGCCATGAGTTCGGGCAAACCGGACACGGCTAACAACAGGCGCCGCGACGCTTCAAACTCGCGGTGGATTCCTTTCCAGAAATCGCCGTAAACCGGGTGCTTGGCCAGATGCCGCGTTAGCGGAAAAAAGCACTTGCTCAGCGCCATCATGGAATTGTCGGCCAGGGCTCGGAAAAATGCCGATTCGCGGTACAGCGCCGTCACTTCGTCCAGACGTCCGGCCTGTTCATAATGCTCCATCGCATGGCCGATGCCGTAAAAACCAGGCACGTTTTGCTTGAGCTGGCTCCAGGTGCCCACAAAAGGGATGGCGCGCAAATCTTCAAACTTCAGTTCGCCGCTCTTGCTGCGGCGGCTCGGCCGCGAACCGATGTTGGTTTGCCCGTAATATTCCAGCGGCCCGACATCGCGCAGGTAAGGCAGAAACAGCGGGTCCAGCTTAAAGGCCTGGTAGTATTGGAACGATCGTTCTGCTAATTCATGCAACAGCGCACGCTGCGGCTCGCTCAAGCTTTCTTTCTCGGGCGAATAGAGGTTTTGCTCAATGCCAGCGCTGAGCAATTGTTCCAGGTTAAACGACGCCGAGCGGAGGGTGCCAAAGTTGGAACTGATGGTCTGTCCCTGCACCGTGAGTTGAATCTCGCGGCTCTCGATGCGGTTGCCCAGCGACGCGTAAAAGCGGTGCGTGTTGCCCCCCCCGCGACTCGGCGGACCGCCCCTTCCATCGAAAAAAACCACGGCGATACCGTGCTCGCGCGAGATGCGCGTCATCTCTTCCTTGGCGCGGAAGATGGACCAGTTGGCCATCAGGTAGCCGCCATCTTTGGTACCGTCGCTGAAGCCGAGCATGATGGTCTGGCGCATGCCGCGCTCGCCCAAATGCTTGCCATAAGTTTTGTTACTGTACAAACTTTGCATGGCCTCGGGGGCAGCCTGCAGATCGTCCACCGTTTCGAAAAGCGGCACGACGTCAAGCGGGATCGGGGCTTTCCAGCCTACGGCACGCGCCATCGCGAGCACTTCCAGCACGTTGTTCGCGCCCCGGCAATTGCTGATGATGTAGCGGTGGCAGGCCGCCTCACCGTTGGCTTTGTGGATTTGGCGCAAGTCGCGGAGGGCTTCGAGCACGTCGCGCTCCACCGGGTCCATGAGTTCGGCGGGTTGGAAACTGCCGCGGTATTGCTCCAGGAACGAGAGCCTTTCGCCCGGAGAAAGTTTAGCGTAACTAATCTTATCTTTTGTACTTCGCGAATGCAGCGCCTCCATGACCCGGCCGTGGATGCGGCTGTCCTGGCGAATGTCCAGCGCGGCAAAGTGGAACCCGAACGCGCGCACGCGGGTGCGAAAATCGTCCAGCCGATCCAGGAACAAGCCCTGGTGTTCGGCCAAAAGGATGGCGCGCACTTGGTCCAGCTCGGTTAGCAGCTCGCTGCTGTCGCGGTAGGCGTCTTTTTCTGCGCGAATGGTTTTGAGCAGGCGCTGCTCCACTGCCGCAACCCGCGGCTCCACGTGTTTGAACGTCAGGCGGCGGCGCAGCGAGCGAATGTCGGCGCGGTAACTCCGCAGCACAGCCTGCCGCAACTGCACGGCCACCTGCACCGTGATGGCGCTGTTCACGAAAGGGTTCCCGTCGCGGTCGCCGCCGGGCCAGAAGCCCATCTGCACCGTGTCAGCCAAATCAGCTGGGTTAACCGGATGCTGCGGCGTAGAAATGGCTTCAGCCATTCGACCTAAAACATAGGGAACAGTATGGTAGAAAACATTCTCCAGGTACCAGATCAGGCTGGTGGCCTCGTCGAGCGGCGTGGGCTTTTCGGCTTTTATGAACGGCGTCTTGCCCAACTGCATCAACAGCCTATTGATGACTGGCAGGTCGCTCTGCTGAATGGCCTCGTCAAGATCGGTGATGATGCCCAGCACCGGCCCCGGATAAAACTGCGTGGGGTGCGCCGTGAGCACAATGCGCAACCGGAAATCGCGCAATTGCGCCGGCAACTCGTTCAGCTTCTGGCGAAACTCCGCCTTGTCTTTGAGCGCCGGAATGGTGCCCTCGCCGTCCAGGTCGTTGAGCCGCGCAAAGGCCGCATCTTCCAGCGCATCGAACAACACCACCTGCCGCTCGATGTATTGCACAAACTGAAACAACAACCCGTGAAACTCCTCCTCCTCCAAATGCGCAGCGTGCTCCTTTTTGAAACGCTTGAGAATTTCTGCCGGGCTCTGCTTTTTCTCGTAGCCGGTTTCGCAAGCCCGGCTTAACAGCGGCAAAAGCGTTCCAGTTTCGTAGATGGTCTCAAACGGCAGCGTCAGAAACAAGCTGTTGTAAAGCTGGTAGGGGAGGGCGACGTGGTTGTGGAAGGGGGTAAAAGAGGCCATGCTTGCGACAATTTAAGGAAAACAGATCTGAGTTGCCCCTCACTCCAATTCCACCCCCCGCAACCCCGCCCGGCGCAACGAGTCCCTTTCCACCGGAGTGGCATTCCAGTTGAACTTGTACAGGGCCCCTTCCCAAGTGCCGTAGATGGCGTTGGGCAAGACGATGTAGCGGCTGCCGAATAGATCGCGAACCGCGTCGGCTCGCTCGTTTCGAAGGGCGTTGGTTTGCTTCTCCCACTGGCCGTCGAAGTCGCCGAGATTGTCGCCGATGAGCAGCAGGATATTGTAACCCGCGGACGTGATTGCAGCACGTCGTTCAGTTTTGTCGGAGCTGCTGCTTTTGAGAAAGAAGTGTTCCGGCTGAACCTGTGGCAAACCGTGCGCGAGCATATTGCGCAGGGTGGCGTCGCGCTCGATTTCTAAGCGGTTGCTGACATAGAGCAGGGTAACGCCGAGGCTGTCAGCGAGGTGCAAAAAGCGGGCCGCGCCGGGAACTAGTGCAGCGTCGGCGAGCTCCGTCCAGCGCGCCCAAGTTTCGGGGGTGTAGGGTTGATCGTGCTGAATTTGCCAGCCAGTGTAGGCACTGTTATCCAACACCGTTTCGTCCAGGTCCAGAATGACCGCGGGCCTGGCCGGGTTGCTTCGGAGTGCTTCGAGCAGCCGAAGCTCGGCCAGGTTGTAGGCCTGGTAGCAAAGCGCGCGGTACTCGGCGGCGTTTTGGGTATAGAGCGTAGCGCCGACCAGGTATTCCTGGGTGGGGGTTTGGGCAGAGGCTGGAAAAATTGCAATGAGGCAATATGCTGCGGCCGATAAGAAAAACTTGCGCATGAAACGAAGATACGAGCCCATGACCAGCAACTTTCTTTACCTTAATCCAGATTGTCTAAACTTCCACTCCACCAAGCCAAACGATGCAGCAGGCATGCCCAAACACAAAGCCGCATCCAGAAAACTCAATTGTGAAGGTTTAAGACCATCCTTACCTGGTTGTTTACATTCGTAAAACCGTACTTCTTGTCCTTTCCAAGCAAC
>CAYSDI010000055.1:0-24668 GCA_964429745.1 uncultured Chitinophagales bacterium | reverse complement strand
ATCCGGTGGGGGGGTGGGGGGTGCTGGCCTCGCTGGTTTTGCTCGCTTTTTTGTTTGGATGGCGGTCGCTGCGGGGGCTTCAGGCGGGTTCAGGATCATTGCGCCACAATGAGTTTGCTTTTGTTGTGTATATTTGCACGCTCGAAATCGCTCCGATAGCCGTTGCTGTCAAAGGTATAACGAGTTGGTTATCAGTTGGTTAAATGGGATTCGGTGCCTAAAGTTAAACCTATCGCCTTGACCGCGGATCCTTCAAAACGGCCGGTAAAATCGATTCTGATTTCCCAGCCCAAGCCGGAAGGCAAGTCTCCTTATTTGGAACTTGCGGAGCGGCACCACCTTAAAATTGACTTCCGCCCATTCATTCAGGTGGATCCTATTGACAGTAGGGAGTTCCGAAAATCAAAAGTTCATATTGAAGAATTTTCGGCTGTTATCTTTAACAGCCGGCACGCCATTGACCACTTTTTTCGCATTTCAGAAGAATTGCGCGTTAAGCATTCGGCAGACCTCAAATTCTTTTGTGATTCCGAGGCCGTAGCGCTCTACTTGCAGAAGTACACCCAGTACAGAAAGCGCAAAGTTTTTTTTGGTAAAGGCAACCTGCAAAGCCTGCTCGACTTGTTGCTCAAGCACAAAGACAAGGAGAGTTTCCTGTTTCCCTGCTCGGATATTCGCGCCCCGGAGATTCCCGAATTTCTCACCAAAAAGGGCTTCAAATATGCCGAGGCGGTCATCTACCGCACGGTCGCTGCGGACCTTTCGGACCTGAAGGAGATTTTTTACGACATGATCGTGTTCTTCAGCCCGGCAGGAGTAAAGTCGCTGTTCATCAACTTCCCGGAGTTCAAGCAGAACTTCACCCGCATTGCGGCATTCGGCAGCTCTACCAAGAATGCCGTATTGGAATGTGAACTCCGCCTGGATGTGGAAGCCCCGCTACCTGACCTGCCTTCCATGACCGCCGCCATTGAGCGCTATTTGCGCGAGGTCAACGGGTAGGAACCGGCTGTCGGGTCGCCTCGGATGCGGTATCTTTTCGCCCGAAACAGTTTCATGGCTATGCCCAACCGATTGGCGGGCGAATCGTCCCCGTACCTACAACAACATGCGCACAATCCCGTGGACTGGTTCCCTTGGGGGCCGGAGGCGCTTGAGCGCGCGCGCGTGGAAGACAAGCCTATTTTGCTGAGCATTGGGTACTCGGCTTGCCATTGGTGCCATGTGATGGAGCGCGAGTCGTTTGAGGATGCCGATGTGGCCGTTTTCATGAATCGCGATTTTATTAACATCAAAATTGACCGCGAAGAGCGCCCCGATCTGGACCACGTGTACATGAATGCCGTGCAGGTCATGACGGGCTCCGGGGGCTGGCCGCTCAACGTGTTTTTGACTCCGGAGGGGCGGCCGTTTACCGGCGGCACGTATTTTCCGCCTACGGATATGCCCGGTCGACCGGCCTGGACCACGGTTTTGCGACAGGTTCGCGAGGCGTTCCGCGAGCAGCGCGACAAGGTTGAAGAGCAGGCCGACATGCTGCTTGGACACATGCGGGAGCAGGAAGCGCGCTTTGTGGCGCCGGTGGGAGGCGCGGCGGTGGCTGGTTCAGGCAACAGCGAAAAGCCTGGTCTGGGTTTGACCACGAACCCGGAGGAACCGGCGCTGTTTGGCCCCGAGTTTCAGGGCCGGGTGGTTGAAAGCCACCTCAAACAGGCCGACGAGCGCTACGGTGGTTTCGGGGGGGCACCAAAGTTCCCGGCGTCGATGAGCCTGCGGTTTCTACTCAGGCATGGGGGGGCGGCCAGGCAGCCAGCGCAAGCGGCCAGGCAGCCAGCGCAAGCGGCCAGGCAGCCAGCGCAAGCGGCCAGGCAGACTGAGCAAGCGGCCAGGCAGCCAGCCGTTGCGAATTCCGGCCTCCAAAAGGCCACCCAACACGCCTTGCACAGCCTGGAGGCCATGGGGGCGGGGGGCATTTACGACCACCTCGGCGGCGGGTTCGCGCGTTATGCCACGGATTCCCATTGGCTCGTTCCCCACTTTGAGAAAATGTTATACGACAATGCGCTGCTGGTCACGGCCTACGCAGAAGCCTTTCAGGTCGAAGGGCGACCGCGCTTTGCACAAATCATCAGCGAGACCCTGGGCTTTGTACTTCGCGAATGGCAAGACCCGCACGGCGGATTTTACGCCACGCTGGACGCCGATTCCGAAGGGGTAGAGGGCAAGTTTTACGTGTGGCAGGAGGCGGAAATCCGCAACATACTCGGCGAACGCGCCGGCCGCTTTTGCCGCTTTTATGGGGTTCGTTCCGGGGGAAATTGGGAAGGAGTCAATATTCTGCATCGCTCGTTGTCCATTGAGGCCTTTGCTAATCAGGAAAGCATGGCCCCAGCCGTTTGGGAAGCTGAGCGCAAAGAAGGATGCGCTCTCTTGCTGGCCGCCCGGGCAAACCGGATTCGCCCTGGGCTGGACAACAAGGTCATTTTGGGTTGGAATGCCCTCATGGCGACTGGTTTTTACAAGGCATCGGCAGCGCTTGACGGAATTGACCCCGACACGGACCGCTGGCGCGGCGCCGCTGAAGCCTGTCTGGACTTTCTTTTGTCTGATCTTTTACCGGAGCAATCGCCCGATCTGCCTGCTGAACAGGGACTGCTCCGCGTTTGGCAGAACGGCCATTCGCGTTTTGATGCTGTCCTGGACGACTACGCGTTTCTTATTGCTGCGCTTTTGGACAGTTACGAAAGCGCTTTTGACGCAGAACGCCTGCGCCAAGCTCTCCGCTGGACCGATCTGGTTATTGACCAGTTCTCCGACCAGGACGGCCGCTATTTTTATTACACCTCGTCGCATGCCACAGACCTCATTTTACGGCAGGTAGACCTTTACGATGGGGCAACGCCCTCCGGAAACGCCATTATGGCCGAGAATCTGCTTCGCCTGGCCCGGTTTAGCGGCCGAGCGGCTTATCTGACGCGGGGTTTGGCCATGCTCCAGGGCATGGAAGAGACGGTTGCCCGCTACGGCACGTCGTTCGGAGCATGGGCCTGCACGCTGGCCGATGAAGGCTCGGAGCGGCGCGAGATAGCCATCGTAGGGCCTGATTATCAGGCTTTTAGTCGTGTGTTGCAACGGCGCTTTTCGCCCGGAACTGTCTTTATGGCGGCCCTCCAGGAACCGCTTACGGGCGAATGGCCCCTGTTGGAAGGGCGAGGGACGGAGGGGGAGACCAGGATTTTCGTCTGTCGCCACTACGCCTGCGAGCGACCAGTAGAGCACCCGGATGCAGTTGCCTGGTAAACTCAATCTTTTGCACATTTTTGGGTATTCTGCAACACTGATTTGCCGGGGATGAAGGATTCCTTAGCTTTATAAGCTCGCTGTTACCCCGGAGGCTGTGCAACAGCCTAATGTTCTCCTGCGTTACAGCATTATCGTTGATGGCTTATTTTCACCTCCACCGTGTTCTGAATTACCGGTTTCTGGTTTTGGTTGGGATTTTAATGTTGAGCACTTCCTTGAGCGCTCAACAAGACCCCCAATTCACCCAATTCCGATTCCAGCCCTTTCTTTTCAATCCCGCTGCGGCAGGGAGCGAGCCCGGCTTGGACCTTACGGCCCTGGTGCGGGCGCAATGGGTAGGCCTTGATGGGGCTCCGCAAAGCCAATCGCTGGCGGGACACTTGCCTTTGTACGGGTTGAGCAGTGGTCTGGGCTTCTCCATCTGGAACGATTTGAGCGGTGTGCAGCGAGTTACTGGCTTTTATGCGGCCTACGCCTACAGGCTGGAAGTAGGAGCCAGAAGCAGTTTTTCTATTGGATTGTCCGCTGGAGGGCTGCAGCAGGCCATCGAAGGCGATCGGTTGCGCGCCCCGGAAGGCAGTTACGAGGACGGGCAGGTGGAGCACAACGACAACTTTTTGCCCACTTCTAATGTGCAGGCCATGGCGGCAGACTTTGGCGTAGGGCTATGGTTTCAAAGCGAGCGATTTCGCGCGGGTCTGTCAGCAACGCACCTGACCCAGCCGGATGTCACATTTGAAGTGAACGGGGGCAGTTCCAGCATAGCCATGAGAAGGCATTATTATGTCACGACTGCCTACAAAATTGTTCTAAACAGTAACCTTGAATTGGAGCCCGGCGTACAGGTCAAAACTGACCTGGCTTCTTCCATGGCCGACTTGAATGCTTTGCTCTACATTAGAGGCAATATTTGGGCTGGTGCCTCGTTTAGAACCTACTTTGACGGGCAAGCTGATGCTGTTGGAGGCCTTGTTGGTGCTAATGTATCCGATCGACTTGGCTTGGGATACGCTTACGATTACCCGTTGAGCGCCCTAAACCAAGTAAGTTCAGGTTCGCATGAGTTGATGGTCCGCTACCGGGTTGCAGTTGAAAAGCCGCGGCAAGGCAAGCGAATTAACAATTTAAGGTATCTCCATTATTAGATTTCAAAAGGTGAGCTATGAAGGCTAAAAATTCCCACTTTTTAACCCAGTTTGCTTGTCATTCCGCACGCTAACTGTTTTTGATATGGGCAATTTGTTTCATAGTTTTGACCAGCTATCTTCATGGCTCTCTGCCGGAAAAACACCACTCACTAGAATGAAGCGATCTTTAGGGTTCATATTGGCGGCGGCAACGGTGCTGTCTACATTGAACAGTTGCAGCAAAAGCGGTTGGAGCGATTATCGCGGCCAATTGCTCGGTGTTTACGATCGCCCGCAGTGGGGTCCGATCAATCCACACGGAATGGTTTACATTCCGTCTGGAACGTTGCACATCGGTCCAAGCGACCAGGACGTGAACCACGCCCTGTGGCAACGAAGCAAATCCATCTCCATTCAGGGTTTCTACATGGATGATTCGGAAATCTCCAACAACGAATACCGCCAGTTTGTCTACTGGGTGCGCGACTCCATCGCCCACACCCTGCTGGACCACTATGAAGAAGCCGATGAGTCTTCTGAAGGAGAGCGCCTGGACTGGACCCAGGAAATTGACTGGTCTGATCCAGAGCAAACGGGCAATCTGGAGGACATGCTCACGCCTCCCGGCGAGTCCCTATACGGCCGTCGCGGGGTAGATACGCGCCGGTTGAAGTATTCCTTCCGCTGGGTCGACTGGCAGGCTATGGCCTCCAAAAAGGGCAACCCGGATCGCGAGCGACCGCTGCAAGACTTCATTAAAGAAGAAAAC
This sequence comes from uncultured Chitinophagales bacterium, assembly GCA_964429745.1. Taxonomy (GTDB): domain Bacteria; phylum Bacteroidota; class Bacteroidia; order Chitinophagales; family BACL12; genus WGOA01. The sequence continues at coordinate 19,469 of CAYSDI010000055.1, read as the reverse complement.
GACCTCAAAATCTACCCGGACACCCTGGTTTGGGTGCACGACTTTTCTTACAGCTACAACGAGCCCATGGCCCGTCAGTACTTCTCGCACCCCGCTTTTGACGACTACCCTGTGGTTGGCGTCGGCTGGATGCAGGCCCGTGCCTTCGCTGCCTGGAGAACAGGGTTCTGGAATGAGTACCGCCTGGACAACGGTGAGCCGGTAGTCGATGACTTCCGCCTGCCAACAGAGCACGAGTGGGAATACGCCGCCCGTGGTGGTCGCGACCTGGTGCCTTACCCATGGGGTGGCCCGTACGTCCGGAACACCAAAGGCTGTTTTCTGGCCAACTTCAAGCCCGGACGCGGTTCTTACCCGGAAGATGGCGGATTCTACACAGTTAAAGTGTACTCTTATGCTCCAAACGACTACGGCCTGTACAACATGGCAGGCAACGTGGCGGAATGGACCTCTTCGGCCTTCTACGAGAATTCGTATTCTTTCATCCACGACATGAACCCTGACATCCGTTACGATGCGGAAGAGGGCGATTCCCCTACCAATAAGCGAAAGGTTATTCGCGGTGGGTCCTGGAAGGACATCAGCTACTATATTCAGACAGGTACCCGTCACTGGGAATACCAGGATACGGCCAAATGCTATGTCGGCTTCCGCTGCGTGATGCCGTTCCTTGGCCGGTCTATGAACGACTTTAAGTAATTCCGTATCACTTCTGGGCAATATCCCGAATTAATTCTACGAAACAACGCTGCCTGCAGCGACGTATAGGGATATTGTTTCAGACGATTGTTCGCGCAACAGTCTCGCTTTCATCACCAGAAAACCAATAAGCATGTCGGCGTTTATTCACTCTTTCGCTTTCGCCAGAATTAAAAACTTCATCATCGGGGTTGCCGCCGCTGTCGTGATGATTGGTGCACTCTTCAAAATCCTCTCTTGGAATGGTGCCAATGAAATGCTCATGGTGGGCTTGTTCACCGAAGCATTCATTTTTGTCTTGTTAGGCGTTTTACCTCCCCACAAGGATTACCACTGGGAGAAGCTTTACCCGGATCTGGATGTTTCTCCTGAATTTGAAGTGGAGGAAAAAGGTCTCGCTTCTCAACTGAACGCTAAAAAAGGCAGCGTCACAGAGCAGTTGAACAACATGCTCGAAAAAAGTGTGCAGCCTGAATTGATTGAGAAATTGGGCGACAACCTCCGCAAACTCGGCGTCAGCATTGAGCAGATGTCCGACATGCAGGATGCGGCCAAGTCTACCAGCGACTACACTCTGAAGACCAAAGAAGCGGCCAATGCCCTTTCTGAAATGAAAGTTGCCTACTCCAATGCCGCTAGTGCCATGCGCCACTTAGGCGAAGTGGGAACAGACAGCGTGAAGTACCACGAGCAGGTTCAGGCAGTGACCAGAAACCTCAGCCAGCTCAACGCTATTTACGAGTTGGAGCTCCAGGACACCAACAACCACCTCAAGGCAATGAACAAGTTCTACGGTGGACTTGCTTCTGCCATGGACAACCTCAACGAGTCCATTGAGGACAGCAAGAAGTACAAGACAGAAATTGCCAGCCTGGCCAACAATCTGTCGCAGCTCAACAACGTTTATGGCAATATGCTAAGTGCCATGACCATCAGCCGTCCGCAACCGGTAAAAGTCTGACGCCTCCCTGGGTCCTATTGTTATTAACCTGACGAAAGAAGCTAAAAGATGTCTATACCCAAGGAACCGCGGCAGCTTATGATCAACATCATGTATTTGGTGTTGACCGCGCTGCTCGCTCTGAACGTGTCTGCCGAAATCCTTAACGCCTTTAAAACGGTCGAAAAGGGGATAAAGAATTCTACAGAAGCAGTGGATGCCAAGAACGGATTGGTGTACAATTCACTGGTAGCCGCGGCTAAGAAAGATGGTCGCGAAGAGAGCCTTCAGCTCATTGAAAATGCTGACCAGGCGCGCAAATACCGCGAAGAATTTGTGGATTACATCGAAGAATGGAAAGAGAAGATGATTGAAGCCTCCGGTGGTGTTAAGATGGAAAAAGGCCACGAGGTTTTGGTTGGCAAGAAAGACGTCGAAACCACCACCAACATGTTTGTGGAGAAGGGTGGCGGGGCAGAAATCGAGGCCAAGATCAACGAATACAGGGGTAAATTTTTAGCCCTGTTGTCAGAAGAAGATCAGGCCATGTTGGGCGACAAATTGACGTTGAAAGCGGAAAAGCCAGAAGATCCCAACATGGATTGGGCGGCCTCCAAATTCCGCAAAGTCCCAGTCCAGGCTGTGCAGACCATTTTGACCGGCCTCGAGTCAGACGCCTACAATTGCGAATCCACCATTTTGGACCAGTTGTCCAAGAAAGTGGGGGCAGAAGACGTCAAAGTGGACCAGTTTGAAGCTTTTGCTGTTTCGGAATCCAAGTTTTTGGTTACCGGAAAGCAGTACCGCGCGGATATATTCCTGGGCGCAAAGTCAAGCCAGGTGCGTCCCGAGGTATTCATTGGTAACTTGACGTCTGCAGTAACGCGCACGGAGGATTCCAAAGGGAGGGTAACCTTCTCGCGGATTGAAAAAGTGCCTGCCAATCAAATGCCGTTGTCCAACGCACAGCCGCTGGAGGTTACTCCGGATGGCCGGGCCAGTTTTGAAACCATCGCTTCCGGGTCCCGCAAGGTACAGGGGGTCATTAAGGTGGAAAAGCCTGGCAGCAAAGGCGAGCTTTTCGACTTCTATCCATTCGAGTTTGAGTACGAAACATTCAATCCTGGTGATGTAGTAATCTCTCCGACGGCCATGAACGTGCTCTACATCGGCGTAGACAACCCGATTGCCATTACCGCCGGCAACGCCAACCCTTCAACGGTGGTAGCCAGTGGTTGCGGGATCAAACCTGCAGGCGGCGGTGGTAAATACGTTGCCAACCCAACGGGTGCCCCGCGAGTCGAATCGGTCAAGGTGTCCGGCAAGTCCAATGAAGGAGACGCTGTGAATGGTCAAATGGAATTCCGTATCTCGCGTATTCCCGATCCTTACTTCTACCTGGGCGATAAAAAGACCGGTGGTATTTCCAAAGAGTTTGCACAAGGCCAAGCGGGTATCATTGCCCGTAACCCTGACTTCGTGTTCGATTTGAAATACCAGGTTATGGGTTTTGACATGATCTATGCGCCTCGCTCCGGACCGGTTATCTCCACGTCGGCCAGCGGCAACCGATTCTCTGATGAACAGAAGACGGTTATGAGCAAACTCCGCGGCGGTGACCGATTGTTCTTCTCCAACGTCAAGGTGAAGATGCCCGATGGCACCACCCGCGAAGTGAACACCAGTTTCACCATTATTTAACGCTATTGCCATGAAGACCCTGCATTCGATTCTGAGCTTTGGACTGGCCCTTTGCCTGGCTGGTCCGGCAGTTGCTCAACCGTTAGCGGATGCTCCGCGCGATCGGGCATACGAAGAAATCACGTTTGAAGAGCGCAGGGCTATACCCTACGACCATTTAAGGGAAGCCGACGTTTTCTGGGAAAAGCGGATGTGGCGCGTCATCGACTTCAAGGAGAAGATGAACCTTCCCTTTGCGTATCCCAAACTTCCTTTGGCCCAGGTCTTAATTGATGCAGTAAAGTCTGGCGAAGTGACAGCGTTCAACCCGCTGAGCGACGAATTTGACATTCCCTACACCTCCGAGCAGGTCAACGGCAAGTTGTACCGGGTAGACACCATCACGGTTTTTGATCCGGACACCTACGAAGAGACCAAGCAAGTAGTCAACAGCGACTTTGATCCAGTGTGGGTTTCCAAACTGTGGATTAAAGAAGACTGGATCTTTGACGAAGAGACGTCAACCATCGTTTGCCGAATTGTGGGCATTGCCCCGGTTCGTGAGTTGGTGGACGAAGCTTCCGGGATTACAATCGGTGACGAGTTGATGTTCTGGCTGCACTATCCTTCGCTCCGCGAATTCCTGGCCACAAAGCCTGTATTCAACAACTTCAACGACGCGGTGCGTCTGAGTTGGGAAGATGTGTTTGAAATGCGGTTGTTCTCCAGCTACATCATCAAAGAAAGCAACGTTTATGACCGCACGGTTGAGAACTACGCCACTGGGATTGATGCCGTTTTAGAAAGCGAGCGCTTGAAAGAGAAAATCTTCAAGTTCGAACACGAACTGTGGGAATTCTAAGCCTTCAGCACCCTGCATCGAAATAAAAGTTTTTAAAGGGCGGGACTTCGGTCCCGCCTTTTGCGTTATACCCCGGATCGTGTTTGGCCCGTTTTTAGCTTAGGGTCTGACACGGCATTACCTTCGATAATTTTTCGCCATTCCCATGCTTTTTCATTCTTCTTGCCACAGAATCAGCCTGCTTTCATGTGCGTTTATGCTGTTGCTGGGCTTCCCAAATCCCTCTTTAGCGCAGCCTGCAACTGCAAAGGCACCATCTGCTTTGGTTTGGATGGATGCCGCGTTGGCTCAAGCGGCTAACGCCCTTCGCCAGAAAGCAAGCCAACCGGATTGCAGCAGTTGCTTGGATGTGCTTACTCAACTGGATCAAGTAGAAAACTTACGCCGGGTTATGCGCAAGGATATGGACCAATGGATGCGCCGTTATGCAGAAGGGTTCGCATCAGGCGACAGCAGTGTGCTGCTGGGTCGATACCCGCTCGAAGAAATGCAACTTCCCCTGAAAGATTTTTTGGAAGCTTGCCAGCGCGAATGGTCCGGTGATGGCAACGCGGCGGATGCCCTCGCTTCGTTGCAGCCTGGGCGCTATACCCAAAACACAGTGCTTGGCCTGCGGACTGAATTGGAAATGGTGGCGGCCTTTAAAACGCAGGCGGTGCTCCATGCCCTTGATGGCAAATTGGCGGCTTCGCTGCCACAGCCCATTCTGATTGCACCGGCTGCTTTGAATGTCCTGTACACAGGTGTGGACAACCCCTTGCGGGTGTATGGCGGTACGGCAGATCCTGCTTCAATCAAGCTGGAAGGGCCTGGCGTGCGCTATGATGAGCCCAGCGAGCAATGGGTGGCTAAGCCCACAAACCCCGGACCTGTTGAGTTACGCCTGACTGGGCTTGCTCCCGGGGGAAGGGCGGTGCAGGGCAGTGCAACGTTTGAGGCGCGCCGCGTCCCGGAGCCGTTGATCTACATTGGAGGGCGTTCGGACGGAGTGCTGGTTCAGCGCGACATCAACGGTCAAACGGGTATTGCCGCCCGTAACGATGACTTCCTCTTTGCTGCCGGGTACGCGATTCGGGGCTTTGAACTGGTGTATACCCCTGAGTATGGGTCGCCGGTGCTGGCGAAGACTCCCGGCAACAAGTTTACCGATGAAATGTTGGCCGTGTTCAAGCGAACCAAACCCGGTGATCGCTTGCTGTTCCGCGTAGCAGTAGAGTATCCGGATGGGTCCATAAAAACGCTTAGCCCTACGTTTTATTTGCGGTAAGTCGATCTCTATTGCCTGTGGCACCCTTTAGCTAGTTAAGTCTGGTTCAGTGAGTAGAATAGGGTAAATTTGCACATCAAAGCGCACTTAGGACAAGTGCTAAGCGGTATTTAAAGATTAGAATTAGCGTATTATGGCATTCATTGACGATGTATTACAAGTGCCTTCTTATGGATGGAAGGACAAGATCGGCGCTGCTATTCAGCCAACTCCCCAACAGATCTTCGCAGAGCTGTTTTCCCGGATCAATGTCTTTAAATCAAAAAAGAACTGGATTTCTGCAGTTAGTTGGTTTTGGGTACTTTGCGCCATTCCCCTTTTTGTAATTTTTGTCACGCAATACCTCAACTGGGCATTGTTTGCCGCTTTTATGGTTTACGCTATGATTGTCATGAGTACCCACGGTACCATTTGGTATCATAGGTATTGCACCCACCGCGCATTCACTTTCAGCCACCCTATTTGGCGGTTTATGACGCAAAATTTAGTGGTTAAGGTGATTCCTGAAGAAATGTATGCCATATCTCACATGGTTCACCACGCTAAGAGCGATGAACCCGGTGATCCCTACAACGCTAAGTTGGGTTTTTTGTATTGCTTTTTTGCTGAAACCAATCATCAGAGTATTTCAAAAACGCTTAGCGAAGCTGACTATAAGAAAGCAGCAGGTCTGATAAAACATACCGGAATTATTGCCAACACCTACCAGCAGTATCAAAAGTGGGGTTCTGTTGCCAACCCTTATTACACGATGGGTTTGTGGATTTTAAACTGGTCGTTTTGGTACACCGTTTTTTTTCTGATTGGCGGACACGGACTGGCCACTGCATTATTCAGTGCAGCAGTGTTTTGGGTAGTGGGCGTCAGAGCTTTTAACTACACCGGCCATGGAGGCGGAGAAGTTAAACATGCCGACGGCATTGATTACGATAGAAGTAACCTCTCTATTAACCAATGGCGACCGGGATTTTTTGCCGGTGAATGGCACAACAATCACCACCTCTTTCCTGGAAGCGCACGTTCCGGGTTTCTGCCTTATCAACTTGACTTGGCCTGGATTTACATCTGGGTGCTCTCCAAGGTGGGCATGGTTTCGCATTACCATGATTCAAAAAAGCAGTTTTACAAGCAGTACGTTAATGGCAGCGAAAAAGCAGCTAAACCAAACCAGGATTTTGTAAAACAGGAAAGTAAGTCAGCATACCAATAAGTGCTCTACAACGCTGGTCATTGGATACAGTCTTCGGACACGTCATTTCCTTGTTAGTAGGTACCGCTTATACTACCCCCAACCCAATCGTCGTTTAAGGGTTTATGGGTAAACAAGCATTGTACAAGCCGACACAAGCGCGGTACGTTTTACTTTTCGCACTGTTTTTTGCGCTTGGTTTTGGCCATGCAGATGCGCAACAAACAACCAGCCAAGAGGCAGGCCAGCCGGTACCGATGTCTGGTCTTGGCAAACAAGCTGAAGTATCCCATCCACAACATTACTTATCTTATCCAAGACTCCGCCAAGCGGATGTTTTTTGGGAAAAGCGAGTTTGGCAGGAATTGAACATTTGTTCAGAAGACAATGCCAACTTGCAGATTCTTTCACCGAATTTGGGTCAGCTTTTGGTAGAGGCAGTCTACTCTGGTAATCTTCGGGCATTTTCACCTGGAAAGGGAGAGTCACTTTTTGGCGAGCCCTGGCCGGGGAGTCGCGCGCACGCTGGGCATTTTGAAGCAACTGTTAACCTGGCTGGCTTTGCCCAGGAAGGCTTTAACCAGGAAAGCTTTGCCCAAGAAGACTTTGCCCAGGAAAGCGACATGCAATCTGGTTTTGCCCAATTACGCCAAACTAACCTTGTACGCCCGCAACACCACCTCAGCCAAACCACTATTTCTTGCACGCAACCCCCCATTCAGCCCGGATTCTGCGCGGCCGTCAACCCAACCACCGTTTGGATTGTCGAAGATTGGATCATGGATGAATCCAGTTTTGAACGCCGGCCCCGGATTATTGCGCTGGGACTTTTAGCGGCAAGTCAGCAAGCGGACGTCACCGTCTTGAGCTCAGACGCTCCTTTCCTGCAGGGGCTGGATAGCTTGAACTCAGTAGCCGCTTTTCTGGAAGAACCGGACCAGTCGCACTCAAAAGCCGGTGTACCAGAAGACCATAGCCCTACTTATACAGACACCCGAGCCACCTTTTACCGCTACGCTGGCACACCGGAGTCGCAAGTGCTGGCGTGGATTCCCTTTGATGAAGCACGGCCTTTGCTGGTCAAAACCCAGGCCCTTCGCCCTGCGAAAGAGCAGGAGGGACTGAGTTGGGACGGCGTGCTGTTGCTGCGCCGGTTCGAATCCCAGTTGATGAAGGTGTCCAATGTGCAGGATCTGCCGTATTCGGCAACAAGCGTCAAGCAGGACGCAATGTGGAAGAGCCCTTAATCCGCCTTACTCAATGACCATGCGGCGGCGGCCGTGGAAGGGTCGGAGCAGTTCTCGGAAAGCACGGCGGGCCAGCGACCAACCGAGGCCGCCATCCGCTTCGAGGCGACGCGGGCTGGTCCAGGCGCGGTTTTCCAGTTCGTCCGTGAAGTGCAGTTTTCCGAAAAGTGAAAGTTTGAGGGCCAGGCGGCCAAATTCGCTTTCGCGGGTTGCCTTGCGGTCCATTTGATCTTCGCCGGGGTAACCGCCAACGCGCAGCGCGTCCAGGCGGCGATAGCCCATGCTAAAGCCCATGACGTTGGTGAATTCGTGGCGTATGGCCCGAAAGCTTTGTATGGGATCACCCAGGTAGCGGTAGATCAAAAGTTTCCAACGGGGATAACTTTTCTGGGGCAGAAAGTGGTAACTGCCGTAAACGCAACTCACTTCGGGCTGCATTTGAAGCACCCGGACCAGCGAAGCAGCCCATCCGGGAGGATAGAGAGTGTCGGAGTCAGCACAGAGCACGTAGCGGCCACGCGCGCGCTCCAGCGCCGTTTGGCGGGCATAACTGAGCCCGGGGCGATGTTCGTGGAACACGGACAATCCGCAGGCAGCAGCGAGCGTCGCCGTGGTGTCGGTAGAGCGATTGTCCACCAACACAATTTCGGCTGACCAAGGCAGTTCCAGGAGGCTGAGCGATTCCAACGTGCGGAACAGGTAGCGCTCGTCGTTGCGCACCGCAATCAAAATACTGACTTCGGGGTCGAGTGTCCGGAAGCGCGCAAGACCTTGCCGCACAGCCTCCAGCCGCTCGCGCGGTGGGTTGCTTGGGTCCGGAAAAACCGGCTCAAGCCGTTGCAGCCAGGAGGGTAGGCGAAAGGGCGAAAGCACGTTATTCGTGTACGCAGTGCAAGGGTCGTGTGTTGCGCAAAACGCCCTATTCCCCCAGGCCAAAATGCACAAAAACCACCTTGGCGCGTGCCTCACCAATGAGGGCCGCCACATCGTGGAAAGGGGCTTCTTTGAGCTTGGCCACCGACCGAAAATGCTTGAGCAGCGCCTCACGCGTTTTGGGCCCAATGCCGGAAATGCCTTCCAGTTCCGTGGTTTTCAGGGCATTAGCGGAGCGCCGGTCGCGGTGAAATCCAATGGCAAATCGGTGCGCTTCATTGCGCAATTGTTGGATCACTTTCAGCCCGACGGAGCGTTTGTCAATCAACATCGGCAAGGTATCGCCGGGGTAGAAGATCTCCTCCAGCTTTTTGGCAATGCCCACTACGGTGACCTGATCGCGCAGGCCGAGTTCATCAAGCGCCTCCACCGCGGCGCTCAACTGCCCCTTTCCACCGTCAATGACCACCAACTGGGGAAGGGGCTCGCCCTCTTCGAGCAGCCGCTTGTAGCGACGCCCGACCACTTCGCGCATGGAGGCAAAGTCATCGGGACCAACCACGGTTTTGATGTGAAAATGCCGGTAGTCTTTTTTGGCTGGCTTGCCATGCCGGAACACCACCAATGACGCCACCGGGTCGCTGCCGTGAAAGTTTGAGTTGTCAAAACACTCGATGTGTTCAGGCAAAACCTGCAAGCGAAAATCCTTTTGCAGGATTTCCAGGACGTTCTGGCGTTTCTCTTTTTTTTCGCGCTCCTCCTCCCGACTGCTCCGCTCTGCTTTGGCTTGCAGCGCATTGCGCATGGCCAATTCCACCAGCTTGCGCTTGTCGCCGCGCTGGGGAACGGTCAGTTGCAACTCAGACAAACCATAAGCTTCCTCATCCAGCGCAAAGGGAAGGAGCAATTCTCCGGCGGCACCTCCAGCTTCATTTAGCATCAGGGGAATGGCGTAGCCCAGCACCTCATCGTCGGGTTCATCCAGCTTGCGCCGAACTTCAGTGACGCGCGCTTGCACCACGGTGCCTTGCATAACCCGCAGAAAGCCAATGAAGGCAGCGTCGCCCAGCGATGCGATGGCAAAGGCATCAACATTGTCCAGCGCAGGACTGACGATGGTGCTCCGCGCCTGGTAGTCCTCCAGGTTTTCGAGTCGCTTGCGGAAATGTTCGGCCCGTTCAAATTCTAATTTAGCAGCACAAGTTTCCATATGTTCGCGCAGACGCCGCTTGACGGGCGCGAAATTTCCCCGGAGAATGTGCCGCACCTGCGCGATGTTTTCCAGGTAGTCGCTCTCCTGTTGAAGCCCTTCGCACGGACCCAGACAATTGCCGATGTGGTATTCCAGGCACACTTTGAATTTGCCCGTGGCGATGTTGCGCGGCGTTAAAGACAGCGCACAATTGCGGATGGGAAAAAGCGTGAACAGAAATTCAAGGATGCCGCGGGTTTTTTTGGCAGAAGTGTAGGGTCCCAGGTATTCCGAGCCATCCTGCACCACGCGGCGCGTCATGAAAATGCGAGGAAAGGGTTCGTTTTTTATACAAATGAAGGGGAAGGACTTGTCGTCCTTGAGCTGGATGTTGTAGCGCGGCTGGTACTGTTTGACCAGGCTGTTCTCCAGCAACAGCGCATCTTTTTCAGACTCCACCACCGTGATGTCAATGCGCGAAATGCGGCGCACCAACATGCGAATCCGGTGGTTGTCGTACTTGTTGCGGAAGTAGGAGCTGACGCGCTTGCGCAGGTCTTTTGCTTTGCCAACATACAAAAGCTTACCCTCCTCGTCAAAGTATTGGTACACGCCGGGTTGACCCGGAATGTTATGCTGCTGCGTTTTGAATTCTTCCGGCGTCACGCTTTTGCAGGCTACAGGTCCAGGTAAGGGTCTTCGCCCTCGTCGCCACTGCCCGGCGTCTGGTATTCGCTGCAGTTCAGTTCAATGTCCATTTGATCCGGAACAGGGAAGCGATCGCTCACCTGAACCCCGAGTTTGCCATTCTCTAACACCTGGCGGAGAAAATTGCCGTAAATAGGCAGGGCCATGTTGGCGCCCTGACCAAAACTAATGCTGCGGAAGGCTACCACCGGATCATCGGCGCCTACCCAGACCCCGCCAACCAGATTGGGCACCATGCCCATAAACCAGCCGTCGGTATGTTGTTGCGTCGTACCGGTTTTGCCAGCGATTTGCACTCCGCCCGGCAATGCGCCGTATGGGCTGCGGCGGATGCGCTGCCCGGTGCCATACTGCATCACGTTTTGCAGCATGTTGAGCATGACGAACGCATCTTGCGGTTTCATCACTTCCTCGCTGTTAGCCCCAAAGTTTTCGTACAAAATCACCCCGTTCTTGTCCTCGATGCGGCTGATAAATACCGGCTCGGTATAGCCGCCTTGGTTGGCGAAAATGGTGTAGGCACCAACCATCTCGTAAAGCGAAATTTCCGGGGTGCCCAGGCAAATGGATGGCTGGTTGGGGATGTCCGCTTCAATGCCCATTTTGTGCGCCATGTCCACCACCGGTTGTGTGCCGATTTTGTCCATGAGGTAAGCCGAAATGAAGTTGACGGAGTTGGCCAACGCCCAGTACAGCGTCACCATCTGACCCTCGCGATCGTGGCTGGAGTTTTTGGGCGTCCAGCTTTTGAGCAAGCCAAAGCGCGGGTCGCCAGCCTGGAACGTGACCGGCACATTGGGCACCTGCTGGCAGGGATAGTATCCGGCTTGCAGCGCAGCCGTGTAGATAAAAGGCTTGAACGTAGAGCCTACCTGTCGGCGCGTGCCTTTGTTAACGTGGTCCAGTTTGAAATGGCGATGGCTGATGCCGCCCACCCATGCGCGAACGAAACCGGTTTCGGGATCCAGCGCCAGCAAACCCGCGTGAAGCACTTTGCGGTGGTAACGGATGGAGTCCAACGGACTCATCACTGTATCCAGTTCGTGGTTTTGGTTGCCGTGCCAGGAAAAGATGGTCATAGGAATTGGTGTATTGAACACCAGTTCAATGCTGTCTTCCGGCATTTTCTGTTTGCGCAAGCCCCGAAACCGGTCGGACTGCCGCATTTTTTTGGTCAAAAACTCCGGGTCCTTGCGGTCGTTGTACGGGTAGGTCCAGGGTTCGTATTTGTAATCCTTGTTCCAGTGCTCAAAGAAGTCATCCTGGAGTTTGGTCATCCACGACGCCATGGATTCTTCCGCATACTCCTGCATGCGGGAATCCAACGTGGTGTAAATCCGCAATCCGTCCTTGTAGATGTCGTAGGGCTCGCCGTTGGGTTTGCGGTTTTGCTCGCACCAATCTTTCATCCACTGCCGCAGATGCTCGCGGAAATACGTGGCCATTCCCGCGTTGTGATCCTGACGGGTGAAACGCGACACGTCCAGTGGCAACTGTTGCAGCGAATCTTTTTGCGCATTGTCCAGGTAACCGTAATTCTGCATCTGCGCCAGCACCACATTGCGTCGTTCTTTGGTGCGCTCGGGTCGGCGAACGGGATTGTAGAGCGAAGGGTTTTGGAGCATGCCCACGATGGCGGCGCCTTCTTCTATGCTCAGGTCGCTGACTTCTTTGTCGAAATAGGTTTTGGCGCATGACTTGATGCCGTAGGCATCGTACATAAACGGCACCGTGTTCAGGTACAGCACCAGGATTTCGTCCTTGGTAAAGTTCTTCTCCAGCCGGGCAGCCAGAATCCATTCTTTGAACTTGCGGTTAACGATGCCGATGGTGTTCAGCCCTGCTTTACGGGGGTATAGGTTTTTGGCCAATTGCTGGGTCAGCGTAGATCCGCCACCCTGGCCGGTGTTAAAGGTTGCCAGCCCCTTAAAAACGCGTAGCAAAGCCCGAAGGTCAACGCCGGCGTGGCTTCGAAAGCGGACATCTTCGGTGGAGATCAGGGCATCCACCACGTGTTGAGGCAATTCCTGGTAGGTGGCGTTGCTGCGGTTCTCCCGGTAGTAACTGCCCAGCAGAACCCCATCAGCAGCATAGATTTCGGTGGCCAGAAACGAGCGCGGATTCTGTAGCTCCACCACGTCCGGAATGTCTTTGGACAGGCTGAGGCCAAACATGTAGATGGCAAAAACCAGCAATCCACCGCCTACAACGGCCCAAAAACGCAAAATGTAGGTCCGGAATTGAACAAACTCTTCTTTCAGGGGCATAGTGGGGGATCAGTTGTCGGTCAGATAGAATTTCTCGAAAAATTCCACGTAGCCGTCCAGATCCTTTTTGCGATACAGCGCAGTGTAGTTGTTGCGGGAAACGGCGATAATCTTGTAGGCCGCCGGCTCCAGCCCTTCGAACACTTTTTCATCCGGTTTCAAGTCACGGTAGTACTTCATCGCCTTGTCCAGGTTCGAGAACGTCTTGACAAGAATAATGGTTTTGTCGCTCTCGAACAGCAGAGAAGAAACGCGGAGGTTTTCTAACGAGAAAAACTCCCGGTTAAAGTCAGAGACTTTGGTTTTCATGGCCGCAGCTTCTCGCCCGACTTCGTACAACACTAAGGCAACGAAATGCTCCGTGCCCGGATCAAGCGCGTAGTCTGATTCGGTGGTGGCCGCTTCTTCGGCCCGCTGAATGACGGAACCCAAACGCAGGTGATTCAGCAATTCCTGGGCCCGGACAGCCTGCTCGGTACCCGGATAGGTATTGACCACATCCTGCAGGGCAATTTTGAAGGCTTCTACGCTGTCTGTGGCCCCGAAAACCATGGCTCCCAGCAGGGCGAAATGTGGTTTGATGGGATTTTCCGGAAACTGCTCATTGGCGGAGGCAATTCGCCCCAGCACATCGGCGTAAGCTTCCTGCTCGTAAAGGTTGAAGGTAGCCGCGTAGTATTCTTTGACGGCATCATCCTTGCGCGCCAGTTTTTCAAAGTATTGCGGGTCTTGAATGATGCTGGCGAACACGCTTTCGGGAAATTCCTCCAGCACAATTTTTTTGTAAGCTTCGTTGGCAGGAGGAGCAAGGAGCAGGTACAGGTTGTAAGCGGTTTGGAGCCGATACTCGTTTTGAGGGAAGTCTTTGAGCAGTTTCTGGAAGTACTGAATGGCCTGCGCGTTGTTGTCTAAGTATTCTTTGTAGATGTTAGCCACATTGTAGTGGCTTTCGATCAAGCGTTGATCGGACGCGGCTTTGCCCGCTGAATCCAGCGGTAGCACCGCCAGGAGTTCATCCAGCGTCAAATCAGTGTCATCCAGGTCAACCGGGCCACCATCGGCGACGTTGCCTGGATCGCCATTGCTTTCATCGGTTTCCGGGGCAGTACTTCGTTTATCGGAACGCCGCCAGCTATCTTCCAGCACGCGCTTCCCCCAAATCTTGCGGAACTCAGAAAAGCCCCGGCCTTTTCTGGCTTCATCGTAGAAATACCATTTTCCGTTGCCGACAACGCTGCCTGTCGTGCTTCCACTACGGCCGGGAACGCTGGGATCGACATAGGTGTCCTCCTCGTCCTCTTCAGGCCCGCGGGTTTCTTCCAGCCATTCTTCAATTTCAGCGACCCTTGCTTTCTCCGGCAGGCTGGCCCAATAGCGCAGCCGATCTTCAGTGTCGATGGTTTTGAGGTATTCTACCAGCCCGGATAAGCCGTCGCGCCGGTCTTTGGCTTCGCGGTAGCGGACGTATTGTTCGTCAAGCGTGACCAGGGAACTGTCGTAGTAGTAAAAGGCCGGTCGAAAGGCGTCTTCCTCGTAGTGAATGTCGGCCATGCGCAAGTACGAAAGCGCTTTTTGCTTGTTGTCCGGGCCCGCGTTGCGCACAGAGAGGTTCAGGTTCTCCATGCCGGCTTCCCGGTTCTTTTGCTCCAATTCTATGTCGGCAATGGCGTAGTAAATCAGCCCGAAATAGTCTTTGTTCTTCTGGTCTTTGAGCAGCGCAGCCAGCATTCGTTTAATCTCGTCGCCCGATTTGAGTTTATTGTCGCGCAGCAGGTTGGCCATGCTGATTTGCGTGAAAAACTCCATTTCGTAGTTTGGCTTCATGTCCAGCACGGATTCGTACTGGGCCACCGCTTCCGAAATGCGTCCGGTTTTGCTGTAGAGCTGCGCCAGAATAAAGCTGTAGCGGATCCGGTCCGCTTTGGGCTTGGTGTTTTCAACAGTCAGTTTGAGCGACTCAATGGCGTTCTCAAATTTGTTCTGTTTCAACCAAAGGTGAGCCTGCACAGCTTCCAATTCGCCTAAAAGTGCATTGGGAAAGTCCTCGTTGCCCCGGATAACGCTCAAAGCGGTCTGAGCATCGCTGTAGCGGCCCATTTCAATGAGCGTGCGGGTGATCCACAGGGAAGCTAAGGGACTTTTTTTGTGGTGCTTGAGCCAGGCAAAGGACTGGTCCTGCGAAGGCAGGTTGTCATTGGCCGATGGCTTTTTACTTTTCTTCTTTTTCTTCTTCTTGCTGCTCTTGCTGGGCGCTTTGTCAATGTCGTCGTACTCGGAGATCAGGTACTGAAAGGACTCCAGGGCTTTGTCGTACTCTTGCTTGTAGAAGTAGGCCTTTCCCACAAGAAAATAGGCGTCATCCACCCATTTGCTGTTTTTGTGAAGCTGAATGGGGAAGGAAGACCGTTTGATCACGTCGTCCATATCGGCCGCGACGCCTTTGGCATCTTCGGGTTTTCCGTACTTGAAAACAGGAAGCAGCACTTCGTAATTGTCCTTCTGCCCGTCAAAGAGCTTCTTTTGCGTTTCCTGGATCTTTAAATTTGCGTTGAAATAAGCGTTGTCCCTTGCCGTTACATCGTGGTAAGATCGCTTGATGATATTGTCTTGGCTGAATCCGTCTAAGCCAGACAGCAAAGCGATGAGCAGCAGTGGGCTGGCCGGAAAAAGGAAGCTTTTTTTCAAAACCGAACAGGGTTGGGCGAATTGGACAATGGCGTTCTGAAATAACGGTGGTAACCGGATAAAATTATGGGAACTTCCAGAAACCCCGTATGCCCAATTTTTAACATCCTCCTTTACAAGCGGTAAACAACTGTGTTAAAAATTGTGCAAGCCTCGTTTTCGGTGTATTTAGACCTCCCTTGCTTGTTTTTTCGCTAAAAAAGCCACCTTCGCCCCAGCATGCCGCCGAGTCAACCAGGAAAAGGAGGACGTTTTAAACGTTTGCAAGAGCATTATCGACTCGTGGTCATGGAAGACGAGACCCTGGAGCTTCGGGCTTCGGTCAAGCTCTCTCTGCTCAATGTGTACGTAGCCATTAGCGTTGTGTTGACTGTGTTGACGGTTTTAATTTTTTGCCTCATATACTTTACCCCGATCAAGAACTACCTGGTGGGCTACAACCAGGTGAACGTGACCCGATCGGTGTTAGAACAGGAGAACCTGTTGGATTCTTTGCTGAAAGTGACGCAGCAACAGGACCAGTGGGCGGCGAACATCAGCAGTATTCTCCGGGGCGAAGTAGACACATCCCGGAACCGCCAACAGGGCGGGGGGCAGGTTTACGACGACCTGGACCTAAACGACGTGCCACCGGAAGACCTGGCCCTCCGGGAACAGGTAACGCGGGCTGATTATTTCAACCTGCGCGGTGCGGAAGAGGCCAGCAATACCCGCGATTTTAGGGATGGCACGTTTTTTCTGCCGCTGGAAGGGGTGGTGAGCGCAGCGTTTGACCCTTCTGAAGGGCATTACGGTGTGGACATCGTCAGCCGGGAGAATGCACCGGTTAAGGCAGTGCGCGACGGGCGGGTTATTGACACCTATTGGGACAGCGAAACGGGGAACGTCATTGTGCTGCAGCACGAATTCGGCCTGATTTCGATGTACAAACACAACAGCAGCCTTTTGCGAAAAGTGGGTAATTTCGTTCGAGCCGGTGATGCGATTGCCGTTGTGGGCAATACCGGTGAACTTTCGTCCGGACCTCACCTCCACTTTGAATTGTGGCACGATAGGGCGCCCTTGGATCCGGAGGATTTTCTCACGTTTTAAGGCGCTCCTAAGCTTTGTTTAGCTTTGTTCAAGTTTTTTTTAGCCTTGTTCTTCACCATCGCAACTATACTTCGCTCTATGTTTGGCAACAACCGAAAATCCGGGGGTATCGGCAGGCCCGAACTGCTCTCGGTGGGTTTGAATACCCTCGCAAAAGGAACGGTGGTCAGCGGCGATATCCAGTCAGATGGTATTCTCCGCATTGATGGAACCGTCAAAGGCATGGTGCGGACCAAGGCCAAAATAGCTGTGGGCAAGTCAGGCCTGATTGAGGGCGATATTTTCTGCGATGAAGCGGACATTGAAGGCCAGGTTACGGGTGCCGTGCATGTCACGCACAAGCTCACCATTCGCAGCCACGGCAAGGTGTTCGGCGATATTCAGACCGGCAAACTCGTAGTGGAACCCGGTGCCTCTTTCAACGGATCCTGCAGCATGGGTGCGCAGGCCAAAATGCCGCAAAGCGATCGAAAAGCCCCCGTCCTCCAAAAAGAAGCCGTTTAATGCCTATGCCCGGTATTCCGGCATGGCCGTGCAAATGGGCGTGACTATTTTCCTGGGTGTCTGGGGAGGTCAAAAGTTGGATCAGCTTTGGCAAACAGACCCCTGGCTTTCCGTCCTGGGCAGCCTCTTCGGCGTTGGCACTGCTCTTTACCTGATGTTGAAAGAATTCCTGCAACCCCGCTCATGAACGTCCGCCATTTCCTCCGTATTTGGGTGCCGATGACCCTGCTCACTGGTCTGGCGAGTGCCGGCGCGGCCTATGCGCTTAGCTTGGACCGCGACGGTTGGGTGCTCAGCCTGGCCATGTGGGTGCTGTTTAGCTCGCTGACGCTGGTGGCGGCCTGGGGCAGCCTTAGCGCGATGGACGACCGCGATTTCCCCCGTTTTCAATCCTTTTTCATGGGAAGCCTGATGGGCAAAATTCTGCTGACTGGTGTGATCATGGGCATTTACGCCTATACCACAGCCAATAAAACCACCGCTGTGCTGCTGCCGGTTGGGCTGAGCTACCTGCCGTTTCTGCTGTTGGAAACGCTGTACCTGAGCAAAGCCTCGCGCGAGAAGGGACCGTATCCGGCGCGCAAGGAGCCGGAATAGCACTTGCCTGTAAGGCGTT
Organism: uncultured Chitinophagales bacterium; assembly: GCA_964429745.1. GTDB lineage: Bacteria > Bacteroidota > Bacteroidia > Chitinophagales > BACL12 > WGOA01. Next base: position 1,648 of record CAYSDI010000055.1, on the reverse strand, counting down.
TTTACAGATCGCTCAGGTCAAAGTCGTTCATAAACGACGTATCGAAGTTTCCTGATACGAAGCGCGGGTCTACCATCAATTTCTTGTGGAACGGGATGGTGGTGTAAATGCCCTCGATGATAAACTCATCCAGCGCGCGGCGCATCTTGGCGATGGCTTCCGGGCGGCTCTTGGAGCGCACAATGAGTTTTGCGATCATGGAATCGTAGTAGGGCGGGATCGTGTAGCCAGCCGAGGCGTGAGTGTCTACGCGCACGCCGTGCCCTTTGGGGCTGTGGAAATTGGTGATCCGGCCCGGGCAAGGGGCGAAGTTTTTACGCGGGTCTTCGGCGTTGATACGGCACTCAATGGAATGTCCGACGGGGAAATAGGCGTCTTGTGCGAGCCGCGATCCGCCCGCAATCAGAATTTGCTCCCGAATCAGATCCAGGTCCATCACCTCTTCGGTAACCGTGTGTTCTACCTGGATGCGAGTATTCATTTCCATGAAGTAGAAATTCCTATGCTTGTCCACAAGAAATTCTACAGTACCTACACTTTCATAGCCAATCGACTCGGCTGCTTTTATTGCGGCCGCGCCCATTTTTTTGCGAAGCTTGTCGTCCATGAACGGCGATGGAGCCTCTTCAACCAGCTTTTGGTGGCGGCGTTGCACGGAGCAGTCGCGCTCTGAAAGGTGCGCGACGTTTCCATGCTGGTCGCCCATGATCTGGATCTCAATGTGGCGGGGCTCCTCAATGTACTTTTCCATGTACACGCCTGCGTTGCCAAACGATGCTTCGGCCTCTTGCGCAGCGCGTTGAAACGAGTTTTCCAGTTCTTTTTCTTCCCAAACGATGCGCATGCCCTTACCACCGCCGCCTGCCGTGGCTTTTAAGATGACCGGGTAACCGATGCGCTCCGCGTCTTTCTTGGCTTTTCCCATGTCTTTCAGCAGGCCTTCTGAGCCGGGAATGACCGGCACACCAGCTTTCCTCATGGTGGCCTTAGCCGTGATTTTGTCGCCCATTTGGCGAATCATCTCGGCGTTGGGACCAATAAACTTGATGCCGTATTCCGCGCAGATTTCGGAGAACTCGGCATTCTCCGCCAAAAACCCATAGCCGGGATGAATGGCGTCGGCATTGGTGATTTCTGCAGCAGCCATGATGCGCTGAATGTCCAGGTAGCTCTCTGCGCTGCGCGGACCGCCAATGCAAACGGCTTCATCGGCAAAGCGAATGGCGAGGCTTTCTTTGTCGGCTGTGGAATAGACCGCCACGGTCTTGATGCCCATTTCTTTGGCGGTGCGGAGAACGCGCAGCGCAATTTCTCCGCGGTTGGCGATCAGAATTTTCTTAAACATGGCGGTTTCCGCGGCTTCAGCCTTTGGGATCAATAAGGAATAGGGGCTGGTCGTACTCTACCGGGCTGGCGTCATCCGGGTAGATCTTCACAACCGTACCCGAAACTTCGGACTCGATTTCGTTGAAAAGTTTCATGGCTTCGATCACGCACAACACCATGCCGGGCACCACTTTGTCGCCAACTTTGACAAAGAGCTCTTTGTCAGGCGAAGGGCGGCGGTACAATGTACCCACCATAGGAGACTTTATGGTGTGGTAGTCGGACGGGGCTTCAACCGGGGCCGCGGCCGCCGGCAGCGGTT
>CAYSDI010000054.1:12480-24691 GCA_964429745.1 uncultured Chitinophagales bacterium | reverse complement strand
GATTAGTAAGTGGACAATATCAATAGAAACAAAGCACATACGCCTAATCGAGTAGGCGGCTCCGCCACCTTGCGGTGACGGAGTGCGCCTCTCACACCACCGTGCGTACGGGTCTCGTACACGGCGGTTCATTCATGTACTTTCAGTTGTTCGTAGTAATTTGAAAGCTCCCCCGAAAACAGCTACATCGATAAGTAGTAAATTCGGATTAAGGCCATGAAAAGGGGCTCCCCTACCCCCCCGCCCTCCTCCCCCCCTGCTTGATCAACGCCTGCTTAGCATCCTGCAAGAACTCAGAGGCGAAGATGAACTTGTCCAGGGCCTCATCGTCGCTGCCCATGATTTCGTCTTTGGAGCCTTGCCAGCGTTTTTCGCCTTCGTAGAGAAAAAATACCGCTTCGCCGATCTCCATCACGGAGTTCATGTCGTGGGTGTTGATCACGGTCGTGATGTTGTACTCGCGGGTCAGCTCAAGGATGAGTTCGTCGATGCGGCCGGCGGTGCCGGGGTCCAAGCCGGAGTTGGGTTCGTCGCAGAAGAGGTAGCGGGGGTGTTGCACAATGGCGCGGGCAATTCCCACGCGTTTGGCCATGCCGCCGGAGATTTCGGAGGGGAATTTGTGGTTGGCGTTTTCCAGGCCTACGCGCTCCAGCACTTCATGGACGCGGGCCATTTTTTCGGCTTTGGTCCAGTTGGTGAACATGTCCAAGGGCAGGAGCACGTTGTGCTCTACGGTCATGGAGTTGAACAGGGCGGCGCCCTGAAACAAAAAGCCTATTTCGGTGCGGACGGCTTTGCGCTCGGAGTGGGTGAGGCTGAAGAAGTCGCGGTTGTCGTAGAGCACCTGGCCGGAGTTGGGCTGCACCAGGCCTACCATGCATTTGATCAGCACGGTTTTGCCGGAGCCTGACGCCCCCATGATAAGCGAGGTCTTGCCCGATTCAAATTCGGCGCTGATGCCCTTGAGCACTTCCTGGCTGCCGAACGATTTGCGGAGGTCGCGGATCTGGATCACGGGTAAGCGGGTTGTTGGTTGACCAAATCCGGTTAGCTCAGCGCAATTACAGCGATGATGTAGTCAGAAAAGAGAATGAGGATGCAACTGTACACCACGGCGCGTGTGCTGGCCTGGCCCAGCTCAATGGACCCGCCCTTGACGTAAAAGCCCTGGTAGGAGGACACCGATGCAATCAGAAACGCGAAAACGACGGCCTTGATCAGCATGAGCTGCACGTTGTAGCCCCGAAAACTCGTGAGCAGCCCCTGGATAAATTCGCCCGAGGTAACGTATCCGGACGCAATGGTAGCCGCGTAACCGCCGATGATGCTCAGAAAGCTGGCGATGGCCACCAACATGGGAATGACAATGACAGAGGCCAGAATGCGGGGCCCCACCAGGTAGGCTTCCGTAGAAATGCCCATGATCTCAAGGGCGTCTATTTGTTCCGAAATGCGCATGTTGCCGAGCTCAGAACTCATGTTAGAGCCGGCCTTACCGGCCAGAATGAGGCACGAAAACGTCGGGGCCAGTTCCAGGATAGTGGTGTCGCGCACAATCCAGCCCAGGTAGTAGCCGGGCACGAGCGAGTTGCCAAAGATCTGGTAGGCGGTCTGCACGGCCGTTACCGCGCCAATGAACAGCGACACCACGGCAATGATGAGGAAGGAGCCTACGCCGATGTCGTCCATTTGGCGAAGGGTCTCGCGCCAGTACATGCGCATTTGCTCCGGCCGCACGAACAGGGCGCGCAGCATCAGCAAGTATTGTCCAAAATGTTCAAAGAATTTCATGGGAAGGTGGGAAAGAACCGAGCGGAAAATTAGGAAATAACCAGCAGCCTTCCGCCCTTGTCTGCTGCTGATGCCCAAATGCCTACCTTGGCGTCACACCTAACTTGGCTTCTCGGGGCGCCGCGACGCGACGTCCTCTTCCTCAGAATACGCATGAACCCAGAGAAAAGATTTGCGGTTTTGACCGGAGCCAGCCGCGGCATTGGGCGCGCCCTGGCCTTGGCGCTGGCCCGCGACGGCTACCAATTGGCGGTTTGCAGCCGCAGCGAGGACAAATTGGCTGAACTCAAGGCTGAGATCTCCAAAGTTTATCCGGATGCTGTGGTGCACACGCAGGCCTGCGATGTTGCCGAGCGAAAAGACCTGGATCGCTTTGCGGCGCAGGTTCTGCAAGTAACCGACCAGGTGGACGTCCTTGTCAACAACGCCGGCGTGTTCATCATGGGCAATATTTTGGGCGAAGAAGAGGGCCGGCTCGAGCAAATGTTGGCTACCAACCTGCTGAGTGCCTACCACCTGACGCGCGCGCTGGCGCCAGGCATGATAGCCCGGGGCCGCGGCGACATTGTGAACATTTGTTCAGTAGCGAGCTTGCAGGCCTATCCCGGCGGAGCCTCCTACGGCATCAGCAAGCACGCGCTGTTGGGCTTCTCGCGCAACCTGCGCCAAGAGCTAAAACCGTCGGGGGTTCGCGTTACCGCGGTCTTGCCCGGGGCCGTGCTCACCGATTCCTGGAGCGGCGTTGATCTGCCCGAAGAGCGTTTCATTGACGTGGAAGACCTGGCAGACCTCATTGCGGGCATCTTGCGCTTGTCGCCCCGTACGGTGGTTGAAGACGTGGTGATCAGACCGCAGCCAGGGGATATTTAGCAGAACGCCTACAAGGGCCGGCTACTTCGTTATTTGCAATTTCTGACATCGTCATTTGCAAAATGTAAACTGCGGCGTTAAAGATTGCTCTGGTCTCGTATTAGACCCGGTTAGAAGCTCTACTGCATTTTAGACAACCTCACACCGCCTCCCGCGCAATTCTGCGGTGCCGGTACCACCACAAACCCCCGATGGTCATAGCAAGCAAGTAGGGCAGGCTGAGCAGGTACAAAATAGCGTCGTTGAGCCCAAGGCTGGCGGTGTTGCCGTCTTTCATGGCGTCCATGGCCGTTTTGGTGCACATGGCGCACTGGGCCTGCACAGCAGCTTCAGGCAAAGCTACCAGAGCCACCAGCGCCAACATAAAAAACATCCAAAATTGCCCCCTTTTCATACCCTTAAATTTACGTCCAACATGCTTACGGAAGGGTTGCCGTGAAAAAAAATTTAGGCTTACATCCTCCGCAAGGGTGATGCTAAAAACCCTTGCGACAAGGCTTGCACAATTTTTAACACCGGAGTTTACTTCTGTAAATGAGAATGTCAAAAATTGTGCGTAACGCAGGATATGGGGTATTTAGGATTACCCATAGTATGGGGAAATCATGAGGTACACAATAACCCCGGTTACGGACACGTACAGCCAAATAGGAAACGTCCATCTGGCCAACTTGCGGTGCTGCTCCAAACGCCCGGAAATGGCCCGGTAAATGGTGAACAGCACCAGCGGCAAGATGATGGTGGCCAGCAAAATGTGGCTGATCAAAATAACATAATAAATAGTACGGATGATGCCCTCGCCTCCAAATGGCGTGCTCTCCGAGGCGGCGTGGTAGACCACGTACGACACCAGAAACACCGCCGAGAGCACAAAAGCGGACATCATGCAGGCCCGGTGTGCCCAGATCTGCTTGCGCCGAATGAACAGAAAGCCCGTCAATAGCAACACACTGACCGCGCTGTTTAACAGGGCATTAAACCCGGGCAACACCGCCACATTCAGGTTCAGACGAACGGCAGGCGTGTAAAATAACAGGGCTACCACCACCGGCACAGCAATGGAAACCGCAGTGATGATGCGGTTCATTTTCTTCTCGTTGGCCGTGAAGACAGACATTGTATTAGCGCTCATGCTCGTTTAACAAATAACGGACGTCATTGATCAATTTATCCACCTCTTTTGGATCCGTACCCAGGTAGTATCCGCGAATACCACCTTCGCGGTCCATCAAAACGAACTTCTCGCTGTGGTCAATGTCGCCGTCTTCATTGAAGACCAAATTGGCCATGAAACCCTCCTCCCCCAGCGGGTACACCTCGCTGCGCGGTCCGCGCAAAAAGTACCAACTGCCCGGCACAGCTTCCAGTTTCTCGGCGTATGCTTTTAGCACCGAAATGGAATCCTTATCCGGGTCAAGCGAAAAAGAAAGGATGCCAAAATCCTTGCGGGCGCCATAGGTTTTTTGCACGCGGGTCATTTGCGAACTCATCATGGGGCAGGCTGCAGTGCAATTGGTGAAAAAGAAATCAACCACATAAACGCGGCCGCGCATCTCAGCAGACCCGATGCTGTCGCCGGTATGGCTCATGAAGCGGAATTCGGGCGCAAAACGCAGCGGATCTTCGTAAAAGCGAGCGGTAGGCCGCAACAACTCGTCTACGCGGGTGGTCTGGCTGGCTTCGCGCGCTTTTGGCTGGTACACGAAAATGAAAAACAGGGTAAAGGCAACACCGACAAGGCCGGTGCCCAAAATCCAAGAGGTTCGGTTGTCCATGGGTCGAAGTGGGCGATGGGCCCAAGACAAGCGCTTAGCGCTCTTTATCGTCGTCGTGCCGGAGCATCAAAACGATGTCGTTGACCAAATCGCGGTAACCAACAGAGTCGACCGGGTTGTAGTACCCGCGGACCTTGCCCTCGAAATCCAACAGGGCTACTTCGTCCGGTCTTCCAAAGGCAAAACTACGTCCAGCCAGGCCGATTTCGTCCATGTTTTGGCGAATCAGTGCCGTGTCGCCGTACACGAAATGCCAGCTCGGGTAGTTGCTGAATTTGCGTCCAATGGCCCACATGGCATTGCGGTCCGCAATGGGATCCAGCGAAAAGGTCAGCACCCGAAAATGCTTGTATTTGCTCACAGCGTACTGAACATCGCGCACAGCGCGGATTTGCGCTATGCAGGGCTCTTCGCAGCCCGGCCGGATAAAATGCGCGATCCAGATTTTGTCGCGGAGCACGGCTTCCGTGAGCGTGTCGCCTTGGTGGGAATAAACCGTAAAGGATCCTGTGCTACGCGTAGGTTCGGCCAAGTAAACAGGGCTGGGCTCAATGGCCCGAAGCAACCCGAATCCCCACATCATGCCCAGGATGAGCGTAGCCGGTACAACAAAGAGAACCAACGAGGCTGCAATCAGCCGCCAAACCCTTCCCTTGCGGTAAGGTACGGGCGAATAGGGTTCGGGGTCAGTGTCAGCCATGGGTGTTTATCCAAACCAAGTGCGCAGCTGCAACCAGGAAACCCCTTCGTAGCTAAACGCAATAATGGCCCAAATCAAAAAGAGAAAGGGCGCCATAACGGAAATGGTCAGCGGCTTGAGCTCGTAGCGCAAGTGCATGAACTCGCTCATGATGTAGTAGGCCTTGGCGGCGCTCAACACAATGAACAATACGTTCAAGGGAAGCTTGGCCGCTATTTTGGTCTCTTCGCTTAGTCCGAGCCAGGAGTAGTGGCTCAAAGCGGCAATAATTTCAACCGCGGTGACGATTGCCAGGATGCCGCAGACGCGGTAAACGCGTTTGATGCTTTCTTCGTATGTAATTCCGGTAGCCATAGAGGATGCTTTGACTGCTGTTGAAAGGAAAGGCGGGGTGACTTGCTAAGCGGTAATGGATTTAAAGCAGGTAAAAGGCCATGAACACATAGACCCAAACCAGGTCTACAAAGTGCCAGTACAATCCTATTTTTTCCACCATCTCGTAATGCCCGCGGCGATCGTAGGTGCCAATCCAGGTTTGGAACAACACAATGCTGTTAATGACAACCCCAATAGAAACGTGCGCCCCGTGGAAGCCGGTGATGATGAAGAACAAAGCGCCAAAAGCAGCGGCCCCAAAGGGGTTGCCGGTTGGCGTCATGCCTTCGTGAATCAGGTGCTGCCATTCCCAGGCCTGGCTGCCCACAAAAACGAGACCGCCAATGATGGTCCACACCATCCAGAACATGACGCCCTTGCGGTTCATGCGGGTGCCTTCTTGAACCGCGCGAACCATAGTCACCGAACTCAAAATGAGTGTGAAGGTCATGAACGTGACGAAAATGAGCGGCAGGTTTGCGTGACCCGTGACCGGTGTTGCCGCGAACACTTGGTTCGGGTCAGGCCACGAGTTCCATTCGCCCGCACTGTGCGCGGGGTGGGCAAAGCGGATGGCCGCATAGGCAATCAGAAAACCGGCGAAGGTAAACGTGTCTGATATGAGGAAGTACCACATCATCAGCTTGCCATAACTGGCTTTAACGGGCTCCTGCCCGCCGCTCCACAGCTCCTCCGTGGATTGCTCCAGGGCGTGGTCGTGGTCTGCGGTCATTGCGGAATCGGCCATCGAACGGTGTTGAGATTAGGTGTAGGAGATAAAGAAAATGAACAGGTAGAGCCACAGGGCATCGACGAAATGCCAATACGTAGCCACAAGCTCAATGCCGGGAACCTTCTCGGGATGAAGATTGAGCATCAAGGCATCTTCCGGCGTGCGGTAGTGGCGCAACGCAAGAAAGAACATGACCCCTATGGCAATCACTCCCCCCGCTGCATGAAGGAAGTGCGCTCCAGAAATAACGTAAAGAAAATCAGCCGCCGTTTTCTTGCCAATGTTCAGTTGGCCGACCACCAGCATTTCCTGCCAGGCCATCCACTGGCTAACCAGGAAGCCTACCCCCAAAAAGAACGTAAGCGCCAGCAAATTGCGATAGGCTATGACGTTGTTGCGATGAAACGCGCGAACGGCAAAAAAGATACTGATGCTGCTGGCCAGGATCAACGTGGTAGACACCCAAAACAGCGAAGGAAGCTTCACGCTTTCCCACACGTTGGTGTCGGCTTGTTTGATAATGTAGGCGCTGGTAAACCCCGCAAACAGCATCACGATTGAAGCCATAGACAACCACATCATGAACCGGTGCGGATGCACGGTTTTGCGGAGTTGCTGGGGCAGCGCGATATCGTGTGAAGGGGTCATGGGATGCTTTAGGCAATTTTATCCAGCACAAGGGCCAAGAGCACAATGGGCAAGTAAGCAAAGGAGCCAAACAACAGGCTTCGCGCCTCTTTCAAGGCGCAGGTCTGGTACAGGCGAATGGCCTGGAACGTGAACGCGAGTCCGGTAACGGAAACCACGGCGGCAGAGACCCAGCCCGTCAGGCCCATCCAGAAGGGCAACAGGCCAACGGGCAGCAAAATGGCCGCGTAGATGATGATGTGCACCGCTGTTGCGCGGGTTCTGCCGGAGGCATCCGGCAACAAATCGAACCCGGCTTTGGCGTAGTCTTCGCGCGAAAGCCAGGCAATGGCCCAGAAATGCGGGAACTGCCAGAAGAACTGAATGGCAAACAGCGCCATGGCTTCTGGTCCTACGCTTCCGGTTACTGCCACCCAGCCAATAACCGGGGGAATTGCCCCGGGAATCGCGCCAATGAAGACTGCCACCGGGCTGATGCGTTTCATCGGCGTGTAGATGAACGCGTAAGACAACAGCGATAGCGCTCCGAGCAGCGCGGTTAGCGGCTGAAAGGCCCACCAAAGCAGGGCAACGCCTCCAACCCCGGCAAAACCAGCCACTAACAGCGCTGTTCCCATGGCCATGCGGCCAGAAGGCAAGGGTCGGTTGGCGGTGCGGGTCATGAACGCATCGGTGTCGCGCTCAATGATTTCGTTCAGCGCGTTGGCCGAAGCCGTAACCAGAAAGCCTCCGAGCAGCAGCAACAGGAACGAGGGCCATTCGCCCGAAAGCGGGGCCGCTAACAAGTAACCCATGCCTGCCGAGAACACCACAATGGTGGACAAGCGCAACTTGACCAGCGCGCTCAGGTCTTTCCAGAGACCCGTTCGCTGCTCGGTTAGCGCCTGATTGTTCGCAGAAGTGAGCGTAGGTTGCATAATGGTAGGACGAATCAGATCTGATCGTTTTGAGGGTCGCGGTGCACGGGCTCAGGCTCGGGTACGTAACCGGGATCGGGCTCGGACTGGGGAATGAATTCGCGTCCGTTTACGCCGTAATCGTATGGCCAGCGGTACACGTGAGGAATCTCGCCAGGCCAGTTTCCGTGCTGCGGATGAATGGGAGTGGTCCACTCCAGCGTGGTAGCCCCCCAGGGATTCAGTTCGCGAACCTTGCGGCCGCGGAAAATGCTGTAGAAAAAGTTGAACACAAACAGGAGCTGAGCAACGAACGAGATGATGGCCACCAGCGAAATGAAGGCGTTCAACTCACCAAACATGTCGGCGAACTGGAAGTTTTCGTGCGAAGGATAGCGGCGCGGCAACCCGATCATGAAGTGCATCGGGAAGAAGATGAGGTAGGAAGCCACGATCGTGACCCAGAAGTGAATGTAGCCCAACGTGCGGTTCAGGTAGCGACCGTACATTTTGGGGAACCAGTGGTACACCCCGGCGAAGGTGCCGAAGAAGGCCGCGACGCCCATCACCAGGTGAAAGTGGGCCACCACGAAGTAAGTATCGTGCAGGTCAATGTCCAGCGCGGAGTTGCCCAGGAAAATACCCGTCAGGCCACCCACGATGAAAAGTGCCACAAAGCCGATGGCAAACAACATGGCCGGTGTAAAGCGGATGTTGCCCTTGTACAGCGTCACGATCCAGTTAAAGACCTTGATGGCCGATGGTATGGCAATGAGCAAGGTAAAAATCACGAAAATGGACCCGAGGAACGGGTTGAGACCCGTCACGAACATGTGGTGCGCCCAGACCAGGAAGGACAGCACCGTAATGGCAAAGATCGAGTAGATCATGGCCTTGTAACCGAAGACGGGCTTCCGGGAGTTGACAGAGAGCACTTCGGAAACGATGCCCATAGCCGGCAGAATAATAATGTACACCTCCGGGTGACCCAGGAACCAGAACAAGTGCTGGTAGAGAATGGGGCTACCACCCGCGTTGGCAAGAGCTTCGCCGCCGGTGTAAATTTCAGAGAGAAAGAACGAAGTGCCCATACCGCGGTCAAACAACAGCAGCACACCGGCAGCCAGCAGCGCCGGGAAAGAAAGCAGCGCAATTATGGCGGTGAACAGGAAAGCCCAAATGGTCAGCGGCATGCGGAAAACAGACATCCCTTTGGTGCGCAGGTTGATGACCGTAGTCACGTAGTTCAACCCACCGAGCAACACGGAGGCAATGAACAGGACGATGGATAGAATCCAGAGGTCGGTACCAGAGCCGGAGCCCTCATTAGCCTGCGAAAGCGCAGAAAGCGGGGGGTACATGGTCCATCCGCCTGAAGCTGCACCGGTAGGAACAAAGAACGAGGCCATCATGACGGCGCCGGAGAGGAAGAAGAACCAATAGGACAGCATGTTGATGAACCCGCTGGCCATGTCCCGGGCGCCGAGTTGTAGGGGAATGAGCAGGTTCGAAAAAGTTCCGCTCAATCCGGCCGTCAACACGAAGAACACCAGAATGGTGCCGTGCATGGTGATCAGGGCATTGTAGAATTCAGGCAAAATATGCCCGCCTTCATCCAGCCAACGGCCGATGATGGGTTTCATCCAGGTGAGATCGGCATCCGGGTAACCCAACTGAATGCGGAAAAGCACGGACAACGCACCGCCCACGATAGCCCATAGGATGCCCGTGATCAAAAACTGCTTGGCAATAGTTTTGTGATCGGTCGAAAAGATATACTTACTAATGAAACCCTGCTCGTGGTGGTGCTCCTCGTGGAGGTGATCCTCCGCTTGGACATTTGGTGCAGGTTTGGAAATCGCGGCGTTTGCCATGGTTCCTGATGGGTTTAAAAGAGAACTATTGCCCGGATGGGCGGGTACGGTTAATGAGCCATTGAAGCGCTTTCGGCGCTGTGAGGCTCCTCACCGGAATGATCGTTTTCGTTTCCGTCGCCGTGGTCATCGCCATGGCCACCTTCGTCTGTGAAGACATAAGCCTTCTCAAATTCAGCGTACTCAGCGTTTTCCCACTTAACCAACGATTCTTTTTGAAGGTCGAAGAAAGCGGTTTGTTGTCCGAGCCAGGCCGAGTATTCTTCCTCCGTGTCTACGTCCAAAACGTAGCGCATGGAGTTGTGGCCCTTTCCACACAGTTCTGCGCAGGCTACTTCATAAACAAAGTTCTTCCAGCGTGGTTCGGTTGCGCCTTCATCCACCCTTTGCCATTCGGGATTGTCCTTCAGGATATCCCGCATATCTTCCGTGGTGATGGTGGGGGTGAACTTGAAACGCGTCGGGATGCCTGGGACGGCATCCATTTTAACGCTCATGTAAGGGATGTAAAAGTCATGGAGCACATCCAGTGCCGTAATCCGGGCCACAACTTCGCGATCAACGGGAAGGTGCAATTCAGAAGGCATGAAGTCGTCGTAGCCGGCCTTGATCAACGGAGCCACTTCGGCGCTGGCCAGGTATTCCGGCGTGAACTTGGTTAAGATTCGCTTGTAATGCGCCCGGGTGCGACTTTGCAAACCCGGAAGTTCCTTCTGCTCCTTGAGCAAGGCCTTGAGGGTTATTTTGGCCGAATCCACAGGAGAAGGGTTGGGGTTGTGGTCAACAATGTACTGCGAGGCTGCAATCAGCTCCGGCAGGAATGCTTCGCGTTGTTTAAGGTCGCGCAAACGGATCAGCAAATCAACCCGTTTGTGGTCAATAAACTCAGGCGTAGCAATGCCAAGCGGGTTTTCGGCCGAAATCAGGTTGTAATCGCGAAGCCCCAGCACGCCGTCCGGACCGGGATAGCGCGAAGACCAGAAAAACTGCTGTCCGGTTACTTCAAACACCAAGGCGTCTTCAGACTCTTCGCCAGTAATTTGGTACCAGGCGCGAAGTCCGAGCACCACCAGGAAGGTCAGCACAAGGGCCGGGATAGCCGTCCAGATGAACTCCAGCGTGTTGTTGTGCGAAATGTGCTCGGCTTTGCGGTTGTTTTTCCAGCGGTACTGGTAAGCAAAGACGAACAGAAGGATGTTGGTGATCACAAACACGATGCCGGTGATCAGCAAGGTCCAGAAGAACAGGTTTTTCAGCAATTCGCCGTGAACCGAGGCCGACTGCGGGAAAAGCTTGTTTTGGTAGGCCCCGAAGGTCCAGAAAAAGCCCACCAGGCCAAGGACCAGAAACGCGATCATGAGGCGTCCCTGGGTAACGGCATGCCGCTCCTCCTCTTTTTCGTCTGACCGCAATTCGCTGACCATGTCCAGGGTTTTGGTAACCTGGAACATAACCACGACAATAAGCGCGATGATGAGGAATATGAGAAAACCGGTCATTGCAGAGGGTCTTTGTTAAATGTGATGGTTTACGCTCTCGAGGTAGAACGGGTGCTTCTGAGGAACAAGCGAGGCGCGAGACAAGCTGCGGAACACGACGAACAGGAACAAGCCGGCAAAAGCTGCCAACATGCCCAATTCTACCAGGCCAATGCTCCAGGCAGTTCCCACCGTGCCTGGCATGACTTCAAGGAACAAGTCAAGCCAGTGCGTCAGAATCAGCGAAGAAGCGATCCCAGCCATGAGGGCAACCCGTCGCTTGGCATTGCGTGTAATTAAGACGAAGAAGGGCACAAAGAAGTTCATTCCAAGGTTGATAAAAAACAACGCGCGGTAGGCCGGATCGCCGTTTCGCATGTGGAAATAGAACGTTTCTTCAGGCAAGTTGGCGTACCAGATCAACATATACTGGCTAAAGAACAAATAGGTCCAGAAAATGCTGAAGCCAAACATGTATTTACCCAGATCGTGCAGGTGGTTTTCATTGACCTGGGGCAGGTAGCCTTGGTTTTTGAGGTAAATCAGGACCAGAGTGATAGAAGCCACAGTAGCCACCCACAAACTGGCCGCGTTGTACCAACCGTAGAGGGTGCTGAACCAGTGAGCGTCAATAGACATGAGAAAATCCCAGGTCATCATGCTGCTGGTTATGCCAAACAACACCATGTAGGTGGCAGAGTAGATCTTGGAACGCTTATACCATATCAACCCTCCTTCCTTGTCTTCGCGCAAAGAGGCCCGGCGAATGAGGTAGAACAATGTGATCCAGATTAAACCATACGCTGCAAAGCGAATGCTGAAAAAGCTTTTGTTCAGGTAGGGCGCTTTGTGCGCCAGCAACTTGTCGAAATGGGGGTTGGCAATCTGATCGCCTTCGGCAGCTGAAGCAAACTTTGCCGCGTACATTTCATGCCCGTGGCCGTCCCCGTACTGGGCGCTGACCTTGCCTGTGTACCAATCGTACGATTCTTCTCCGTCGGTTTCGCCTTGCCCACCGGCAGCCGCGTGGTCTGCTTCGGCGTGGTCGCCAGCGTGGTCGCCAGCGTGGTC
>CAYSDI010000054.1:0-12380 GCA_964429745.1 uncultured Chitinophagales bacterium | reverse complement strand
CGGCAGCCGCGTGGTCTGCTTCGGCGTGGTCGCCAGCGTGGTCGCCAGCGTGGTCTGTGGCATGGGCTCCGGCGTGGAGGGTATCAGTGTGGAGGCTGTCCGATGCTGTTGCCAGATGTGCCGTGTCTCCTTCGCCCGCAACGTGCGCGGCACCAGTGCCGTGCTCATCAGCATGTCCGGCAGCCGCATCCTGGCTCAGGGTAGCGGTCAGGACGGGAACCACCGCTTCGGTATTTTGGCTCGTGGTGTGTTCCTCCGCATGTTCCGCATCCTCGTGGTGCTCCTCTCCGCCTTCGTGGTGAAGACCAGCCTCGTATACTCGCAGATCGCCTACCGATACGGTGTCTTTAACCAGGAAGGTATCTGTCCAGTGGTACAAATGGTGGCTGCCCGTAACCGCACCGGCTACAATAATGAGCAGCAGGCCAACACCCACCGGAATAAAGGTGGAAAGGGCTTCGGGAATACGGCGCACCAGCACGTGCCAGCCGCCGAAGGCCATGGTATGGGTGGCCACAAAGAACAGGCCGAGCAACCCGATGCCCAGGAAGAAGATGGTGTTGACCAGGAAATTGGCCCAAACGCGTTGCGCGCTGATTTCCGGATTGATCAGCACCCCGGCAACGACAGCCGCAGCACCCAGACCCATCAGGATCAGGAAGAGGCGTTTTAGCCGGCCGGTGAATTCAAAATTGTTGGTATTGCCCATTTCGCTGAAGAGGTAGTGGCGGTATTGCGGGATTCGCTTCTCGGGTTAGGGTTGGTTAGGTTCAGGGAGCAACGACGGCTGCAGAAACGGTTGCTGAATCAGCCAGGACTGGCGGATTCGCTGCGGCGGCCGCGGCTGCTGCGGCATCCGTCGCTGCTTTTTCGGCTACATAGTCCGTTTGCAGGGAGCGGATGTAGTGAATGATTTCCCAGCGCTGTTCGCGACTCATGGCATAGGCGTATGAACCCATGGAATTCTTTCCGTATTGCAACACATGGTATAACCAGGCATCCGATGTACCCTTGCTCAGGAAACGTCCGTCCATCAGGTTAGCGGGCACCTGGGAATAGGTGGTACCCGTAACCAGGTAACCTTTGCCCAAGCCATTGCCCCCGTGGCAAATGGAACAGTAGATGTTGTAGTTTTTCTGACCGCTCGCCAAACCCGCTTCAGAAACCGGAACCGGGTTCAGGTAATTACGCATGGAGGGCATCATCTGCGCCGTATCCGCATCGCTCACCAAAGGGAAAGGCCAGGGCTCTAAGGTAGGTAAACCGTAGGCCGTAGTACCATACGGTACGGTATTGGCAGCCGGAGTCCGGGACGACAAGCCGTCGTTAGTAACCGTGCTGGGCACGTAATCATCGTAAGCTTGCGAAAAGTACATGTCCGGCGCGTAGACCCTTCCCGGATCGTTCTTGCCGGCCTGGCAGGAAGCCAGGAGGCTAAGTCCGAGGGAAATGGCAACGGCGGCTAGCAGCGTTCTGGTCATCGGTTTATCTGTTCAGGGGTTGCCTGTTCGTGCTTTGAGGCTGGGTAAATGAACTTCTGTTCAAAAAATCTGGCGGATGGCACCGTCCTCTTCCTCTTCAATGTTCTTCTCCGCAATTTCCACCGCGCCGGTCTCCTGCAGCACACGGCGAACGTCGTTGATCTGCGATTGGCTGGTGCTGTCGTCAATTTCAAAACCCATCAGGAACAAATGGGAAGTTGTGCGGGGATCCAAAATGTCGGGCTCCGTGCCGGGGGCCAGACGGTTGATGAACAAGTACAACAGCACCATGCCTACCGAGGCAAAAAGCACGGTCAACTCGAACGTAACCGGAATGAATGCGGGGAGGCTCAGGTTGGGTTTGCCACCAAAGTTGATGGGGTAACTCACTGTGTTGACCCAACTCATAAAGGTCAACGCCGTGATCGTTCCCGTGGCACCGAAAACAAAGCCGGCGGTGTGCAGGCGCGTGTCTTTAAGGCCTAAGGCTTGATCCAGACCGTGCACCGGGAACGGCGTCAGGCAATTCCAAATTTTCAGGCCTTCGGCCCGGGCATTTTTAACCGCCTTGAGCAGAATCTCCTCGTCTTCGTACAAGCCGTAAAGAATGCGCTTGGAATGCTTGCTATTCATCGTCGTATTGCGGTTTGATCAGGGATTCATAATGGCCGGTGCTTTGCGCCAACTGGTTGATTTCAGCCTCCACCTGTTCGGAAGACTTAGTGATGTACTGGTCGCCGGACGTCTTCAAAATACTCTTGACCTCGGCCACGGCAACCACCGGGGCCACTTTGACAAAGAGCAGGAAGCAGGTCATGAAAAAGCCGAGGGTGCCGATGAAAATGGTGACTTCCACCCAGGTAGGCACGTAGTATGACCAGGCCGATGGCAGCATGT
This sequence comes from uncultured Chitinophagales bacterium, assembly GCA_964429745.1. Lineage (GTDB taxonomy): Bacteria > Bacteroidota > Bacteroidia > Chitinophagales > BACL12 > WGOA01. Next base: position 10,002 of record CAYSDI010000054.1, on the reverse strand, counting down.
CGCGGTGCAGCGAAATCACGATGATCACGAAGCGCTCGAACCACATGCCGATGTTGATGAAAATGGAGAGAATGAACGTGAAGATGACGTTGCGGCGCAGCGACTGCACCCAGAAAAACTGGGGTGAAATCACGTTGCAGGTCATCATGGTCCAGTACGCCCACCAATAAGGACCGGAAACGCGGTTGCGGAACGCATAGCCTTCATAAGGGCTGCCCGAGTACCAGGACATGAACAACTCGGTGATGTAGGCCACCCCGACAATAGAGCCGGTTAGCACAATCACCTTGTTCATGGACTCGATGTGGGCGATAGTGATGTAGTCCTCCAGTTTGAGCAGCTTGCGCGCCACCAGCATGAGCGTGAGCACCATGGCAAAACCGGAGAAAATAGCCCCTGCAACGAAGTAGGGCGGGAAAATGGTGGTGTGCCAGCCCGGAATCACCGACGTAGCAAAGTCAAAGGACACGATCGTGTGCACCGAGAGCACCAGCGGAGCAGCCAAACCGGCCAAAATAAGCGAAAGCGACTCAAAACGCTGCCATTCCTTGGCCGAACCGCGCCACCCGAAACTGAAAATACCGTATAATTTTTTCTGCCATTTTCCGGTGACCCTATCGCGCACGGTGGCCAGGTCGGGAATGAGACCGACGTACCAGAACAGCAGGGACACCGTGAAGTAGGTCGAAATGGCGAAAACGTCCCAGAGCAGCGGCGAGTTAAAGTTTACCCACAGCGGTCCGCGCGAGTTGGGATAGGGAAACACAAAGAACATCAGCCAGATGCGGCCCATGTGAATGAGCGGGAACATACCCGCGCACATCACCGCAAAAATGGTCATGGCCTCTGCCGAGCGGTTAACCCCCGTGCGCCATTTCTGACGGAACAGCAGCAAAATGGCGGAAATCAGCGTACCGGCGTGGCCGATACCCACCCACCATACAAAGTTGGTGATGTCCCAGCCCCATCCCACCGTTCGGTCCAGACCGTAGGTACCAATACCATACAAAATAGAATACCCGATGGTGGCAAACCCAATAAGGGCCACCACTGCGGTGAAAGAAATGGCCGCAAGCCAGGCTTTGGTGGGCGGTCCTTCTACCGGTCCGCAGATATCGTCAGTTATCTGCTTGTAAGTCTTTCGACCGGTGATCAGCGGCTCGCGGATCGGAGAAACAAATGCGTGACCCATGGGCTATCGTTTATGTGCGATTCGCGGGTTATGAGGAATCAGGCCTGGTCCAACGTGCCCTCAAAAGGCACCAAATGGATGTGGTCTGCCGGTTTCTTGTTGCGCACTTTGGTCAGGTAAGTAACCGAAGGAAGCGTATGGAATTCTTCAATGACGCGGAAGGCCCGGTCGTTGTTTTCAGAGAGTTGGTACACTTGGCTGCTGTTGTCATACAGGTTGCCAAAGGTGATTGCACCCGTAGCACAAGCCGTCTGGCAGGCCGTTTTAATGTCGCCGTCAATTAATGCGCGGCCGTCCATTTTGGCGCTGAGCTTGCTTTCCTGGATGCGCTGCACACAGAAGGAGCACTTCTCCATGACCCCGCGCGAGCGAACCGTAACGTCCGGGTTAAGCACCATCCGCGTCAGGTCCGACAGCTGGCCCTTCTCTTTGCCCTGCTTCATCGGGTCCATGTCGTTGAAGTCGCCGAAGGAATCAGCGCCCATGTAGTCGAACCAGTTGAAACGACGCACCTTGTAGGGACAGTTGTTGGCGCAGTAGCGAGTGCCAATGCAGCGGTTGTAGGCCATTTGGTTGAGGCCTTCTGAGCTGTGGTTGGTGGCGGCCACCGGGCAGACGTTTTCGCACGGAGCCTGGTCGCAGTGCTGGCACATCATGGGCTGGAACACCACTTCCGGGTTGTCTTCAGACCCCGCGTAGTAGCGGTCAATTCGGATCCAGTGCATGTCGTGCTTGCGGGCCATTTCCTTCTTGCCCACCACCGGAATGTTGTTCTCGCTTTGGCAGGCCACATGGCAAGCGCCGCAGCCGATGCAGGAGTTCAGGTCCACAGCCATTCCCCAGTGAAAACCGTTTTTGTTGGCAAAACGGTCCGGGTAGAACGACTTGAGGTGCACCAGAATCTCCTCGCGGTCGCGGTTGCCGGCCATCGGGTCTTTGGCGTACTCCTCCAGCGTGGTTTCCTTGACGTGCGGGCGTTTTTTCTTGGAATCGTCGAACAGCGAATCGTACACCTGGTTGCGGGCAAACTCCGTGTTTCCAGCCTCTTTAGCCCAGGTTGCAACACCCCAGGAGTTGCGATCGGCACCCAAAAGTTTATAGGCATTGGCCCCGTTGTCGGTGGAAGGGTGTCCCGACGCTGTGCGGCCATAGCCCAGGGCCACCGCGAAGGTTCCCTTAGCTTGACCAGGCTGCAACAACACCGGCACAACAATGCTGCCGGCGCTAGTGGTCAGTTTCACATGGTCGCCATCGCCGAGCCCCTGCTCGCGGGCCCATCCCGGGTTGACCATGGCGTAATTGTCCCAGCACACTTTGGTGATGGAATCGAGCGTCTCCTGCAACCAGGGGTTGTCGGTGTAGGTTCCGTTTCCGATGACGGCATTTTCAAAAACCACCACTTCTGTGTCGCCGGATGCGCTGATTTTCTGGCGCAGGCGGGAAGCGGCCTCAGAAACGCTGCCCGTTGCGGCGAAAACGCGGTCTTCGCCGGCCAGGTTGGCACTGGGGTCTGTTGCCGGAACAGCGGCGGCAGCAACTGGCGTAGCAGAGGCGGCAGGTGAGGCGGCGGCAGCAGCCAAAGGAGCGGAAGCCAGCATCGAAGTTGCACCCGCAAAACTGCCATTTCGCTCGTAAACCCCGTGTTGCAGGGCGTTGGTCCAGGCTGCTTCCGGGCTCATTTCGCCAGCCAGGACCGTGCTTTTCCAATTGGCTACGATAAAATCGTACCAGCTTTCTGGCGCGCCTGCCCATTTCAGCAGGGTCTCGGGGAATTGACGGGTTTGGAACAGCGGGCTGATGGTGGGCTGTGCCAGGCTGTAAACCCCGACAAAAGGCTCTGCATCATTCCAGCTCTCCAAAATGTGGTGCTCGGGAAGCACAAAATCGCAAAGGCTGGCGGTTTCGTCAGCCGAATAATTGGCGGCAACCTTGGTGGTCACTTTGCTCAGCGCCTCAGCAAAACCGGGAACATCGTACGCCGGGTTGCAACCGTTGATCAGCAGCAGGTCAACCCTACCGGCCTTCATGTCGTTCATCAGCTCGGCCAAACGGGCATCGTTGCCCTGCTTGAGCAAACTGGCGCGATCCCAGCGCAGTGTTTTGCCGTAGTTGCCCAACATGCTGTTAATGCTGTTGCACACCGACTGCGCATCCACATCGTTCATGCCGCAGAGCACGGCGGAAGACCCGCGGTTGGCCAGCAATTCATCAGCGGCTGCGCGCAGGCGCTTGTCAGCCGTTTCATCGTTCAACGCTGGAGCACCGCCAAGGGCAGCAGCACCAGTTTTTGACGCAAGGAGGTCGTGTAATTGAAGGAGGGCGGCGGTCACCTTGCGCTCGGACATCGGCACGCGGTAATCGGCATTGGAGCCGCTGCGGGACATCCACGATTCGAACTGATACGTGCGAAGCATGTAGGGCTTCTCCGGGGTAGGCTTGCGGCGCGCGGCCCAACCTTTTTGGTTTTTGATCGAGGAACCGAAACTGCCGAGGTAATCGGCTCCGAAACTGACCAGGACGTTGCAATCCTGAAAACGGTAGTCCGGGAGCGCGCGCTTGCCGAACATGGCCGCGTTGGCTTCTAACGCTCCGTGTTCCGAAACCGGATCATAGGCAACGTGTATGGTATTGGGGTAACCCTGCTGAAAGCGGCCCACGGCTGCTTTGGTGGAAGGGCTTAAAACCGTCTGCGTCAGAATGGCGATACGCAGGTTGGGATTGGCGCTGAGCTTGCCGGTAATGGCGGTGTCGGCTTCTTCCCAAGTGGTGGCCATAAGCTTGCCTCCCCCACCCCCCCGCATCGCCTGGCGAAGGCGCTTGTTGTTGTACAAACCCAACACGGATGCCAGCGCCTTGGTGTCCACCCCCCCTTGGGTAATGGAAGAAAAGCGGTTGCCTTCAATTTTGATCGGTCGCCCGTCGCGGGTCTTGACCAAAATCGGGCACCAGTCCGAGCCGTTCATGAAGGTTGACGCGTACCACGTGGCAATGCCAGGGGTTACGTCTTCCGGCTTGATGACATAGGGAATGGCCTTGCGCACCGGCGCTTCGCAGGAAGCAGCCAGTGTTGCGGCGGTGATGCTGAAACCGAGCATCTTCAAAAAGTCGCGGCGTCCGGCTGTAAGGTTGCTGTCGCCTGCGAAGGCGTCCACGACAGGAAGCTCTTCGCTGAATTCGTCGGGCGTTGCAGCCGCTCCTTGCGGCTGATGCTCCTTAAGGCTGGTCCAGTAAGTATTGCTTTCCATGGAAGCTTGGCGAAGACGGCAGAAAAGCCGCCGGAAAAAGTGAAGGCAGAATTAGTAATGGCACTTCTGGCATTCGGTGCCGCCGATGTCGCTCACGTGAACGGCATCCAACTTTCCGCTAGCCAGATCCTGGTGCAACTGTTCGTAATCGCCGTAAAAGGCGTTGGCGGCAAATTTGACTTCGGTTTCGCGGTGGCAGTTGATGCACCAGCCCATCGAAAGGCTTTGGTATTGGTACATCACCTCCATTTCCTGCACGGGTCCGTGGCAGGTCTGGCATTCGATGCCGCCTACCATGGTGTGCTGCGCGTGGTTGAAGTAGACGTGGTCGGCCAGGTTGTGGATGCGCACCCATTCCACCGGCTCCTGTTCGCCTGTGTAGGTGTTGTTCTCCGGATTAAACCCAACCGACTTGTATATTTTAGCGATCTCTGTGGTGCCGTATTGCTGCCCTTCCTTGACATCGTAGTGGCAGTTCATGCACACGTTCATGGAAGGAATGACCGCAGACTTACCTTTTTCAGCGCCCACGTGGCAATAGCGGCAGTCAATCTTATTGGCTCCGGCGTGAATGGCGTGGCTAAAGGCAATGGGCTGATCGGGCATGTAATTCTCCTGCCTGTTAATGGCAGTTGCCCCGTCGTAGGTTGAGTAGCCCAGGAAACACACCAGCACAAAAGCGGCCATGCCAAACAAGGGCTTCATGCCTGGACGCTGCAACAGCGGCACAGGCTCGGGAACGCTTTCATGGTATTTTTCCGATACCCGTTTCCGGAGGAAGGACGACACCTGCCCGAGCAACCACGCGATAAAGACCAAGCAGACCAGAATGATCACGAGCACCGACGGATCAATAGCGGGCTTGGACGGTCCGCCTGCTGCTCCCGGCACCGCTGCGGTGGTGGATTCCGCCGGCCAGCTTCTCATGTAGGCCAAAATGCTGGCGATGTCCGTATCCTCAAACTGCGGGAATGCGGGCATCACCGACTTCTGGTACTCCTCGTACAAGGCAACCGCGTAGGGATCACCTGTTTTGAGGTAGGCCGTGGAGTTTTTAATCCACGCGTAAAGGTTGGTAGAATCCGTCCATCTTTCGGTCGCCCCGTACAGTGCAGGACCCGTGCCCCTGCGGTAGGGCTGATGGCACCGTGCACAGTTGGCTTCGTAGAGCGCCTGACCTTCGACAACACCCGCATAGGCGCGCGTAGTGGTCAGTGTTAGTCCGAGGAGGAGGGTCGTGAGAAAAAGAGGGATTCGCCCGGGTAGAAGGCTACTGGCTGAATGCACGATCAGTCTGTTTTGGCGTTCGAATCTGCCTCATTAGAGGCTTGTTAAAATCCACGGCAAAGGTACATGCGTACACCCTTATTGCCCATGCAATTTTAAAAAAAAGTTGAGGTCCACAAATGCGCTGATTATCAACATTTTTGGAGGCTTTTTTGCGCCCTGTTTAGAATTCCTCCAAATAGGCCGATGCAACGGTTTTGCATGTGTTAAAAGACTAAATTGTTGCGCAAAAAAACGGCCCGTTATTTGCCTGCGCTACCCAAAGGTTCCTATGAAAACGACCCTCTACCCGCTGCTCCTGATGTTAGCTGTTTTGGTGCTCTCTTGCCGCTCGGCCGAGCGCCATTTGCTTCAGGGCAATTACGACGTGGCCTTTGAGCAGGCACTTCAAAAGCTCGCCAAAGGCAAAGTCAGCGACGAGCACGCCCTGATTTTGGAAGATGCCTACAATTTGGCCTTGGATCGGGAAATGTCGGCCATCAATCAACTGAAAACCGAGCAGCGGCAGGACCGCTGGCCCGAAATTGTCCGACGCTACGAGACCATGCAGTACCGCGGTAACAGGATCAAGCCCTTCCTTCCCCTGTACATAACTTCAGAAGGGCGCTATGCCAACCTGAACGTTCCCGACCTGGTGAAACCGCTTGCAGAAGCCCGCCAACAAGCATCTCAATACTACTACACGGAGGCCGAGCGCTTTTTGGCCACCGGTCTAAAAAACGACGCTCGAGAAGCTTGGAGCTTGCTTCACCGTCTTGAAAGCGACTATGGCCCCTACCTGGAAAGTTCACGGCTGCTGGCAGAAGCCGCTCAACTGGGCACCGACCGCGTTCTGGTGGAATGGGAGCAGCACCCTTATCTCTTGCCTCCCGCGCTTTGGGACGCCTTGCGCTACACGGACCTGGCCCCGCTGCAAGAGCCTTGGGTCTATTACGCCGGTCCGGAAATGCTGGGGGAAAGGGCTGGCGGTGCAGCCGGCAGGATCCAGGCTGATTTCAAGGTTACCGTTGGCGTTCTGCGCAGCCAGCTCCTGCCTCCGTGGCAACAAGAATTGCACACCACCGAAAGCCGCGACATCACGATTGAAGGCACGCGCCTGGTCAAAGACAGCACAGGCAATTGGATTTCTGTGCCAAAAATCGAAACCATAACCGCTAATGTGGTTCAGACCAAGCAACTGCAAAGCGCAGTGCTGAGCGGTTGGCTGGAAATCACCGATCTGCGCAGTGGAAAACGTCTTTTCCGCGAGCCGGTTGAGGCCCAGTTTGTCTGGGCTAACGAAGCCTGGCGCGCCAGCGGCGATTTAAACGCGCTCCGCCCGGAGACCAAGGCCCTGTTGGGTGGAGGAGTGCTTCCGTTCCCCGCTCCCGAATGGCTGATGAGCGGTGCGGTGTCGGTTTATTCTGAACAGGGACTGTTGCAGCTCCGCAACCAGCGGCAGCGCTTTTGGTAGGCGCTTTGGTGGCGGTTTCGCGGCGGGCTTGCGGCGGGCTTGCGGGCGGCGGGCTGCGGGCTGGTTCAGCAGGGTTTGCCGAACGCAAAGAAGGCCCTTGGCCCGGAAACAGCTATTTCTGCGCAAACAGCTATTTTTAAGGCATGAAGCTCTCCGTTCTCTCCTCCGCCAGACCCCTCCGTTTAGCCTTGCTTGCGTTGCTCCTGACCGGCGCGGTGGCCTGCAAAAAAGAAAAATTACCGGATGGCCCTGAGTACTTCATGCGCTTTAAGGCCAATGGCGTTCAGGTGGAATACAGCGAAAGTACATATGCTGTTTTTAACAATACTACTGGCTTTAGCAATGCTTCCTTCTCCGGTGCTCAGACAGAAAGTAACATGGTGCTGCAAATCTTCTGGCCCACAGCCATCGCCGAAGGCATTTACACAGAGGCTCCCGGACCCGGCAGCTTCATCCCAGCAGCACTTTTTGGCTACGCCGTAGAAGGCGGTACCCTGTTCAGTTCAGGCTCCGCCGGGGGAAATGCGACCATCAATCTGAGCGAAATTGGCGTGGGCTTCGCCCGCGGTACGTTCAGCGGGGTGGTGGTGGAGACCGGTGAGCCGGATATTACCATCGCCGACGGCGAATTTTACCTCCTGCAGCCGTAAAAAGCCCATATCCTGCGTTGCGCCCAAAATTTTGCATCCTCCTTTACGGCACGCAAACTCCGGTGTAAAAATTTGGGCAAGCCTTGTCTGTGGCCTTCTTGCAGGGCTTGCGGGTACCCTGCATTACGCAGCCTGCGCCCCTTCGACCAAAATAGCCACTTTGTTTTTGAGCACCTCTACGAAGCCCGCCTGAACGGTGTAGAACGACTCTACCCCACTTTTGGCCATCTTGATGCGGCCCGCGGCCAGAGCGGCAATCATGGGGGCGTGATTGTTGAGCACTTCAAAGAGCCCGTCAACGCCGGGAAGCTGCACCAAATCGGCTTCGCCCTGAAAGACCTGGCCGGCTGGGGTGAGGATTTCTACTTGCATGATCAGAGGTTTTCGGCTATCATTTTCTTGCCTTTGGCAATAGCTTCCTCGATGTTGCCCACCAGGTTGAACGCTGCTTCGGGGTATTGGTCCACTTCGCCGTTCATGATCATGTTGAAGCCGCGAATGGTTTCATCAATAGGGACCAAAACGCCTTTAAGGCCCGTGAATTGCTCAGCTACGTGGAACGGTTGGCTGAGGAAGCGCTGAACGCGGCGTGCGCGGTGCACCGCCTGCTTGTCTTCTTCCGACAATTCCTCCATACCCAGAATGGCAATAATGTCCTGGAGCTCTTTATAACGCTGGAGAATCTCCTTGACGCGCTGGGCGCAGCGGTAGTGTTCGGCTCCGACAATCTCTTCGGTCAGGATTCGGCTGGTGGAGTCCAGGGGGTCCACGGCGGGGTAGATGCCGAGCTCGGCGATTTTACGGCTGAGCACGGTGGTGGCGTCCAAGTGGCTAAAGGTGGTGGCTGGCGCAGGGTCCGTCAAGTCGTCAGCGGGCACGTAAACGGCCTGTACTGAGGTGATGGATCCGCGCTTGGTGGAGGTAATCCGCTCCTGCATGAGGCCCATTTCGGTGGCCAGCGTGGGCTGGTAACCCACGGCAGAGGGCATACGACCCAACAAGGCCGATACTTCAGACCCCGCCTGTGTAAAGCGGAAGATGTTGTCAATAAAGAAGAGAATGTCGCGGCCGGTGGTGTCACCTTCCTCGCCGTCGCGGAAGTATTCCGCAACTGTCAACCCGGACAGGGCCACGCGGGCGCGGGCACCGGGCGGCTCGTTCATCTGGCCGAACACGAAGGTGGCCTGGCTCTGTTCCAGTTCCTTTTTGTCCACCAGGCTCAGGTCCCAACCGCCCTCCTCCATGGAGTGCTTGAATTTCTCGCCGTAGCGCACGATGTTGGCTTCAATCATCTCGCGCATCAGGTCGTTTCCTTCGCGGGTGCGCTCGCCCACACCAGCAAACACTGACAGACCGGCGTAACCTTTGGCGATGTTGTTGATCAACTCCTGAATAAGCACAGTCTTGCCTACCCCGGCACCCCCAAACAGACCAATTTTACCGCCTTTGGCGTAGGGCTCAATCAGGTCAATAACCTTAATGCCTGTAAAGAGCACCTCGGTATCGGTGGCCAAGTCTTCGTACAATGGGGGTTTGCGGTGAATGGGAGCGCTTTTCTCCTTGCTTACATGGCCCAAACCGTCGATGGCTTCGCCCACCACGTTAAAAAGGCGGCCTTTGATGTGGTTGCCAATGGGCATAGCGATAGCCTTGCCCGTATCCACCACTTTCATTCCCCTGACCAAACCGTCGGTGGAGTCCATAGAAATGGTCCGAACGGCGTCCTCGCCCAGGTGCTGCTGGGTCTCGAGCACCAGAATTTCGCCGTTTTCACGGGTCACTTCCAACGAGTTCATGATTTCGGGCAGCTTGACGCCTTCGCCTTCAAAACTGACGTCTACCACGGCGCCAATGACCTGCTTAATCTTACCAACGTTCGACTGGGACATGTTAAAGAGGAGTTTTTGATCGCAAACGGGCGAAGGGGACTCTGCCCGCTCCACAACCGCCCTCAAATTCGACCGCAAAGGTAAGCATAGTAAGGCGGTTCAAAAAAGGGAAAAACACGCCACCCGGTACCATTTGCCAGCCGCTCTTACCTTTGTGCACATGGCTTCCACAGCACCTGAATCCGGCTCTCTCTCTTCCTCTTCCTCTTCCTCTGCCGCCGCCGCTGCCGCTGCCGCTCCCGTTTCGTCAGCGCAGCATGCTGCCGATGCTCCAGCGCCTCCTGCC
>CAYSDI010000053.1:0-25454 GCA_964429745.1 uncultured Chitinophagales bacterium | reverse complement strand
TCGGCTGAGGAGAAGGGCTAGAATCCGGTATCCGATGAAAGCGCTTACCCATGTTATGTGCCTGAATGGCTTGGGCTGCAAAGCCCACTCCGTAAGGGGTTTGTGCCACTTGCTCCACTTTGTTGCGTTGGGTGGCCGTCATTTCCTGGAGGGTCTTTCCAGCCGCATAGGTGGTGTAAACTGCGCCATATAGCTTGTAGTACTGCGCATTCTCTGCCTCGTCATAGGGATGACCCTGGTAGACATCCAAATCACTGAGCATCTGAGCAGCGGCACTCAACTGTCCTGTCTCCAAGTAATGAGGAAGCAGAAGTCTTTTGGCCCACAGCGACCCTTCAGCCTCCAATATGGCCTCGGCAAATTCCAGGCTATCCAACTGGTCTAAAGCGTAACTCAATAGCTCCTGGTAGGCATGCATGCGAAGCGGAGAAAAAATTATGGTGTCAGTAGTCTCAATTAAAGTGTCGAGAATAACAGTAGCCATGCCTTCGCAGTCTACAAGCCAGCAGTCCAGTAAACTTGGGCAGGAAAGCAGGTCTTTCTCACCCATTTCACATTCTACAAGATCACTTCCTAAATTATGTTTTGAACTTCCAGGATAAGTTAAACCCGGCTGCCCACTCGCATAATATACCGGATTCACCACTTCCTTAGAAATGTTGTAACTGCTCCCCAGAAAGATGTTGTTTGCCGTACCACCTTGATCACAGATGAATCCAAAATCCGCCAGGGTATCCAGCAAAAGCGCTTCCTCATGAAGGGGATTTAACCGATAATCCGTGTTCCTTTGGGATTCAAGCGTATCACAGCGCAGCAAAACGTGCCGGTTGTCCCCTTCCGTCTGGATGCCAATGGCATAACCTTGCAGGCGATTAAAAAAACTGGAGCCACCGCCAAGACCGCTGTTTCGCATAGCCATGGCATAGGGATAATTATCCGCACTCATCGAATCGCTCAAAAACTTGTTGTCGGCTACACGGAACATTTGGCTTCCTAAAAGATACACCGCATAGTTGGAGTCTATAACCAAGGGACTATACATGGGAGGAATGTCCTCATCAATGTACTGAAGCGTTGGCACAGAAAAGGTGTTCCCTACCACGCGATCCAGTCTTCCACCCCGCACCGTCACCGGAAAATAAGTCTCCGCAATCGTGTTGTTGGTAAAATGCAGCCTTCTGTTCAATCCTGAAAAGGTATAGACATCTGCTGTTCTGGTCAGACCCGAAAACGCGCAACTGTCGGCCGTAATCGATGAATTGATCGCGGTAATGCCGGTTCCCCGGCGGTAATCCGGATATTGGTCATACAACTCGTTCGAAAAAGTGCTTTGGGCAATGCGAACCCCGGAGCGATTATCCGCAACAACGTGCTCTATTTGAACATCTCCTTCAAACAGGTACTTCTCCTTGATGGTGGTAGCAAAAGTAGCGTTGCGGATATAGCCCAAATGCGGCCCATTGTACGCCGCAAACTTGATGTCAATGCGGTTGTTCAGAAAGTGGGCCGAGTCAATTTCGACATAGCCGCCTGCATACGTAACATCTTCCGGGCAAAACATGCCATCCGGGCAAAAGCCCCCGGCGTAGAGGCCAACCCTGGAGCGGGATATTGTCGCTCCATTGATCATCCGCACACCGCCCTGGTTGTCTGTGGTGGCCAAAGGCGAAACGATGTCCGGGTCGCCCTCCACTTCAACGCCGTCCCAGAGGCGGTCACAGTCTAATGAGGTTAGCAACGCATTATCCAACAGCAACTTTCCGCCCGGCTCCACCACAATGCCCGAACGCTTGCCTACCCGGTCTGAATCTGAGAAACGAACGGTACAGTTTCGAATGTTCAACACATTGCCCGGCTTTACGCGGATCAAGCCGTTGACTGTAGCATCATAATTCACCGTTGTATTATCCGTTACGTTGTAATTGTTGGCAACGGTGTATTCCTGCACGCAACGGCAGTTGTTGCACAAACCGTTGTAGCTCAGCGAATCAATCGTGCCTCCGTTATTAACCAGCATGTAGTTCCCATAGGTGCCTTCCGGATAGAAGGAAAAAACCGCACCGCTGTCCACGCGAATAACCATGTCATACAAATAGACGCATGGCTGCACAAATACCCTACTGCCAGACCGTAAAATGTACTGGGAAAGCTCTAAATCTGTCGGTACGATGACAGACTGCGCCGGAACGCCTTCAGGTTCGCACCAGGAAGAAGTGTCAACTTCGGCTTCGGTAGCGTAAACGCCCCGGACGGTTTGGAAAGTGTAGCCTGAGGGAAAGACCAGGCTGTCGGCTTCAATATACACCTGTGACGGATTGTAAATTTTCCTTTCTGTTGAATTAATCTTAGTCAGATCCAAATTTTCTTCTACAAAGTAGTGGTGCAGTATGCCCTGGGTTTTTATCAACAAATCAGGATCGACCGTATCTTCCTGAAAACCAGCAGGCAACCTGCAACCCTCTTGCATTTGAAGCCGGATCCTGAGGTACGAATAATCTGACGGCCTTGCATAATCAACCGGCTCATTGCTGCTGTAATCACAATGTGGAGAGGGAATATTGCAATACACGTCTTCGAATTCGTCGGTCAATGGGGTAAAATCAACAGAACCTGGAAAGTAATTCAGGGTGTTTAGTGCATTGCCCGCCGCTTCAAGAGAGTCCGGGAGAATGACTTCCATTCGTATTGCCACATCATGAACACCTGCACCACCGGAGCCCTCGAAATTCACATCCCGAAATGGATAGCGTCGCATTCCTCCTCTGGTAAGGTCAACAATAAAGGCTATGGAATCAACCTTGCGAGAATTGGGATGGTCTGTAGCGTGGATGTATAGGGTGTGCCGCAGAATGGTGTGCGGCAAAAACTTTGTGCCAAAAGAGGCTGGTGCATTTGAAGTAAAAGAATTGGAGGCCAGCGTTAAAGGCTCATTGATGTCTACTGCATAACTTGCCGGAGGCCCAAGTTGTTGCCCATTGAGGTTGCCCGTTCTGGTAAGAGGGTAGTTTAGGGTATCAAATACGGCTGTTAAAAGCCGAGTTACCGAATCCGCTGCAAGTGTGCGTGGTTTGTCCGTTACAAAAGGAAAGGATACCGCTTCTATGCGCCAGGAGCGATACAAACCACTCCAGGGCAGGGTATCTGTAAACCAAAAAGGTATAGACGCTGGCCGCTCATCCCAGTACCACTGATACTCCCCATCAAGCGCTGCTGAGCAATTGGCACCAACATCATCAAATAAACTTGCAGAATCCCCAGTAAAATCCTGATACAGGTTGAGGTCATTCTGTGCGGAGGCCCCTAGCGGACACACACACACACGGCGTTAAATATTAATGAATATGCAATGTTTAAACAGTTATTTTTCATAGCACAAGATTTTTTTCAACCCATATCATTCAAATATACACCTACAATCCAAAAAACCAAAAGAATCGCATAAATAAGTCAATTTTATTCCTCAACCCTCGGCAGAACCGCGTACGTTACGGCTCCGCTGCGGTGTAAATCCACCAAAAAACTTTGCGCAGGTTCAAAATCCAGCGTTAGGGTTACTTGATTTCCAAAAGCCTGAATTGTTATGCTTTCCCTCCGGGGAAGGGCTTTCGCAGCCTGACCCAGTTCCATAGGATACTTAATGGTATGGGCGTCTGGATGGGGAACAAACACGCGCAAACGGTCGCCGAGGTCGCGGGCCCAAAATAGGTCCACCCCCCGCACCAACGGCGGTGGCAACATCAAATCCTCCAGTGCCCGCACCACCGACGGCCGCGCCAGCAGCCGCGCTAAATCCGAAGCATACGCTGCCCGCGCTACTGCAGACGGGTTCGCAGGAACCTGCAGCATCGCAATCGGCAAACCGGCTGCCGCCAGTCGGTCCAACACCACCAGCGAAGCCGCATCCAAAAAAGCCACATCCACCACCAGCGCGGAAAACACCTGCTCGCCGATCAACAAACGCTCCGCCTCCACCCGCGCCTGCTCCAGGAAGGGTCGGGACACCCACAACGGCTGATGACCAGCTAACGCTGCCGCAGGTTGCACATAGCGCATTTCGAACTGCGCCCAGGAACCCGGATGGCTCGCCAAAGGCTCCGGGTACTCGCCAGCGCGCCAGGCGTCTTCCAGCGGTAAATACACCGCCACTTGCGACGCGGCCTTTCCCTCTTTGAGTGCAGCACTAACCCGCTGCAGGTAGGCATTAAACGACGGCAGCGAGGCCGCCAAACGCCCATCCGGACCCACATGCACAGAGGCAAAAAAGCGCTGCGTATCCGGTGGCGTGTTGAAGGGCATACCATGCCAAACCATCTGGTTTACCCCGTTGGCAAACAGCGCATCGGCCAGCAACTTCAAATCGCGCACGTCCTCCCGACCCTGGTGCTGGCCCGGACCAGGCCAGCGCTTCCAACCGTAGAGGCAGGTGAACGTCTCCGCGCTCACATCAACCTTGCCGCTCAACGCGGCCGCAGAAGCGGGAATTCTGCTGAACGAAGGCGGGTAAAGCAGCGCCTCCGACTCGGGCACATCCACTGCGGCATAAGCCTGAAGCAAGTCCACAGGTGCACCGGCGCACTGCGCGCGCGAAAAGCTCCCATGCTCTGCAGCCTTTCGGGCGAAGGGCCTATAAAAGCCTTGCAACGCCAGTTCCGCCACCAGACTTCGGTAATCGTACAGCACGGCCTCCGAGCCGGCGCGGTACAAGGAGTCCATCCAGGGGTTGACGTCATACCCAAAGCGCGCCGCAAACTGGCTGTCCAGACCGGCCGTCCAAAGTTTTTCCGAGTGAACCTCCCAGGAATCACAAAACCAGCCGGTCTGGCGGCCTTGCCCACTGGCTTGTTCCAGCGCGGGCTGCAAGCCCTTTACCATCCTGTTCGCATACCGGTCAAACGCATCAGCGTCCAGGTGATTGAGCACGCGGCCCCGCACGGGATGCTCCCAGGACAAGCGCAGAAATTGCGCCGTAGCCGTATCCCCGTAAGTGCGCGATGCGTCGCGCGACGGCACAAAACTTCCACCGAAAGGCCAAAGGGTACCAAAGGTAAAGTCAAGCTGCAACCCCAGGCTATCGGCACAGTGCTGCGCATAGGCCACGGACTCCGCCCATTCCGGGCCCAGGTAGGCATGGCGTGACGCGTCCGTTTTGCCCGCGTAGGGGTACACAAAGGCAAGCTCCACACCACCAAAGCCGTTGGCCTGCAACCAGCGCAATTGCTCGCGGACATCGGCGTGCTGCACCGTGTCGGCGAACCACCACCAGCGCGTCAGCGGCCGCGAGTCCGGGTAATGCCAGGTCGAAGGGGGTTGCGCAGCCGTGGCGAGACCGCAAAATATCCACACAGCAAACAAAAATTGGCGGTTCATGGCCGGAAAATTACGGGCATCCGTTGTTTTGCTGCATGAACCGGATGAACGCATTCCCAGAAGCCCGGCGATTGGGCCTGGTGGCGATGATAGTGCTGCTCGCTGCTGTGAATGTTTTCGCCCAAAACCCGCTGACGCCCGAAGGCCGGTTTCTGGCTGATCCGGCCGTGCGCATGGGGGCTGATGGCACGCTCTACGCCATCGGTTCGGTTGACGTGGAGGCCGACGGCTATTGCTCTACCCGCTATGCAGTGCTGGCCTCGCGTGACCTGGGCCTGACCTGGACTTGGCACCCTGATGTGTTTTCTTCAGCGGGCCAAGGGCCGGGAGGTGTGGATGGGCAAATCGATGGCGTGCCCTACAACGACCGCATCTTGTTTGCACCCGACTGGCTGCCTGGGCCAGACGGGTGGACCCTTTACTATTGCCAACCGGATCGGGTAAACGCAGAAGGTGTGGCCACAGCGTCCGGACCACTGGGACCCTTTACCGGCGGGGAACCCTTGCCCACGCTGGGGTATGCCGAAATTGACCCCGCCGTTTACCGCGACGACGACGGCAGCGTTTACTACCTCTGGGGCCAGTTCAGCGTCAAGATGGCGCGCCTGCAACCCGATGGCCGATCGCTGGACAGCGCGACCCTGGTCAAAGACCTGCTCACGGAGCGCGAACACGGTTTTCACGAAGGGGTGTCCATGGCCAAGCGCAATGGCCTTTACTACCTGGTCTACGCCTACATGGGCCGCGCAGACCGGCCTACAGGGCTGGCCTGGGCCTGGAGCCGTCAGCCTTTCGGACCTTACGCTTTTGGCGGTGTATTAATTGACAACGACGGTTGCGATCCGGCAACTTGGAACAACCACGGCTGCATCGCCCCGCTGGACGCCGAAGGGGAGCAGTGGGCTGTATTCTACCATCGGGCTACACAGAGCTCGCAGAGTATGCGCAAGGCCTGCGCCGAGCCCATTGCGTTTGATGCCGAAGGCCGTGTGGCCGAAGTGGAAATGACCTCGCAGGGGCTGGGTCCGGCGCTTTCCGCACATCGCCGCATTGAGGCCCGGTTGGCTTGCCTGCTGCACGGCCAGGGGCGTGTGGGTCCGCTGCCACACGCTTCGGAGTCTGAGGCGTCGCTCGCACCTGATTCCATGTCGGGCGAAGGGCTTATCGGCTTCGGGCACCGCGATCGGGCGGCCTTCAAGTACCTGGACTTTGGCCAGGGGGTTGACTCTGTAAGGCTGCGGGTGTTGGCAGCAGAAAGCCCGGCCACCTTGCTCCTTCGGTTGGATCAGCCCTGGGGGCCTGTGATTGCCCGCGTGGAATTACCTGCGTCTTCACAATGGCAAAGTGTTCAGGCGGCGGTCAGTGGGGCGGTGGCGAAGGGGGCTCTTTCCACAGCGGGAGCAGCCAGCGCACCCGAAAAAGTAGCGCAGGACCGGCCGGGCCCTTCGCCCGAAAATCAAGCACATGCCCTTTGGGTACAGGTGGTTGTGCCAAACGACAGCGATGCCACGCTCGCGCTCGACTGGTTAGAGTTTTGGTGAGGCCTTTAGGCCACGCTGCTACCAGGTAATGAACCATTGCAGGGCCGTCCAAAGCGTGTGCTCTGTTTTGCCGCTCAGAAAGCTGTTGACCCGGTAGTCCAGGCCAAGCTCAATTTTGCTGTTGTCGGTGAAGGCGTAGCCGAGGGTTGGGATGGCGCGTATTTCCAGGTCTGTGCTGTTGGCCTGCCAGGCTTGCAGGTATTCGTTGCCCAATTTCAGGTAGGGTTCGCGTGGGTCAAGTTCCTGCCCCGAAAGGGGCCATTCCGCAACAAGGCGATAGCGCAGCCTGAAAACCGGAGGCTCCTGCTCAGAAAAAGTCTGGTCGCTGCTAACCCGGTGCGCCAGGCGAACACCGGTAAGCGGCTGCACCGCTGTGAATTGCTGAACCGTCCGGTGAGCATTATCGCCAGGGCGCAACCGCAAAACATAGCCGGCTGCCACGCTGTGCGCAAGGCCTACCTTTCGAGATCCCAGCAGAATAAAATCGGTTAACACATAATCAGGATCCCATGCGCTTTCCTGATCCACGGCCGGCTGCCGCAACAGGGCCCGCGATTCCACTTTCGCATTCAAACCCCAACCCTGGTCAAACTTGCGGTTGATGTTGATCGCTGGCAAAAATCCCAACTCAAAACTGCTTTGCGCAATCGCCGGCTGCATAGGGCCAAACAAGATGAGCAGCCCAAGGACAGCCAATGCTTAGTACGCAAGATTGTCCGTGTTTCTGAGGAGAATGGTTGCGGTTTGCAGCATCCGCCCTTGTTCATCAAAAAGCACTTCGTGGAGGGCCGGACCTTCCGCGGTGCGCACTTGAACAACCACTTCGTAGCGCAGCATGACCTTTTTCAAGGTGTCCATAACCAGGATGTGGCTGTTTGCGCCTCCGCCAGCATCGACTGGGTTGGTTGCAGACCATTGTTGCCAATGTTCCTGGATGGCAGGCAAACTTCCGCTAAGTTGCTCTTGAACTTTGCGCAAGCGATGCCTCAGGTAAGTGCTGTCAAAGTGAGCTTCCATGCCTACCGAGGCAGGCTGGGGAACTTCTTTCCACTTAAGCGCAATTTCAACATCTTCTAAAACACCTTGCTGATTGAATTCTACACTGTATTGCCTGCCTTCCAATGCATACTTGGCCTCAAAGGAGATCCCCTCCAAACGCTGTTCCTGGTACCACTTGATTCGGGAACCAGACGAAATTGCTTCTACGACCAAGCGGGCAGAATCGGGTACGACCTGCTCGGTGATTCTGCGCTCCTGTTCGAACTTGACTTGTGCTGTGAGCGGGGAAAATAGAAATATACCAGAGCATATTAAAATCACAACTTTATTATATGTATATATTTTGTGCTTAATTGTATTCATTAGATTTAACAAAACACCATGAGAAAATCCCTCTGACATAACTGCCAATTTAACTTGCAGAAAACTAAGCCCAAAACTCTGAACTTGAGGGCTATAAACAATTCCCTTCTCTAGAAAACGAACAACTAATGTCTATTATCGATCAACTGGACCGAGCTAAAGTAGTTCCCTTCGCGGCCAAAAACCGAAAAAGTCCAAGGATTGGCGAGCCACTTGAGATTGCTAAAATAAATATTCTCTTTATATTGTTTCAATCTATTCATACTGAAAATCATACTTTCTTTCAAGAAACCTATAGCCCATGAAGGAAACAAGTACGTTCAATAGATGAAACTCAGCCATACTGCAGTTGTTGTGAAATAGAGGTTGCCAAGATGTTCCGCAAGGAAGATTTTGAAGCCTATTGGATCACATCTTACCAAACCAAAGCTATACCAAACAATTGGCGACCTTTTACCTTGAATGCTTCAGAATTGCCAAATTGGCTGCAAATACTGGACCAGGAAATTCGCCAAACATTCGCCAAACAGCAAGGCTGAAGAAACGAAGTGGATTACCAGATGTCGTTGCCTGGAAGCCGGTAAATCCAATAGAAACAGTATATTTTATAGAATGTAAACACCGCGGTGCAATCATTGGACAAATTCAGGAAGACTGGATAAGCACTGCTGTGCAAATTGGTCTTAACCCGAATCAATTTGCTCTCGTTGTCCTTGATATCAAACTCGTTAAATCATAGATCTCCGGTCATAAATTGCACCAATACCTCCGAGCCAACACAATGCGCCAACTCCTCTTCATTCCACTCTTCTGCTGGTTCATTTCCCTTGTCCATGCCCAAACCCTTCCGCCACCTGATACAACCACGACATTGATGTGCCGGATAAAAGCGACATAGGCCAAGGAATCCAGGCCTTTTACGAGTATATGCCTATTCGCATGCCGGATTCGCTGCACCCAGAGCGGCTGTACCGGAGCTTTTCTTTTGGCGGAGTGGCCGATCTGCACATGATGGACATGTTTTACTTCCGTGGCGCGGAAATGCACCCGGACGGTTCGGTTTCGGTGCTTGGTTTGCATCAGGAGGCCTGGCTCCAAGAGCAACTGCGCCAGTCAAGGGGTACCTGACAATTGCTGAGCAACCAGGCACTCATGAGCGATTGGCTAAGCCAGGGCACCCCCAAATTCATCCGCAATCGCGCTAACCCTCACCACCGCTGGGTAAACTTTACGCAACACGGTTATTTTACTGTGGCGCTCAGCCCGGAAAAAGTTGCGGCAGATGTCTTTTTTGTGCCTATGAATCGCATCACCAACCAGCAAAAACTGGGCAAGTGCATGACTGTGTTAGCAGGCGAAGGGCATTGGGAGCGCTGAACAAGTTCGCCGAAAAGCAGACAGTCCGCCAATTCAGGCAAGAATCCGCCCATCTTCCATGCGAATAATCCGGTCGGTCTTTTTGGCAAAATCGTCGTCATGGGTAACAATAAGCAGCGACAGATTCCGCTCCTTTCCAAGCTGCTTAAAAATGTTAAACACGTTGTCCGCATTGTGACTGTCCAAATTTCCCGTGGGCTCGTCACCCATAATAATCATGGGGTTGTTGATTAATGCTCTGGCGATGGCAACCCGCTGCTTTTGTCCACCAGAAATTCTGCTGGCGAGCTTATTTGCCTGCTCGGCTATATCCAGCAAGGTCAGCTTCTCCAGCGCATCGGCACGAATCTCCTCCGCGGTTCTTCGGCCTAACTTTTGCGCGGGCAACATCACGTTTTCCAGGATGGTAAATTCGGGCAGCAAATAATGGAATTGAAAGACAAATCCGATGTGTTCGTTGCGCACCTTAGCCAATTCGGCGGGCGATTGGCCAGTAAGCTTACTTCCCTCCAGGAACAGATTGCCAGTATAATCCCGGTCCATGGTCGACAAAATGTACAGCAACGTGGACTTGCCGCATCCCGACTTGCCCATAATGGTCACGAACTCGCCCTTTTCCACCTGGAAATTAATGTCCTTCAATACCTGAAAATCCACCGGATCGGTGAAGGATTTACTGATGCCCTGAGCTTTTAAAACAGGTTCCATCTTACTGGCCTCGTAAAATTTCAACCGGATCTATTTTCTCAGCGCGCAAGGCGGGTAGGTAGCCGGCAAAAAAGGTAGAAACCATAGCAAACACCATTCCGATCACATAGTACAGCGGATTAAAGTTGACGGGAAAAGTTTTTATCGTGGGAAGGGCATCCGTCTCAAATGGCGAGTGATCGATTAAAACAGAAAAGAAATAGCCGGCAACCAACCCAATGACGCCCCCGACAAACCCGATGACCAAAGCTTGCAAAATGAAAATCCATTTGACATCCCTGCCAGAAAATCCTGTCGCTTTTAAAATGGCAATGTCATTCATCTTCTCGTAAATAACCATATTCAGAATGTTGTAAATGCCAAATCCCGCAACAACAAGTAATGTTATGGATACTGCATAGGTGATCAGGTTGCGGATGGAAGTCCCGGTTTCAAACTGCGCGTTGGCACTTTTTATATCAACTGCCCTGATGTTGAACTGCCGTTGCAAGCGCACGGCCATAGGGGGAGCGTTCTCTATATCGTATAGCTTCACATTGATGTCGGTAATGTAATTTCTGGACTCCCCTAAAATACGCTGAGCAGTGACCAGATTAACATAACTTTGCTTATCATCAATTTCAGCCAAACCACTCTGGTAAATGCCGACAATCTGCAAAGGGAAAATACCACCTCCCACGGTACTGATTTGAATCTTGTCGCCCAGTTTCGCAGACATTTTTGAAGCGATACCGGCCCCGAGTAAGATACCGTTCTGATCATTTTCCAAAGCGCGGGCACTGCCTTCAACAATATAGTCGCTCATGTTGAACAAGCGCTCTTCGTCTAAAATATTGACCCCGTAGACCACACCGTTAAGCTCTATAGATCCGGAAATGTAGAATACCTGCGCCATCACTTGCGGTGTTACTCCTTTCACTTCCGGCAATTCTTCCAGGTAATTGATGATAGGAAGCGCATTATGCACCCGCTTCAGGCTCTGCTTAGGCTTTATGGAGTGCACGACATTTATTCCTTCCTTGTATTCGTCTGCTAAATCAACGGGCTGGTGCTCGCTGGGCCTGATTTCATTAAACAGGTGAATATGCGGTGTTCTGTTCAGGATTAATCCATCCAAAAGACCATTGAGGCCCGTCATAAAACTGACCAGAATGATGAAGGTGCCAATGCCAAAGGTTACCCCAAGCGCCGCAACCGTGGTCTGCTTTTTCCGGGCAAGCAAGTGCTTTTGGGAAATGCGCAAAAGAATAGACCAGTTCAACCTAATTAGGTTTTGTTAAAACAGCAGCCGCATCCAATCCTGAGAGAATTTCCACCCTTTCCAAATTCCGAATTCCGGTAGTGACCGAAACTGTGTCGCCATTGGCAATTACCCGATTTCCCTCAAGTAAATAAACCAGCGGGATGGTCATGGCCTTTTCCTTTTCTGTGATCAGAATATTGGCCTCGCCCGCCAGTCCATAATACAGTTTAGGAGGCGCCGTTTCAAAGACAGCCTCGGCTTTGAACGTCTGCGTGCGCTCATCTTTCTTTAAATAAACTTTGGTCAAACGAGCATTAAAGACCTCATTGCCATAGGCATCCAAATTGACCAAAATCTTCTGGTCCGCTGCAATGCGCGTTATGTCCACTTCGTCCAATCTAAGGTTGAGCAGGTAATCCTCCTTGCTGCCAATGGTTGCCAAGGCTGTTTGCGGGGTCACCAACTCTCCAGCCTCAATAAAGACATCATAGACCGTTCCTGAAAGCCGGCTGAGTACTGCAAACTCACCTGCGTTTGATTGCGCCAATTTATAATTGTTTTCCGCCTGCTCCAATTGAGTCTGCAAGTCATTGCGGGTGCGATTCACTTGATTCTGCAACCGGCGCAGATTGTTTCGGGAGCCTTCCAGAGCAAGTGCGCGCTTTTCCAAATCACTTTTTGAACCAATCTTCTGCTCCCAAAGGTTTCGCTGACGGGCGTAGTTCAACGAATCGTTGCGAACCACCGATCGCGCATTCGAAATTTGGGTTCGCAAATCATCCAGAACCGTTTGATTGCCCCGCAAGTTCGCTCTGGCCAGTTCAACGGTGGCCAAAGCATTGCTCACATTCAATGCCGGATTCTCATTTCGAATCCTGAACAACAGTTGACCCGCGACCACAGAATCACCTTCCTCCACCAGCACAGCATCCAAAATTCCCGTAGCGTTGGCATTGGCCTGATAAAGAAATTCCGGCTCTACAATCACAGAAGCGTATACCGACTCGGTGAGGGGGCTTATGGTTGGTATTATCGTTTCTGGTGAGTCCCGACACGAAACGATTAAGGGGAGTAAAAAACCCAGGCATAAACGGCCTGCAGACGTCAACATCGAACTCTTCACATCAATGCCCTTGAGTGGCACCCCAAACTAAGCCTTTTCAGTGAATACAAATTGACGGCATCCCTGTAGAAGGTTCTTATAATTGCCCACCATTTCGGAACTTTAAGGCTGTGAGCCAAACCCTGAACACCCGCTGTTCTGAAGACGTCGCCGAAGCCGTTGCCCTGCTTCGCCAGGGTCACCTTGTGGCCATCCCCACAGAAACGGTGTACGGTCTTGCGGCAAATGCACTGGACGAGGGAGCCGTTGCCCGCATTTTTGCGGCCAAAAACCGGCCACACTTTGACCCGCTGATCGTGCACATTGCAGCCGCAGAGCGCCTAGGTATGGTCGCAAAAGACATTCCGGAGCCCGCGCTGGCGTTGGCTCGCGCATTTTGGCCCGGACCGCTGACGCTGGTTTTGCCTCGGCAGGCGAACATTCCCGACCTGGTCACGAGCGGTTTGGACACAGTCGCCGTGCGCGTGCCGGATCATCCGCTGACGCTCCGGTTACTCCGCGAACTTGACGCACCCCTTGCGGCTCCTTCGGCCAACCCCTTTGGGTACATCAGCCCCACTACCGCCCAGCATGTCTTGGATCAGTTGAGTGGCCGCATCGCTATGGTGCTTGATGGTGGACCTTGCCGTGTAGGCCTGGAGAGCAGCATTGTCGGTTTTGACGGCGATAAACCGCTGCTGTACAGGCTCGGAGGTTTATCGCGTGAGCAGATTGAAGCCGTTATTGGTCCGGTGCAAATGGCCCTGAACCAGAGCGGCAATCCGCGCGCCCCCGGGCAGCTCAACAGTCATTACGCCCCCCGCACTCCGCTCCTGCTCGGAGAACCGGCTCTGCTAGCCTGGGAGCACCCTGGCCGTCGTTTGGGCTACCTGGCCTTTCGAACCCCACCGGAAGGACCCTGGATGACCGGTCGTCTGCTCTCTCTTAGCGGTGACCCCGAAGAAGCTGCCCGCAACCTGTTTCGCTACTTGCGCGAACTGGATGCCGAACCCCTGGACTACATCCTGGCCGAGCGCTTGCCAGACGCAGGTCTCGGTGCCGCGATCAACGACCGGTTGGAACGGGCAGCGCAGCACTGAGGGCAAAAAGCTGAACCACAGGACCGCCGCCTATTCCCATCAAAACCCTCCATGCCCTGCTTCCGTATCTTTAATCCATGAAGGTTAATTTCATTCTATCAACCCTATTGGCAGTATTCTGCGCCACGGCAACCGCGCAAATCAGCATCAACAGCACCGATTTTCCCGCCGCTGGCTCCAGCTTCCGGCTTAGCCTGGCGGACACCCTGCTCGCACTGGATCCCGAGCCAACCGGCGAGGCCTTTACCTGGGACTTTTCATTCTTGGAACCGTTGTCCCAATCGGAAGAGAACTGGGTAACTCCATTTGAAACTAATATTCTTTACTTTTTTCTTTTTGGAACATCCAATTTGGCGCAAGAAGTCTCGGTTCCCGAAATCCCCGGATTGGAATTGACCGATGCGTTCAATTTTTACCAACGCAATTCCGGCAACTTCTCCCAAACTGGCCTTGCCGGCTTGTTTACCGGCATCCCGATTGTTATCTCCTTTGAAGATGCCGATCGCATTGCGGCCTTTCCCCTGAATTACGGCGACACGGACAGTGACGCCTCCGCCTTTGAATTCGAAGTGCCCACCATTGCCGCCTTGCGCGAAGAGCGGCAGCGCGAAAGCGAAGTGGACGGCTGGGGAACGCTGATCACCCCTTTCGGAAGTTTTGAAGTACTGCGGCACAAATCGATTGTAAACATCCGCGATTCGCTGAGCGGATCGCTTGGCGAGTTTGTCCTGGCGCGCCAAACCATCGAATACCGCTGGCTTGGTGCCGGGTCCGGCATGCCGTTGCTTCAGATTGACGTGCAGGAAGTGGCGGGCGCATCAGTGATCAGCCGCATCGCTTACCAGGACAGCCTGCGCAGCGACGAACCGCCCGTTGGGCTGCAAAATCAGGCAACAAGCGGCTGGAGCCTTTCGCCCAACCCGACGTCTGGCAACAGCCTGCTACGCGGCCAGCTCAACAGTGACGCCGTCCTGGCATTCCAACTCCTCGACGCTTCCGGCCGCCTCATCAAAGAATGGCCCACGGTCCACACACCTGCTGGCGCGTTCGCTATACCGCTTGATCTGTCCGGTTGTGCCCCCGGCCTGCACTGGCTCCGGACCAGCAGCCTCAAGACTACCCTTTCGGGCCAAGGGTTTCTGCTGTACTTGCAACCTATATTGATTCATTAAGGCCCACTGGAATCAGGCCGCCCCCTCTACTCCAGCTTCGTCAACGCTGTGTCACGTTTTCGCCAATCCACACGGGGGAAGGGCCGCGTTGCGTTACACAGCTATTAACTTGCGAAAAAAAACAACCGTAGAAACCAAGTCGGATCGCCGGCACTGGAGCAAAATTTTTAAGAGTTCCAATCGGGCCCAAGACGCCATAAATCCTACGCCCGATGCCGCGCCGGAATTTATGGACCGCCTTCGCAAGGAGCGATCGCGCACGCAGGTGCACTTTTTGATTGGTTTGGTTCTGAGTATTGCGGCGGTGCAAAGCGCGTTCACCTGGAAAGTGAACCGGTTGCCGAATACACCGCTCCCCAAAGACAACGAGCTTAACATAGACTTGGTAGAAATGATGGAGCCGGTTGTCGAAAAAAGAGAGGAGCGGAACCAACCAGAAGCTCAGCCCAACACGTCCAGCTTATTGCTGGACTTGAGCGAAATACTCCTGACCAACAAAACACTGCCGCTCAGCCAACCGGAGCCCCTTCCCTTGATGGAGAGGGCCATTCCGGTCCAGCGCAGCGACGATGAAGTAGACGATCCTTTTGAATTGAGGAATTGAGGCAAGTGCGTCCCTAAGGGAAGCCAGGAGAAGCCCGGATACAAGGCTTGCCCAAATTTTGACACGGGAGTTTACTTCTGTAAATGAGGATGTCAAAATTTGGGCGTAACGCAGGAGCTGGGCTTCTCCTGGCTTCCCTTACTTGTACCCCGCCTGCTGCAACAAATACCTGGCCCGATCCGGGTCAAACGTAAAGCCCTTGACCTCTTGGTGCGGGTACTGCGGGTAAGATGGCGGAACGATGCCATAATAGGCAGGAGCCGCATTTCCCTTGAGCACAAAGTCGCAGATTTTGTCGCGGTCAATGGCGTAGTTGAAAGCCTGGCGCACCAGCGGGTTGCTGAAAATGCCGTCGGGATCGGGGTGCAGAAAGCCGTAGTATTCCACCATCATGTTCTGCACATACTGGAGTTGGTACTGGCTGAATTCCGGCGTGAGTTTGCGCTCGGGTCCGCTTCGATCCACGATTTGGTCGTACATGTCCAGGGGCAACCGGAATTTTAGGTCGAATTCGCCTTTCTGGAACGACAACATTTCGGACTTTTCTTCGGAGATAAAGCGCACGTTGATGCCGTCCAGGTAGGGGAGTTGGTTGCCGTTTGCGTCTCGGCCCCAGTAGTTCTCGTTGCGCACCATCACCACATTGTCGTTGTCTTTGACTTTGCGCATCAGGAAGGGGCCTGTACCCACCGCTTTGGCGCGCATTTCGGTGCCGTATTTCTCGTAAGCTTCTTGTGGCCACACCGCACAAAAAGGCATACTGAGCATGCTCAGAAAGGCGGCAAACGGTTCGTTCAATGTTATCTGAAAGGTGTAATCATCCAAGGCGCGGACGCCGGCTATTGACAGAGCATCGGCGCTCTTAGCCCCGTTGGCATCGTAGTAATCCCGGGCTCCTTTGATGCGATCCACAAAAAAGCTGAAGCCTTTGTTGGCACCATCCGGCGTGCAGAGCTGGTCAAAGCAATAGACGAAATCCTGCGCGGTGACACCGCGGCCCTTTCCCCCGGAAAAAGAAGGGTCATCGTGAAAACGAACATCCCGGCGAAGCTTAAACGTATACACGCGGGCGTCATCCGAAATTTGCCAGCTTTCGGCAATGCAGGGCTTAACAGCCAGCGTAGTGTGGTCCAGTGTGACCAACCCTTCGTACACCTGATTGACAATGCGGTGCCCCACCACCTCGCTTATATTGAGCGGGAACATGGAGCGCAGGTACTGTGTTTCATTGTAGCGGAAAACACCGCCGCGCTTGACGCCACCGGGCAGGGGTTTGAGGTCGGCATTATAAGGATTGTCCGGGTGGTTGTCCATCCAGACTTCGGTGAACAGGCGATACTCCATCGGGTTCTGCGGGCAGTTGCGCACATAGGGCTGCAAGAGCCTGTGGTCAATGTTGTAATACAGCGGAAGCATGGCAGCGTCCTGCACCAGCAACTGATCAGCCTGGCGGTAGAGGTCCATGCGGGCGGTTTCATCTACCGTTCGCAGCGCGCGCACAAACAAGGTGTCAAAAGCCGCGCTTTGGTAGCGCACCGAATTGATGTACGAATTGGTGCTGAGCTCGGGCGGCACATGGGCGCCGTACATCAGGTTGAGAAAGTTCTCGGGATCGGGATAGTCGGCCACCCAGCCTGCGCGCCAAAAGCGGGCTTTTCCAGATTCAAGGTTTTCGTAGTGCTGGGCAAATTCCACTTGCTGAATTTGGACGGTGATGCCCAAATTTTCCTGCAACATTTTCTGAACAGCCTCAGCTACCTGAGCATTGCGGCCTCCGCCTGCATTGATCTGCAGAGTAACCACCGGAAAATCCTTAGCCTGGCCAGAATCAGACCCTGAATCACCGCCCGAACCGCAAGCAGGGGCCAGAAAACTGAAGACCGCGAGAATCGCGATCATAACATAATTTTTATTGTGCATAACTAATAAAATGTTGTGTTGCAGAAATTTAACTTTTTTCGGTTCACCAACCCGGCAGTTCCAAATCTACCGTAATGGGGCAATGATCGCTGTGGTGAGCATTGGGTAAAATGGCAGCCGCTTTGATGCTTGCAGCCAGCGGTTGCGAAACAGCATGGTAATCAATGCGCCAACCCTTGTTGTTGTTGCGGGCATTGGCCCGAAAACTCCACCAGGTGTATTGATGCGGCAATTCCGTATAGAAATGCCGAAAGCTGTCCACCATGCCGCTGGCAAAAAAGCGCCCCATCCAATCGCGCTCTTCAGGCAAAAAGCCCGAGGAGTTTTTATTGCCCACCGGATCGTGGATGTCGATGGCGCGATGACAAATGTTGTAGTCGCCGCAGATGATCACGTTGGGCCGCTTCTTTCGCAAAGCGGTTTGGTAGGCCATGAAATCTTCCAGGAACTGCATTTTCACCACCTGGCGGTGATCGCCGGATGAACCGGAAGGCAGGTAAGCAGAAACCACCGTCAGGTCACCAAAATCGGCGCGGATTACCCGGCCTTCTGCATCATGCGACGCAACCCCCATTCCCACGTGAACCTGATCCGCTTTGCGGCGGCTGAGAATGGCCACCCCGGAATACCCCTTCTTTTGGGCGGGGTGCCAGACACAGGAATAGCCCATTTGCTCAAAGAGGCCTGGGTCAAACTGCTCAGGATTGGCTTTGATTTCCTGAAAGCAAACGACATCAGCGTCTGCTTCGGCCAAAAATTGCAGTAACCCGCGATTCATGGCGGCGCGGATGCCGTTGACGTTGTAGCAAAGTATGCGCATGCGGGACGAGCCTTTCCGATTATTCGCTTGAACTACTCAATCGGATTACTCGTTCGCCAAAACACGCACCTTCATTTTAACATCCTGGGCCGGACGGTCGCCCGCCGCAATCTGCACGGCCGCAATTTTGTCAATCACGTCCAGGCCTTCGATCACTTCGCCAAAAACCGTGTAGCCACCGTCCAGTTGCGGCGTGCCGCCCAAAGAAAAATAGGCCTCTTTCTGCGCTCCGGTATAGCCGTTCTGCGCTTCCATAGGACCCAAGCTCTGCGGGGTATGCAGGGTTCCCTGCACGATGTAGAATTGTGACCCCGACGATGCCCGCTCCGGGTTGATCTGGTCGCTCATGCGGGCGGCTGCCAACGCGCCTTTTTTGTGCACATACTCCGGCCTTATCTCGGCGGGGATTTTGTACTCCGGACCTCCCTGGCCCAATTGCGCAGCGGGTGCTGCTCCTCGCGAATCCGGGTCTCCGCCCTGGATCATGAAGCCGGGAATGACGCGGTGAAAGAGCAAATCATCGTAGTAACCTTTGGTGGCCAGCTTGATGAAATTCTCGCGGTGTCTGGGCGTGCCGTTGTAAAGCTTGGCGGTCATGGTGCCGTAGTCGGTGGTAATTTCCACCAGCGTTTCCGGGCCCTCTGGTATCGGGTCAAGGGCGGGTTTGGGCACATCAGCCGCAGCGCCGCTGCCGTAGAGGCCGCTCGTTCCACTGCCCGATTCGCCCGAGTCTGCGGCAGAATCAGCGCCGCCGGAACAACCGCCAAGCACCGTCAATAGCAGCCCGGTAAAAAGGAGGGTCATGGTGGGGCGTAGAAACAGAGTCTTTGAATGGAACAGGGCTGGCATACTTGAAAACATAGCGTGGTGAATTTGGCTTGACGAAGAGGAACGGAACGAAGCACAAATTTAGGCGAAGCGCGGCAACTGGCGGCTTATCGGTAAGCCAAATACGGATCACGCACCGAACCATAGCGAAGCGCCAGGGTATCGCGCAAGTAATTCTGGTATACTTTCCACGGTTTGCGGCTGCCCTGGCGCGGCAAAACATCCAGCGCGCGCTTAATGTACCCTGCGTCAAAATCCAACAAGGGCTCCGATCCAAACTGCGCCTGGTCATACTGCGGCGTGCACATGCGATAGCCTTTTCGCTCCATGTGGTTCAGCAACCGCACAACAAAAAGGCAGTTCAGGTCGCATTTCAAGGTCCAGGAAGCATTGGTGTAGCCGATGGCCACTGCAAAATTGGGCACGCCCCCAAACAGCACCCCCTTGTAGCAATGCATACCCCCCGAGTCCAGGAGTTCGCCATTAACCCGCACCTGCATTCCCCCGAGCAATTGAATCTTGAGCCCGGTAGCCGTGACGACCAGGTCAGCCTCCAACTCCTGCCCGGAGTTCAGCAGGATACCGCGCTCCGTAAACGAGCGAATCGTGTCGGTAACCACCTGGGCCTTTCCGCTTTTTAGTGCGCGGAACAAATCGCCGTCGGGAACCAGGCAGAGCCGCTGGTCCCAGGGGTTGTAAGACGGGTCGAAATGGCGCTGTTCATAGTGCGACCCCAATTCTTTTTGAATGCCCTTTTGGATGAAGCGCCGTACGGTTTGCGGCCAGCGTTTAGAAGCCTTGTAAAACGCCAGGTTCAGGAGGATGTTCTTCCAGCGCACGAGGTCGTGTGCCGTCTGATCGGGCAATACCCGCTTGAGAAAATTGGCCACCCGGTCCTCGCTGGGAAGGGTCATGATGTAGGTGGGCGAGCGTTGCAGCATCGTGACGTGCTCCGCCTTTTTAGCGAGCTCCGGAACCAGCGTCACAGCGGTGGCACCGCTTCCTATGACCACCACTTTTTTGCCTTCGTAGACCACATCGTCGCTCCATTGCTGCGGGTGGAGCATGCGCCCGGCAAACGTTTCGCTGCCGGGAAATGCAGGTTGATAGCCCTCCTGGTAGTGGTAATAACCGCTGCACATGAACAGAAAGCCCGCGCTGATGCGGCGCTCCGGCTTGTCGCCTTGAGCGGCCAGGGTCAGCGTCCAGCGGGCTTCGGCGTCGCTCCAGGAAGCTTCTGCCACACGGGCGTTATAGTGAATGTGCTGGTCCAGGCCAAACTTGCTGGCCGTGTCCTTGATGTAGCGCAAGATCGAAGGACCATCGGCAATAGCCTTCGGGTTCGGCCAGGGGTTGAACGAAAAACCGAGCGTGTACATGTCCGAATCCGAGCGAATGCCCGGGTAGCGAAACAAATCCCAGGTGCCGCCCATGGCCGCGCGGGACTCCAGCACGGCGAAACTCTTTCCCGGACATTTGTCCTGAATGTGGTACGCGGCGGCAATGCCCGACAAGCCCGCGCCAACAATGACCACATCCGAATGATCGGGCAATGGGCGGTTGGCGTTGGCGGTGTGGGGTGCGGTTTCAGCGTGCATTCGGGCAGCGTTTCAGCAAGGCTTTTTTTCGGGCGAAGGGGGACACGCTCGTTCAAGCAGCCCTGTTCAGGGCTTCCAGCCGGCGGCCACTTCCCGTCGGGTCTTCTCCAAAATTTTGTTGACGAGCCGGGTCCCAAAAATAGGGGCCAGGCGAACCGCAAAATCAAGGCGATGGGCTTCGGCCCCGATCAAAATGCGGGCTTTCTTGTTGCGAATGCCCCTGATAATTACATCGGCGGCGTACTCCGGACTCAGCTTGAGAAAACGCTTGTGGAACAGGTCAAACTTGGGCTGGTAGTCAATGGAGTTGCGCGTAATGTTGGTGTTAATTCCCCCGGGATGAACACTGTGCACCCGCAAGTTGCTGTCGCGGTATTCCTGAATGAGGCACTGGTTCAAGCCGTTTACGGCAAACTTGGAGGCGCAATACGCTGTTACTTCAGCGATGCCGGCCAACCCGTAGACGCTGGAAACGTTGACCAGCGCAGCTTCCGGCTGCTTGAGCAAGTGCGGCACAAAAGCCCTGCTTCCGTACAAAACGCCGTAGAAATTGACTTGCATAATTCGCTCAAATTGCTCCAGGTCAAATTCCGCAAAGGCGTAATTGCCCAAACCAAGTCCAGCGTTGTTGACCACCACGTCTACTTGCCCATACTCGCGAATTACCTGGTCGGCAAAGGCAAATACCGCGTTTTTATCGGACACATCAAATGCAGACGAAAGCACGGAAATGCCGCTTTGCCGCAGGCGATTCGCCGTTTCGGCTAAGGCCTTCGTGTCCCGGTCGTTGAGCGCCAGCCGCGCACCATCCCGGCCAAAGGCAAACGCAAGCGCCTGGCCAATGCCGGAACCAGCGCCCGTAATCACCACCACCTTGGACTGGAAGTTTTTCATGGGGATGATTCGGCGTATACGGAAACTGGAAGCTCCTGAACCTGGAAGGGCCAGGCGGGTAGGGTGCTTAATCCAAAAGCCGTCTTACCCTCAAGGCTTTTCGGCCAGCTCCTGCATCAATTTATCCAGCTTTTCAGCCTTGAGCAGGGTCATGGTCATTTTCACGTCTTCCACAGGTCGGTCGCGGGAATCGGTGGAGACAGCAGCAATTTGATCAATGACCTCTAGACCTTTGATCACCTGACCAAAAACCGTGTACTGGCCATCCAGTTGCGGCGTGCCACCAACGGTGGCATAGGCAGTCTTTTGTTCTTCGGTGTACTCCTTGCCGGTGCGAGACCCCATGCTGGACAGGTTTTCCGGGGTGTAGGTCTGGCCTTGCACGATGTAGAATTGGGAGCCGGAGCTGGCGCGCTGCGGATTGACGTTGTCGCCGGTTCGCGCGGCCGAGAGAGCGCCCTTTTTGTGAATCAGGGCGTCGTTGAATTCTCCTGGTACGGTGTAACCCGGACCGCCGGAACCCAACGATGCACCAGCCTGGGCCCCTTTAGAAGCGGGATCGCCGCCCTGCACCATGAACTGCTTGATGACACGGTGAAAGATCAGATCGTTGTAAAAACCTTCCTGGACCAGGCGAACGAAGTTGTCGCGGTGTTGCGGAGTTTCGTTGTACAGCAGAATGGTCATGCTGCCGAATTTGGTGCTGAGTTCTACAAGTTGCACGGTCTCTTTGCTCTTTTTGGCTTTCTTCGACGCCTTTGGCACTGGGCTGGTTGCAGGGCTGCTCTCCTGGCCATTGGTTTGGGCCTGGACGGTCGAAGCAAAGGGGGTTAAGGTAAAAATCAGGCTTAGAATCAGGGCCTGGATGTGAAATGGGCTTTGGAAAAAGCGCATAGGGTTGTTTTGGAAAGGTGGGGTGAAGGCCGCTAAAGATCGGAAAAATAGCTAATTACTTGCCTTTTGAGCATCCGCTCCTGTTCGTTCACAGAAAGTTGGGGCAACGCGGTAGTGGCTTCGTAGTGGGGCCAGCCATCATCATCGCGCCCGATGTAGCGGTACAGCTTTTGCTCGCTCAACAAGCGGCAGACGGCAATGTGCATGAGGTCCTGTTTTTGCTCTTTGGTGACCTTTTCCAGCACCTGCCCGAGCTCCTGCATGCCAATAATGAACAGCAGCGCCTGCAAATCCGGCTTTTTGCCAAACCGCTCTTGCACCTTTTTCAGTACAGCGATCCACTCCGGGTCAAAGTCAATTAACTCGTCGGGCAGTGGTTCTGCGTCCTTTCTCCCAATAAATTCGTAATCTGCCATAACGCGCTAAAGCCCCAAAGATAGCAGGTCAGGGCCATGGGTTTTGGTATTCCGGGCGAATGGCCAACGTGTCATCGCTCAAACTCAACAGAAACAGCTCCAGTTTATCTTTTTCGTCTTCGCTAAGCTGCGCCCCGCCCTGAAAAGCAAACTCCATGAGTTGGTCGGTGAAAGGGGTGTTTTGCACACCTTCACTGTAAAAATCAATGACCTCGCGCAGGGTGGCAAACCGCCCGTCGTGCATGTAGGGCGCGGTGAATTTCAGGTTGCGCAAACTGGGCACTTTGAACTTTCCATAGTCTGCAGTGTCGCCGGTGATGGCACCAAGCCCGCGATCGGAAAAATCGGCCGCCCGGTTGAATGGGTCAAGCCCGTTGCTGCGGTAGGTAAAATCAGTAAACAATCCGCCGGAGCCGTGGCAATGGAAGCAGTCGCCGCCAAAGAGATCCAGGTAGAGTTCGTAGCCGTCAAAAACATCGTCGTCCCAAAAAATCCGGCCGCTGAGCATCCGGTCGAAGGGCGTATTGCCTGACACGATGCTGCGCTCAAACTGCGCGAGGGCTTGTCCGAGGCGGTCAGGAGTGATGGTGCTGTCGCCAAAAGCATAGAAAAAGTCGAGCGGATAAGTGGGGTGGCGCTGCAGGCTGAGCACGGCCTGGGGCAGCGTGTTGTGCATTTCAATCGGGTCCTGAATGGGCACAAGGGCATGCTGCTCCAGGTTGGGTGACCGACTGTCCCAGAAAAAGCCTCCACGGGGCCTCCCTTCGGGCGTGACGCTAAACGGGGGCGAATAGGCCAGGTTAAAAACAGGCATGCTGTTGCGGGTTCCCGCGATGCCGTCAATGCCAATGCTGACCGCGTTGGCATCGTCCACCAACCCTGAGGAAGGGTTGTGGCAGCCTGCGCAACTGAGCGTGGAGTCCGCAGAAAGGATGGGGTCAAAGAAGAGCTTGCGACCCAGCAGCACCCCTTCGACCGTCATAGGATTTGCCGGATTATCCTCCAATGGCGGCAGACCCAACGGGCGATTGATCGTCAGGGACGTCGGGTCATAGACAGGTCCGTCCGGCTCAGGCTCGGTGTCGGGCCTGCAGGCAACAAAAGAAAACAGCATGGATAGGCCTAAAATCCAGGTATGACGCATGGGGAAAAACTGCTCCAGCGGGGAACTGCTGGGGATAGTGCTGTGGAGTTGGCGTTAAGGAGTTAGTGAAAACGCTAACGGCATATTGTCTTTCACTTGCATGGCCATGGGCAAGTTGTCCATGGTATGCGTGGTATTAACGGTCGGGAAGTCAATTCCAGTGAACAATTCTAAGGGATCATAGTTTAGGGTCAGGGTCAGCGCTTCTGAATCATCGCCGCCAAAAGAGCCGGGTATGCTGAGTGTGCTCAGGAAGTTGTCCGAGCCCAAATGCACTTCGAACCCGTTTCCGGAATCCGGGGTGCCGTCGCCATCGCCGTCGTAGATGCCGTCAATGCGAAGAAAAATGTAGCCAGAAGTCCAGTCCCAGTGCATGTTCGGCGCTTGGGGAGCAAGCGGGTTGGCGGAACCATACTGGGTGGGGTCCAGGATGTTAGTGGCAGCGTCAATGCCCACGTTGAAATTCAAGGCAGTGTAGGCCTGTGGCTGCACGTTGCCCAACAAATAAGGAGGATCGTTGGGCTGGGCCAGAATGTAGGCATCCGTGCTGACTGGATTGCCAGCAACGTCCTCTAAGTAAATGCCGCTCATGTAAAAGCGGAGAACGTTGAACTGGACGGCGGTACCGTTGATCGTATATACCGTAGCAGCGTCAAAGAGGTCCCCGCCCGGCGTAAAGCGGACCTGAAGGTCCACCTGGGTTTCTTCGGTTTTTTCTTCGCAGGATGACAGGATAAAGAGCAGGATAAAAAGCAGAGTAGAGAGGCTTCCGAGAAGGATGAAGCGTTTTGAGAACGGGAGCAATAAACGCAGCATGAGGGGATGTTTTTAGGAACACTAAAGTTACGACGCACCAGCCTCGAATTGGACGCGCTTGCAACGGGATCATGCACAGAGATGACCTAAATGCGACAAAATCCCGAAAATGGTTTTGAACTAATCCTATTGAATTGCGTACCTTCGGGATTGATGCGGTCGTTTGTTGCCCATATAAGTGCTCTTTTTACGCTCGTGGCCTTTTTGGTTACCACGAGCGGGTGGGTATTGCACAAGCACTACTGTCCCAAAAGTGAGCAGCAGGTCCTTTCCCTGCTCGATGCCACCATGTGTTACGAGCGCTCCGAACGTTCCGATCCCATGGCCAAAGTGCCCGCATCCTGTTGCGAAAAACCGCAACCCCTTCCCCAGGCTGCCTGCGACACCGATGATGGTTGCTGCAAAGACGAAGTGATTTTGCTGGAATTGCCCAGCCCGTATACCCTTCCGATCTATCAAAACGAGGCATCCCTAACCGCTATTGCCGTTGGAGCACCCTTGCGA
The DNA here is from genome assembly GCA_964429745.1 of uncultured Chitinophagales bacterium. Classification (GTDB taxonomy): domain Bacteria; phylum Bacteroidota; class Bacteroidia; order Chitinophagales; family BACL12; genus WGOA01. The sequence continues at coordinate 44 of CAYSDI010000053.1, read as the reverse complement.
CCAGAGATCGCCCTTTGGGTGAACCTCCCGGAGGCTGAGTTGCC
>CAYSDI010000052.1:3327-25871 GCA_964429745.1 uncultured Chitinophagales bacterium | reverse complement strand
ACCCACACCACCCCAGCCCGCGCTGAGTTCCAATTGATCTGAGGGTTTTTCAACCACCGTAAATTCCAAGTCAACCGTTCCATCGGTCGGGTTCGGAACCGGGTTCATGCCGATCTGTTGCGGGTCAAAGAAGCCCAGGTTGGAGATCTCTCGCTGCGAGCGGATCAGGTCGGCACGGCTGAACTTGTCGCCGGGGCGCGAGCGGATCTCTCGTCGGATGACGTGCTCGTTGGTTCGGGTATTGCCGCTGATGTACACGTTGCGCACCACGGCCTGCGGGCCTTCGCTGATGCGGATTTCCAGGTCAATGGAGTCGTTTTCCACCCGGACTTCAACCGGCGTCACCCCAAAGAACAGGTAACCATCGTCCATGTACAGCGACGTAACGTCCTGGCCGTTGGGGTCAAACTGGAGTTTTTGCTCCAGCCGTTCGGCATTGTACAGGTCGCCGCTGCGGATAGTGAGCACGGAGTCCAAACGGCCGGCGGGATCGCCGACTTTTTGGCGCCCGGAGTACTTGGTGTTGCCTTTCCAGATGATGTGGCGAAAATGGTACATCGGCCCTTCGTCAATGAACAGGTTGATTCCCAGGGTTTTGTCATCAAGGTTAAAGACCGTGTCCGACACAATTCGGGCGTCGCGGTAGCCCTTGGTATTGTAGTACTGGATCACCAGATTTTTGTCAATCTCGTAGGTAGACTCCTGGAACTTAGAGGACGCGAAGATGTTGAGCTGGAAACGGTCAGCGAGCAGGGCTCTGACCCGTCCGGAACTGAGGTTGGCCAAATTATCCACCAGGTTGTCCGGGCGAAGGGCGGACCAGTCTGCCTGCAGCGTATCGCCAGGTCCAACGGGCACAAAGCGGAATTTCTCTTTCGTGTCCTTCATTTTTTTGCGCAACGTGGCGTCGCTCATGAACTCGTTCCCTTCGAACTGAATGCGCCCGATGCGCACGCGGTAGCCTTTAATGACTTTGATGTCCAGGATGACGTTGTTGCTGCCCATGGTATCGGCGCGCTCTATGATCTCTGCGCCGGCATTCAGGTAGCCTTTGTCCGCATAGTAGGTGCGAACCTGGTTGGCGATGTTTTGGCGAACGTGGTCTTTGTAAGGGGTGCCGCGAATGATGCTAATGCGCTCGCGGATGTCGTCGATCTCGCCTTTGCCGGCACCGGTTATGGAGAACTTGCTGACCCGGGGCAATTCTTTGGTTTCAATGACCAGAAAGACCTGGTTGCCAACCACGCGCTCTATGTAGATGGAAATGTCGCTGAACAGCTCCAGTTTCCACAGGTTTTTAATGGCGTTCGCGGTAGCGTCGCCGGGCAGCGACACTGTTTTGCCGGCCTCCAGCCCAGCGCGGGCGATCAGGCTTTTTTCATCCAGGGTGGTAAGCCCGCGCACTTCTGTTCCCCCGATCAGGTATTCTTTGGGCGTGCCGTACTCAACCGCATTGCTGTCCAGCCCCAAACCGTCAGGCATGCGGCTTTGCGCAGAAAGGCTCGCGGCAGCGGAACACAGAAACACCAATGCGGCAGCCCTTGCCGTTGCGGAGAAAAGACCCATTACTTAACCTGAATTTGCTCGCTGGTTTTACCAAACCGGCGTTCCCGCGTCTGGTAATCCAGGAGGGCGGCATAAAACTCCTCTTCCCGGAAATCCGGCCAGAGGGTAGGGGTAAAATAAAACTCGCTGTAGGCAGACTGCCACAGCAAGTAGTTGCTAATGCGGTATTCGCCGCTGGTGCGAATCATCAGTTCGGGATCGGGTTTGCCAGCCATGCTCAAAGCGGCTCCAAAGGCCTGATCGTCAATGGCTTGGGGTTTGAGTGTGCCTGCGGCCGCCTGCTCCGCGAGCGCACGCGCAGCCTGGAGAATGTCCCAGCGACCGCTGTAGCTCAAGGCCAGGGTCAAATCCAAAACCGTGTTTTCAGCAGTCAATTTTATGGCTTCGTCCAACTCACGCCTGCAAACGGACGGAAGCTGGTCCACATTGCCAATGACCCCGATCTTTACACCCTGCTGACGCAATTCTTCGGTTTCCTTGCGCAAGCTGCTGACCAAAATTTCCATCAGGGCATTGATTTCAAAGTCCGGCCGGTTCCAGTTCTCGGTTGAAAACGCATAAAGTGTCAGGTAGCGCACTTTGGCCTGGCGAGCCGCACGAACCACGGCGCGTACGGACTCAACCCCGCTGCGGTGACCGAACACCCGGGGTCTGCCTTTTTGTTTGGCCCAGCGGCCATTGCCGTCCATAATGACAGCTACATGCTTCGGTACGCTTGCGGTATCGATCCGGTCAAGCAGACTCATCGGCGGAACTATCGGCCAAAGATAACCAATGAGAATGGGAGTAGCTTGCTCAGAAGCCTCCGCGGCTGGGGGGGGGGCACCTAAGCTCCGCAAAGACATAGCTCAGGGACAAACCAGCGAAAAGGTAGGCATCGTTGCGCTGGCTATCGCCGCGCTGACGGCCCGGAACGCCTAAAGCCGGAACATCTGCGATGGTGGAACGGTCGGCCAGCGCAGCGGCCAGCGCGCCGTCGGGGCCACTTAAAAGAACTGTGCGGTCTACGTAAACCGTGGACACATCGTCCAGGTAATCGGTAAAAGTCTTGTGAAACGACACTTGAAACCCAGCGGCCCAATGCTTGGCAAAAATGTATTTGACCCCGCCTGAAATGGGTACGCTGATGCCGATGCGCTTGTAGGGATTCGGGTAACCCAATTCGGCAAAATTCTGACCTTCGGTGCCCAGTGGCCGCAAATCTTGCCATTCACCGTTGAAATAGGCTTGCGGATTGTGGTAAAACAGCCCGAATCCCAACCCGAGATAGGGCGTGAAATATCGGTAGTCCTGGTGTTTGCGGCGGTTGCGCTTGAAGAAGTTAAACTCCAGGCTTCCCGAAAGGTCGTAGGTCAGGTTGCGGTAGCTCAGGTTGCGCCGGCTCTCAAACAAGTTGTCGCTCAAGGAATCTGCCCCGCGCAAATAGCCATAACTAAAAGAAGGCTTGAGGGTCCAGCGGTCGTGAAAATTCCAGCGGTAAAAAAGTCCACCGCCTTCGCGCGCCATCGGCAGGTGCTTAATCGAGTTGTTGATGTCCGTGAACGAATAGGCCGTACCTGCCCAAATGCCTATTTCCGACCCTTGTGTGATCTGCGCAGAAAGCGAACCCTGACCTGCCCATAAACTGGTCAGGCTGATTATCAGCGCAATATAAAGTCGGATATTTTTCATTTCTGCCATGAACCATTCAAGCGAGCGGCAAAACTAGTGCATTTTGCCGGGCTAAGACCCTCACCGGCCAGCGTGAAGCTGCCCGAGCCATCCCACACTGGTAGACGAGGCTTTTAACGACGATCAGCGGCTTTTGTTGCCATAGAGTGGTCATTTCCCGCGGTCCACACAGGCCCTCCGGGACCTCTGCCGCAGTGCATCAGAAGGCCTTCCCGCAGCCCTTCCGCTTCATTTTCCTGACTCCGAAGTACCCCGTAACTTCGATTCCCTATTCACTGCCGGTTTTACCCGGTGATGGTGACATTCAAAATACCCTCCCGGATGAGTTCAGAGACAAGGCTCGCTCAATTTTTAACACCGGAGTTTACGGCCTGTAAATGAAGAGCTTTCAAATTGGGCGTAGCGGAGGATATGGTTTTTTTGCAAGTTTCCTAATGCTGCTCGTGGCCGGACAGAGCCTGCTGGCCTGTTCCGCATCCGTGCTCAAAACACAGGGCAGAACAGTTTTGATAAAAAACTTTGACTGGACGCTTGGCACAGGTTCTTTGGTCACTAGTCCACGCGGTGTTGTTCGCAGCGCCTTCCCCCTTCGCCCGGGAAACCCTGCCCAATGGACAGCCCGCTACGGCAGCGTCACCTTTACCCAAAACGGGCTCGGCATGCCTTACGGGGGCATGAACGAAGCCGGCCTGGCCATTGAAATGCTGTGGATGGAGTTCACGGAGTTTTCGCCCGCGTCTACGCAGCCTTACACCAACGAACTGGAATGGATTCAGCGCAATTTGGATCGCCACGCCACGGTTGCCGCTGTTCTTGACAGCCTGGATGCCTATGCGGTGCACGCGGTCAAGGGCAAAATTCATTACCTGCTCGCTGACGCCACCGGGGCTTCTGCGGTGATTGAATATGTAGGGGGAAGGGCGCGCGTTTTCAATGCAGCGGCCGGTACTTGCCAAAGCCTGACCAACTACGATGTCACCTTTTCAGAACAGCAATATCAGGAGAACGGAGGTCGTATTCCAGGAAAAAACAGCAGCCATTTGCACCGTTACGGCACGCTGCGCCATCGCACCCAGCCGGAAACCTGGTTGCGCAACGGCGCTGCTGACCGTGCGCTGAGCTTGGATAAGGTTGACAAAACCGCCTTTTCGCTGCTGGATGAAGTGGCCATTGAGAAAGGGGCATTTCGCACGCACTGGAGTATTGTCTATGACCTTGAGAACAGAACCCTGGCCTTTAAAACTGACGAAAACAAAACTATTCGCAAGGTGGTGTTGACGGAATTGACCACTTTTTTTGAAGCGGGGCATCCCCCTCATTTTGTATCGCTTCAGACGGAACAACGCGAAACAGAATCTTTAGTATGGATGGAGTTTTCGGAGTCGGCCAATCAGGCATTGGTAGCAGAAAGTTTTTCTAACCTGGGTCTGGGCACGGTGGACGCGTCGGAGTGGAGCATGCATCAATGGTCCAGCTTGGGTTGGAATGGTTTGCCTGCATCCCCGGCAAATTCCTACACCCGGCATTACGGCGAGTTGCGCCTGGTGTTTAGCGTGGACACGATCAAGGGCTCGCCTGAGGACGAATTGGGTTTTTTGCAGTTTGCCATCATGCGCACCGAAGACGACTATGCCCAGCAGCGAGCCATCGATGGAGGCGCGGGCGGATTCCGGGTGCGTCAGCCTACGTATACCTGGGTCTTTTACGGCTTGCGCAAGGGGAGCTACGCTATCGCTGCCGTGCAGGAAGGCCAGCAAACCCTCAACCGACGCATTGACTTTGATCAGGCGGGCTCGGCGCTGGAACGCTACGCCATCAGCAACAACATTCGCGCTGAGAACGGGATTTTTCCCCCGTTTGAGCAATGGCTGGTGCCGATTGACCAGGCGGTTACCGAAGTAACTTTGCGCTTGTGGTAATTCCCGCTCCTTTTTTTGATGTTGGCGCGTTGTTTTTCCCTGTTGGCGAGGTGCGCCCGCGGGGTTGGTTGCGCGACCAGATGTGCGCAGACCTGTATGGATTTCTGGGCCAATTGGATCAATTGGTGCCGGCATTGTTCCACGATCCCATTTACAGCAGCGGTCGGATAACGGCCAGTTCCGCCGTGCCTGACCTCGGGAACCTGAAAGCCGGCGATGCACCTGGTGAAGCCCAGTACATGTGGTGGAACAGTGAGACGCAGAGCAATTGGTGGGACGCCTACATCCGGCACGCGATTTTATTGCAGGACACCAGCGCGTTGGAGCGCTGCCGAGCATACGTGGCCCGCGTGCTGGCCAGCCAGGATGCAGACGGTTACCTTGGCATTTACGACGCTTCTTTGCGCTATCATTTTAACGGAGAGAACGGAGAGCTTTGGGCAAAAGCAACCCTGTTGCGGGGCTTGTTGGCCTGGTACGCCTACACAGCAGACGCATCGGTTTTGGAGGCTGTTGTTCGTAGCATAGAAAATGTTATGTCGAATTGGCCCTTGGGTTCTTCGCAACCGTTTGCGGCGGGCCAGGGGTTCACCGGTGGTGTGGCGCATGGCCTGGTGCTCAGTGATGTGCTGGAGCAACTTTGTGTTTTGACAGGTTCGGTGCATTACCGGGCTTACGCACACTTTTTGTATATGGATTTTTCGCGTCAATTTAGCTCTGAGCCTGATGCGCAGTTGCCGAATGTGCAGAATGATCAGTACCGGTTGCGCGGACATGGCGTGCACACGTACGAACACCTTCGCCCGTTGCTGGTAGCAGCGCTGCACGATTCCGCGTTGGAGCCCCCGCTTTGGCGCTATGCCGCCAGCTTGCGCAACTGCTGGACGCCTGCAGGAGGACCGATTGGCGACGAGTGGATCAAGGCGCGCGAACCGCATGTGGAGCACACAGGCTACGAGTTTTGCTCACTCCACGAAATGCTGGACAGTTGGTTGCTTTTGCTGGAAAAAACGGGCTTGCCCGAGCTGGCTGACGACGCCGAGCGCCTGTATTTCAACGCAGTCCAGGGGGCGCGGCACCCGACGCGTTCAGCCATTGCCTACTTAAAGACCGACAATTCGCTGCAAATGGCCGGCACACGCAATGGCCATGTCGAGCCGGATCGCAAGCAAACGCGCTACAAGTATTCGCCGGTGCATCAGGATGTGGCGGTGTGTTGCGCGCCCAATGCAGGCCGCTGTATGCCCGCTTTTCTGCGCGCTTTTTTCTCGGGCCAAGGGCCCCGGATCACCTCACTGCTCTTCGGTCCTGCCGAACTTCATACCCTGGTCGACGGGCAAACGCTCCGAATTCGCCTTGAAACCGCCTACCCCTTCGACCTGAATTTGCGCTACGTTTTTGGTATGGAACAGCCCGTGCTGCTTCATTTTCGCGTGCGACGACCTGCCTGGGCAACAGGGGTAACGTGCAGCGAAGCGTTTGAAGAGGAGCGGGGATTTTTAGTCTTTATCCGGCAGTTTGCGCCAGGCGACGAGCTGTTGATTGGACTTGAAGCTGCCGTGGTGGTGGAGCGGGACGTTCAGGGTTTTTATTCCTTTTCGCACGGTCCGCTGGTTTACGCGCTCCCGTTGGTGCACACGGAAGTGTCGGGCAGGGTCTACGCACCGGGCATGGAAGATTGCTCTTGCTTTCCGGTTGGGCCTCCGGTAGATGTCACGTGGTTACAAGAAGCGCAGGTCGTGTTTGTGCCGCACGAGCGCAGACCCCAGCTACACGCCACAATGTTGTTGAGAGGAATTCCTACACGTGTAATTCTTTTACCGGTAGGGCAGACCGTGTTGCGCCGTGTTGGCTTTGAAGGCAAGGCTACTAAGGGAACAGCCTGGCTAAAGGCTCAATGAAGAGTGGGCGCCATAACGCTGATCAAACCCACTCCTTTTTTAGCCAGTTCAAGGTCTCGGTCAGATCCACTTTGTTGGCGATGTCAATCATTTCGGGAATGCGCTTGACGCCATCCATAGGGATTTTGGGTTTTTTGGGCAGCACAGGAGAAAGGCGGTGGTAACGCTCGTGGAGCAATTGGCGGCATTGGAAGTCTGCAATGCCAGCTACGCCGTCAAACATTAGGTCAAGGAGCGGTTTTACCCATTGTGCGTAACCCCAATCCACGGTATTGCCCGAAATGTATTTCAGGGTTTTGCCTGTGCCCAGCGAAAAGATCACAATTTCATCAATGGCAGGGGTGGGGCTGTAGCGCTTGTCCAGGCTTTGGGCCAAAGCGCACATCGCTGGGTTGTTGGCATATACACCGCCGTCAATGTACCCATCTACAGAAGGGAAGAAGGTCGGCGCCGCGCTGGTGTACAAGCCGACGTTGACCGCAAGTTCCGCGCGGTCGTTTCCAGGGCCTGCGAAGTTGTGGAACAGTTTGGGTTTCCAATTGCGCGCTTCCCCTTCGCCGTTGTCGAGGTCAAAGGCAGTAATCAGCACTTTTTTACGGAGTTGCCCCAGGTTGGTTTCTCCGAGCAGGTTTGTCAGTTCTTTTCTCAGCGGTTGAATGCTGTAATCGGCTCCGCGAAGCTTTCCCAGGTCGCGGATGTTGTCCAGCCAGGAGTCGTCAAAGATTTTGGGCCCCTCGATTTCGTAAACCGAGCGGATGCGCTCCAGCGACAGGCCTTTGGCAATGCCAAGTGCAAGCAACCCACCGGTTGAGGTACCGGCTAGCAAGTCCGTATCCTGCAGAATGTTTTCCAACCCGGGCTCTTTCAGAATGCGTTGTAGCAAAATGGTCGAGATCAATCCGCGGATGCCTCCGCCGTCGATGCTGATAATTCGGTATTTGGTCATGGGGAAAGGGGATTTAGGGGTATCAACGGTTGTAATAATTGCCAGTCAGCGATACAAACTTAAAACACAACATGCATGATGGTATGCTTTTAGTCAAATTTATTTTGAGCATTTGTCCGATTTATCGCTTTAATGGGATTGGTGTACTTTTGTATGTATGTAGCCTGATGGATGTACCTCAGGCCGGGCATTAGAAGTTCCCACAATTCCTTGCGCCATGTTTGAGTGGTTTTACCGGTTGTTTTTGCCTACCGGGAACCCTGACGTTACCCAGTCGCTGATCACCATCATGATGGCCATTGGGGGAGGCGTGTTTTTAGGCCGTTTAAGGGTGGGCAAAGTGTCGCTCGGGGTTTCTGCGGTGATGTTTACGGGACTGTTGCTGGGGCACTTTGGGTTTCGCATTCAGGAGGAAATTCTCAATTTCATTCGGGACTTGGGCTTGATCCTATTCGTTTATGGTATTGGCATCCAAGTGGGACCTTCGTTCTTTTCCTCGTTCAGAAAGGAGGGGTTGCGCTTTAATGCTCTGGCGGTGGGCACCGTTTTGCTCGGGGGTCTGGTCACCTATGTGCTGTTTCGGCTAACCAATCTGGACATTGAAAACCTGGTCGGGGTTATGTCGGGTGCTGTAACCAATACGCCAGGTCTTGGAGCGGCAAAAAGCACCTTACATGACATTCAAGGTCAGCATCCTGAACGCCTCTTTGCCGATCCCACGATTGCCTATGCCATCACGTACCCACTTGGCGTCTTTGGCATCATTGCCACCATTCTTTTAAGCAAGACCGTCCTCAAGATTAATCCGCAGGCAGAAATGCGACGCTTTCGCTTGGACAAGATTCAGCAAGAGGAGCCTTTAGTGGACAAGAAATGCCGGGTTACCCAGCCCGAGGTGATCGGCAGGGCGCTGGGCGAAGTAATGCAGAGCCTGGGTGCGGACAAGGTGGTCATTTCCCGGCTCAAGCACAGCGGTTCTGATGCGGTGTTTTCGCCGGCCCCTGAGACGGAACTACAGCTCCGGGATGTGTTGATGGTGGTTGGTCAGGAGAAAGACGTGGATGCTTTTATTGCTGCCGTTGGCCGGCTTTCAAACGACTTGTTCATTGAATCTGCGCATGGCGTCCAGGTGCGAAATTTCTTTGTCACTTCGCCAAAGGCTACGCACAAGAAGCTCCGCGATTTGGATTTATACACCCGATACGACCTGAAAGTAACCCGGATTTACCGCGCTGGCCGTGAATTGCTGGCCCGCCCTTCGCTGGAATTGTTTTACGGCGATAAGTTGCGGGTTGTGGGCAGTGTTGAAGCGCTGGACGCAGCAGAAAAACTTATTGGCAATTCTGAAAAGAAGTTGCTGGAGCCTGATTTCCTTTCGCTTTTTGGAGGGCTTTTAATTGGTATTGTACTGGGTTCTGTACCCATTTTCATTCCTACTCTGCCCGTACCGCTAAAATTGGGATTTGCTGCCGGTCCTTTGTTGGCTTCGTTGTTAATCAGCCGCTATGGCGGTATAGGCGTTATCCACTCGTACATTAATAGTGGGGCTATATATTTTATGAAAGATTTGGGTATCGCCTTGTTTTTTGCTGCCGTGGGTGTGCACGCCGGACAGACCTTTTACGAGAATTTCATTCATTACAACGGTTGGATGATGATGTTCTATGGCATGTTTATCACCTTTATTCCGCTGTTGATTATGGTGGTGGTTGCGCGGGTATTCATGAAAATTAACTTTTTGCTACTGGCCGGCCTTATGAGTGGAACCTACACCGATCCAGCGGCTCTTGCCTTCAGTTCCTCGTACTTAGACTCGGATATTCCAACCCAAGCCTATGCCACGGTCTATCCGTTGGTCACTATTGTGCGCATTTTTGTGGCACAGTTGCTGATTTTGTTGCTGGTTTAAGTTCTTTAGGCAGAATACTATAGGACTTTGCTGAACCGAAGACAATCACTTTCGGCCGCCCTCAAAGGAAAAAATGCTAAAAACTGGTGGAAAACCATTACATTTAAGATCGTATTGAAAGGCATTTTTTAGAAAGGAGCCCGTCTTAAGTTTACCCTTTGGGTCTGAAATACAGCCCTTACAGTTTTCGAAGTTCACTTTTTTCCGTATTCTCACCTCTCATGTTGGAAACGAAGCTTTATGTGCGGTACATGCTAAGCCTGCGTTGCGTCAATATCGTTAAGCAGACATTAAGGAATTTAAGCATATCATTCACCCACGTTGAATCGGGCTTAATTCTGCTTCCGGAATCGATCTCAGAAAGCCAGTTGGCGAACTTATCACAGCACTTAAGTGATTTAGGTTTTGCACTGCTGGATCGGAATACTTGCTCCCTGATCGACCAAATCAACGACGTGATTCTTGATATGGTGTATTACTCTGACGCGATTGTTTTAGAGCATGCTGCTCAGCTAGTCAGTCAGCGACTTGGTTATGATCCAGAATATCTGGCGACAATTTTCACGGAGGTTAAGGGCACAAGCATTAGTCAGTTTGTTGATTCCTTTAGGATAGAACGAATAAAGGAGCTGCTTTTATATGATGAGGTCGGTTTAGAAAATATGGCCGCTAAGCTTAATTACACTAATGCAAAGGAGTTAAAGAGTCATTTCAAGAAAGCAACAGGTTTAACCACGTCCTTTTTTATTACACTTGGCAAACGTCATAAAGCGTTACTTCAAAGTCTGTGATTTTTATAACTAGTTCATAAATTATTGTAAAGCATTTATCCGAGTTATAGTGGTTTTTTGTAAGGTCAATGGGTTCTGTCGTGGCTTTGTTAGGACGATCTAACTTTCTACCTTCTTGTTAGATCCGCCCTGTGTTTCCGAATTCCCAGCTTAGCACCGAGAACCTTTTTATTTGTGAGCATTCAAAACACCCGTTCTATGAAAGGCATGGGTCTGGTTTTCCTCTTAGTGGGCCTTTTGGTTACCTCCTTAGCGGTAGCCAACAGGGTTTACGCAGCAAGTCCAAACGCGGAGCCAAGCAGTCAAGTGCCAAAATTTCAGCAGGCAACTGCCTCGTTTACTCCCTATTTGGGGTTTTCAATCGCTACGATCGGTCTGGCTATTAGCTTAATAGCACGGCGTGAACAGTGACCAACCGATGAAAGGAGATTGACCTGGAAAAAGAAGCCGCGAAATATGCAACATCTAATGGGGCATATGTAACAGCTTTCTCTCTGCTAGTCAGCACCTTTGAATCGCAATCAACAATCAGCGACATAGGTCGAATGAGAACCCGGTTAAAGTAAGAAACGCGAATAGTTGACCAACTTTGTCAACACAAGGCACACGCCTTCCGGTGGCAGCTTCCAGAGCCCCAGCAGCCCTTCAGATTTTCCACAAAGGCGCTGAGTTATCTGTTAAAACGGTATATATAGTTGGCGATAGTGAAGAGCAGGCGCATAACGGCCTGCTCTTTTTTTGTTCAATGTACCCCTGATTAAGAGATTTCCTGGCACTTTTAGGAGACTGAGACCGCTTAATGTGCGAATTTGTGCTCAATTTTTATCATAATTGCACTTTATTGTCTTGGCTGCCTTGGTACCAACGCAGCCCCAACCCCCCTCCTGATTCGTGAATAGTCAAGTTTTTGCCCCTGTTTTGGTTCTTAGGGTCGGTTCAATGTTTAACCAGTAATAGGCGTTCGGTCCAGCTTTTAAAAATTACCATGAATCTTTATGTAAAATACATGGTCAGCTTGCGGTGCATTATGCTGGTGAAGCAGGAGCTTCTAAAGCATGGAATTCCCTATGTCTCCGTTGAACTTGGCACTGTTGTTACAAAAATTGACGTCTCGGGGCAAGAGTTTGAAGATCTTAAAAAAAGCTTATTATCGTCCGGGCTGGAGTTGTTGGATGATAAAAGGAGTATCCTGATTGAGCGAATAAAGAACGTAATCATTGAAATGGTTCACTATTCAGATGAACTCCCCAGAGTGAATTATTCGGAGTACATCAGTAGTAAATTGGGATACGATTACACCTACCTATCCAATGTTTTCTCTGAGGTCAAAGGAACAACCATCCAGAATTTTATTATTCTGCACAAAATTGAAAGAGTTAAAGAACTGCTTCTTTATGACGAACTCAATATCACGCAAATATCGTATAAATTAAATTATGCAAGTGTAGCCCATTTGTCCAATCAATTTAAAAAAGTAACGGGTTTAACCCCTTCGTACTTCAAAAAGCTGGGATCCCGCCGCAGGACAAATCTGGAAAGTCTGTAAATCATGTAAGTGAAAGTGACCAACGTGCAATAGATCAGAAGTGCTTTAGGTTCTTCTTTGTTGCATGGACGCAAGATTACGAGCAGAATTGTTAGAGCGATTTTCTTTGGATGCCTACAGCGACATTCGTTTCGACGATCACATTGAACAGAGTAGACAGGATGCTCCGGACTTGTTATTGAAGAATCAGTCTGTTTATGTCTCTGGGCATTTGAACAAAGTTAAGTTAACCCGGAAGACAACAGCGGGACAATAGAACAGCCCAGAAACCTTAGAATCCTGCGAGCAACCCAAACTGGGGTTGACTCCATCCATTGGCTACAGCGAACCAGAATGTAAAAGGTCTCGTAAGAAATTTCCTTTTGTTCGGAAAGTATCTGGCTCTACCCCAACGAACAGACCGTATAGAACATCTATTATGGAAAGTGTAAGTTCCGATATTGAGAAGGGGAAAGCGTTCGTCATTGAAAAAAAAATAGAGTATGTACCTAGCTCCGTGGTGATCAAAACCATCATTCGAAAGGTCACGGGCAACGTCAGTGCCGTTTCATTTGATTCCGGCGAGGCACTCGCCGTTAAAGCTTCTCCTTTTGACACGTTTATTCAAGTCATTGATGGTCGGGCTAAAATTCTCATCGATGACCAATCACACGATCTGGACACCGGCCAGTCAATTATTGTACCCGCACACGCGCAAAGCAACATAAGGGCCATCGAACGCTTTAAGATGATCTCCACCACCATCAAAAGTGGCTACGAATAGCAGGGGCACCTCCCGAAACGATTTCGCTTTAAGCCCGGTTCCTCGTATCAACACCTAAATTGAGCTTGTTGCGCAGGGTGGTCAGGAAATTCATGTCGTCCAGGCGAATCAGGCTGACCCCAAACGACTCTTTGCGCACAGCTACCTGCGTGCCGGATTGCACGGCCACCTGCCGCGAATCTAAGGTGAGCAGGTATTCGGTTGTGCGGCCTTCCACCTCAAACGAAATGACAGCATCGTCGGGAACCACAATAGGTCTTATGTTAAGGTTGTGCGGCGCAACGGGGGTAATGATCAGGTTGTTGGCCGTGGGAAAAACTATAGGCCCGCCACAACTGAGGCTGTAACCGGTAGAGCCGGTTGGCGTGGCTACGATCAGCCCATCCGCCCAGTACGAACTCATGAACTCACCGTTGATGTACACGTGCACGGTAATCATTGACGAGGAGTCCTTCTTCAAAATCGTGAACTCGTTCAAGGCAAAGGACACTTCGCCAAACAAAGAGCTCGGATTGGTGTCCAAGTGAAGGAGCGAACGGCGGTCAGCCACATAAGTGCCGCGCTCCAGGGCATCGATGGCCATGTCAAGCCGTTCCTTGCCGATGGTGCTCAAAAAACCTAAACGGCCAATGTTGATGCCCAAAATGGGCACCCCGGAATCGCGTACGATCGTTGCTGCATCCAGAATGGTACCGTCTCCGCCCATGCTGAGGAGAAAGTCCGCCTTGTTGCTGATGCCCGAAGCATCGGGCAGCACGCTGTGCGCAACATTCGTCAGGCCGTACTCCTCCAGTTCCGGCAGGTAAGACTGGCACAACAGCACGTCGTGTTTCCGGGCCTGAAGCAGGTCTAAGAGTTGCCGGATGTACGGGGCGGTATCCGGCCGGATTACCCTACCATAAATTGCAATTTTCATAAGTATCCAGGTCCAGGGCTGCGTGTAAAAATAGCCCATTTTGGCCCAGCCGGTTGAAGGAGTACTCCACCCGGATGACCCAATCGTAAAACGTGACGAAATCGAGGCCCATTCCCCCGCCCAGCAAAAGGGTGTTGGTCAGCGGGTTGCCCTCGGTGTAGAAGCGGTCGTTCACGTAACCCGCATCGCCATAGGCTTTGAGGTAAACCGATAAGGGAATACCGCCGAAGGCCGGATTTTTGTTCAACGGATTTGGCAGGTTAACCTTAAAGAGCCGGTGTTTGAGGTTGGTTTTAACCAGGGCGTAGTCCTGCCCGTCAATGGCATAGAGCTCGTAGCCCCGCACCAGGTCCTGGCAAAAGCCCAGCCCTTCGATGTTGTGGTAGGGATGCTCGCGCCCGAGCGTGGTCTTGCCGATTAGCTGGTAGGCGGCATAGAAGCCGTAGGGTAGTTCGAAGTACTGGTTGTGCTTGGCAACAAAGCTCCATTGATGAAGGTTGCCGAACAGGCCAAGGCCGATTTTTCGACCAGTGATTTCTGTGTACGTGCCCACAAGTGGGTAGGCTCGCGCGTCCACCCGGTTGAAAAGGTAGCTGTAACTGAGCGTGACAAATTGCTGTTCAAGCGCCCCGTCTAAAAAGAAGTCGGGGTTGAGGAGAGCAATGGTATCCGAAATGCGGTTGTAACTGTATTTGGCCTCCAGCGTGTGAAAGTGGTAGGCTCCGCGCCGCCGCAGGTATTTGCCCAGTACGCGAAAGCGCGTGAGGCTAAAGTCTTCCAACGTAACGAACTGTTCCTGGTCGGCCTGGTTGATGAAAGGCACCTGCCGGTTGACGCTGTAGGAGGCCATGACCCCGATGCCGTGTCGCTCGCTGCGGGCAAGGTAGGGCCGTGTGTATTCCACCTCAATTTTGGGCGTGAACCCCCATTGCAAGATGCCCGACAGTTCGTCGAAATGCCCGGTCAGGTTGTACAGTGTGGGGTTGATCCCGAAGTTGATGCGGTTGATGTCCGCGTTGAATTGTTTGATCCAAACGTTGATGTTCCGATCGGCCAGTTCAAAGACGGGGGAAGGGAAAAAGTACCAACGCTCGGTTAAATCCACCACCACCATGATTCGGTCGGGACCCACCGCGCTGTCTTCTACCAGAATGCTCCCGAACAGCGACGTATTGTTGAGCTGGGTTCGGCCTTGCTCCAACAGCGCCGGAAGACTGCTGCGCAAAATGCAGTCGCCCGCGCGAAAAGGCAATTCCCTCACAATAACATAAGCTTTGGTTTTGCGGTTGCCGCGAATCCGGATGGCTTCAATAGACAGCGAATCCGAATTGGCAAAGGGAGGCATTACCTGCGCTGGCACGAGCGCCGGGAACAGGACCAGCACAAGAAGGGTAACCGCAAATAAAGACGGGCGCAGACGTTCAGATATTCAGGTAATTCATCAGTGAATCGTACCGGTCTTTGAGCTCATCAGGTGCTTGTTCCTCGCGGTACCAGGCCTCGACATCATATTCAAAGCGCTCGAGGGTGGCAACAATGTGCTGTATCTCGGTCGTGCTCACTTTTAACGTGAGCCGAATATCGGTTGAATTTGGGACGTTGCGCATATAACTACTTAATACATAAGCGTTGTTTGCCTCTACGAGTCGCGCAATATCGCTCAGAATGTAGTCCTTGAGCCCTTTTAACCGAATGATCAGGATGCCTCCTTCGTCGCGCATGCCGTTGGCTTGGGCGAAATGCTGGAGCAGCCCCATCATGGTAATCAGGCCTTCGTAGTTGTCATCTTCATCCAGCACCGGGATGAGCGGAGAGCGGATTTCGGCGGCCACGCGCATCACCTCGTACAGGTGGTTGGTGTCGCGCACCATGGGCCGGTAAAACTGGCGGTTGTAATTGCCCAGCGGCTGGTCCGGATGGTTGAAATCCAGAATATCGTCTTCGGAAACCAGCCCGATGAACTTGCCCTTTTCAACCAACGGAAGATGCGTGGTCCGGAACTCGTACATCCATTCCAGGGCACGGGTGCCTGAATCGGAGAGCTTGAGCGGTGGTATGTTGTCCGTTATAAGTTCGCGGGCAATCACGGCAAGGTGTTTTCTGGGGTTGTTCTTGGTCCGGGATCCTGATTAGTATGCACCGGAAACGCTTTCATCAATATACGCGCAAATTGCCCGGTTGGTGCGCTGTTTATCGAGATTGAAGCGAAAAATGTGCCGCTTTTTTACAACCACCAGACAAGCACGATCCTACGGATGTGCAAAGAAAAACAAGTCAGCGCTCAGGAAGCAGGAACTTTGGGCAACCGGGCCAGCCAATGCTCCATGGCGGTGTTGAACTCCGCCGGGCGCTCCATCATCGGGGCATGGCCGCATTTGTCTACCATAACCAATTCCGAATGCGGCAACAGCTTGTGGAATTCCTCGCCGACAAAAGGCGGGGTGATGGTATCCTGTAGGCCCCAGATCAGCAGGGTCGGGCACTGAATCTGCCCAATTTCCTCCGCTAAATTGCTGCGAATGGCCGATTTGGCCGTGTAAATGATGCGCAGCGCCCGCTCGCGGTCGTTGACGATTTCGTAGACTTCATCCACCAATTCTTTGGTGGCACAGGCGGGATCGTAGAAAGTCAGCGCCGTCTTTTGCTTGATGAATTCGTAGTCGCCTTTTTTGGGAAATGTATCGCCCATGGTGCTTTCAAAAAGCCCGGAACTGCCGGTCAGCACCAGGCCGCGCAGGTTTTTGAGGTTGCGCAGCGCGTAAATCAGGCCAATGTGGCCGCCCAGCGAATTGCCGAGCACCACGATGTTGCGATAGCCCTTCATGGCCACAAACCGCTCAATGTAATCCACATAACCCGCCAGGTTGGTTTCATCCAGCGGAAGCGTGTAAAGCGGCAACATGGGAATGGCCACGCGGTAGCGATCCTGGAAGTGCAGAATCAAATCGCGGAAATTGGATAACGCGCCAAAAAGACCGTGCAGCGCGACGATGACATCGCCGTTGCCTTCTTCAACGTAGCGGAAATCGCCTTCTTCTCGGATGGGAATGATCATAGGGCAGATGGGCTAAAATACCATTTTCGCCACGAAAGCAACCAACCTCTTTCGCCCGCACTATGCGGCGGTTACAAGCCCAAGGTCTCCAAAGTACTTGCTGCGGCAGGGTCGGAGGCCAAAAGAAGCCGGGTCCAGTTGCGCAAAAGCGTCAGCCCGTCCGGAGTGCCGATGCTTTCGGGGTGAAATTGCACGCCCCAGAGCGGCTTTTCCATATGTCGAAGGGCCATGACCACCCCACCGCCGTTGGGCTCAGTGCTGGCCAGGACCCTGAGTGGAGCGTGAACATTTTGGAGCACCAATGAGTGGTAGCGCATGACCGGAAAGGGATTGAGCAGCCCGTCAAAAAGCGAATCGCCGCCGTGAAACACCGCCGCCGTCTTGCCGTGCACCGGCTCGGAGCCGTGCACCAGCCGTGCACCAAAGCACTCGCCAAGCGCCTGATGCCCCAGGCAAATGCCCAGCACGGGCACCCGGTCTTGAACGGCGCGCAGGATCGGCATGAGCTGCCCTGCCTGCGCGGGCCTGCGCGGGCCCGGCGAAACAACCACCGCTTGAGGCGCCATTTCCGCTACCCCGCGCGGGTCAATCCGATCGTTTTGCCGCACCTCCACGTTCCAGCCGAGCTGGAGCAGGTAGTCCAACAGGTTGAACGTAAACGAATCGTAGTTGTCCAGCAGCAGGACCGTACCGGGCTTATCGGGCATCGGGCGAAGGGCTTTGGGCAGGCATTGCGGGGGGTGTGTCATCCGCAACAGCCGGTTCCAGATCGGTGGCTAACTGCTCAAAGAATACCTCCAATTGGCCGTAAGCGTCCTGCACCGCCGGGTAAAGCTTTCCGGCGCCCTCCAAAACCCCGGGAGCGGCCGTTAACATGGCGGGCAAGAGCACCGAGCCGTCGCGGTTTGCCTGCGGAATCAGGTTCATTTTGGTGGTGTACCAAAGCAGGGTGCTCAGCAGCAGTGCTGCCAGGCCCGCGTAGACCATTCCCCCGGCAATACGGTTGAACACACCCAGGGCCAAAGCCTGAAGCGCAGCTTCAAAGAGTGTTCCGGCCAGCATAAATAGGGTCATGACGGCCACAAAGACCGCCAACAGCGACACCAGCGGCAACCAGGTTGCGTTAAGGTCAAGGGCATCGCGGAGCCAAAAACTGGTTACCTGGCTAAGTTTAACGGCAGCCACAAGCGCAACACCGACCGACACCGCAGCCAGCAGCGACCGCACCAACCCGCGGCTCCAGCCATAGCCAAAGGCAAGGGCCAGCAAAATGCCCAGAACAACATCAAGGACCATCGTCAGCCCAAAAGTTCTTTGACAAGCGTGGAAATTGCACGACCTTCAGCTTTGCCGGCCAATTCTTTGTTGGCCGCGCCCATAACTTTGCCCATGTCGGCCGCGCTGCTGGCACCCACCCGGGCAATGATGGCCTGAAGTGCGCTGCGAAGGTCGGCTTCGCCCATGGCGGCCGGCAGGTAGCGCTCGATGATGGCAATTTCAGCGCTTTCTTTGTCGGCCAAATCCTCACGCCCTTGCTCGCGGTAAATGGTTTCGGCGTCGCGACGCTGTTTGACCTGCTTTTGGAGCATTTTCAACTCTTCAGCTTCGCTCACCTGACCGCCCGCGCCTTCAGCAGTGCGCGCCATAAGCAAGGCAGATTTAATGGCCCGCAAAGCCATGAGGGCGGTCTGGTCTTTGGCTTTCATGGCCTCTTTCAGGTCATTAGCCAATTGATCACTTAAGGACATGTTGCGTTCAGTTGTGTCGGCAAAGGTAGGGGTGTTGGGATGGGAAATGGGTCTTTTACCGTTCTGCGAATTTGACAAGCTTGTCAAGAATAGTGCAACCCTTTCACCAACGGTTAGACCCACATTTACCCAGTAGCCAGTCCGTTACAACTTCAAATACTATTGATCATGGGAAGGAATCCAACAGACAAGAGCATTCAAAAGAATGATGAGCTGTCAAAGGGAAGAGCAAACTCGGATAATAACAAACGTGAGCACAACCCAAATGGTGCCAAACAAAACAATCCGGATCAAACGGGTTCGGAGGATGACGGCAACCACCATTCAGATGAGGTCATGGCAAGAATCAACAAAGGGAGCGGTGATGACAACAAAACAGGGAGCCAGCACCAAGACGCTGATGACAGCGATTTAAGCCGCAATCGCAGCAGCGAAAAGCGAGAAGGAAAGTCGAAGTAAATTGTTCCTGTTTTGACGGCTATCTTAGTAGAAGCCTGCCGATGAAATGCTTTCGAATGTCTTTACGAGGCAACGAACCCAGGCCCGCAAAGGATACATTTTAAGTCCCCCCCCCTCAAAACGCACAGCCGGCCACGAGGGGCCGGCTGCGCTTCCGAGAAGCCAAAAGAAAATATTTAGGGTACTTCTAAAAACCCCGACGATCAGAACGCCAGGCTCATGCGCATAGAGGCATCAGCACTTGCATGCGAGTTGTTGAACAACAAGCCGCTGAAATCAGTGGAGCCCATGCCGAAGCGGAAGGCGCCGCCGCGCACCGAGAAGAAGGCGCCCATGTCAAAGCCGTCGTTGACGTAGCCAATGCTGGAACCCAGTTCAAGAATGTTGTTGAGGTTGAACACATAAGCAGCGGTCAGACCAGGAACTACCGTTGACATGGCGCCATCGGTGAGACCTTGCGTGTACACGCCGTAGATGCTGTGCTTGTTGAACAAGCGGCCACGGCGATCCAGGTCGCTGAGGTGGTAGCCAAAGCGGAAAGTCATCCTGGTGCTCATCGGCATGGCAAAGGAGCCGCCGGGAGTGGTTTCTGTGTTGAAGAAGCTGTTCAGCGTGTCGGCGTCCAGACCGTCGAATGGATTGGCGACGTCTTCGACCTGAAAGCCTTGGAACACTTCTTCGCCTTCAATGCGGTGGGTTTCCACCTGGTCGTAGAAGCGCATGAAGCCCAGATCGGAAATACCGGCGTCGGCGCTAAACCGGCTGCCGTCATTGCCGCCCCAAGCCATGGAGGTGCTGAAGTCTACCCCTACCCCGCGGCCGGTGCTGTTGAACGGATCAAAGTCTTCGACGCCTGCCAGTTGGGCCTTTACCAACAGATCATAATCTATGGAAGAGCCGTCCGTGGCGGTGAACAACTCGGCTTGCGAAGGCCGGACAAACGCGGCCGCCATGCCCATGTTGTAGTGCAGACGGAAACCGCTGCGCAGCGAGAAGTTGTCATTGCCCAGAAGAGGAAAGGCTGCTCCCAGGGCGATTCTGCGCTGGTAAATGCCGCTGCCCTGCACGGGACCGAGGTCCAGGCGAGTGCCAGCATAAGGTTTGTTACCGAACCAGGCCACTTTGGGCAGATACTCTCCGATAGTGGTCTGAATGGCGGCCTGCTCGGTCCAGCTCAGGTGCAAGGTCAGGTATTCGGTGCCGTTTTTGCGAATGGAGTAACCGGCTGCGAAAGGGCTTACTTCGGCACCGGCATAGATATAGTTACGTTCGTCCAAGCGGTTGATGACCTGGTCTACCAGTTCGGCCGGCACTTCGCCGCCGTTGAGGATTTCAATGGCCTCGCTGCGCTTCAGAAAGTCGGTGCCGCCCCATGCGTGTACCGAAGGCAGGCTGATCCAAACGGACTCGGTGCTGGCGCCAAATTGCGAAGGCAATACTGAAGCCGAAGAGAGTTGGTGTTGGCTGGAAAACAACAGGAAATTGTCTTGCTGCGCGCTGGCCATATAGGCTCCGCCCAGCACTGCGGTTGCTAAGAGTAGAGTATGCTTGATCATGGCTGGATGGTGAATTGGATGTCGGCAATCAGTTTTACTTCAAGCGAGCGGGAGCCGTTAGCGACCACGCTGGAGGGGCTGGAGGGGGCGAAAATTTCGCCGCTAAAGCCCACAAAATCGGAGCGGGCCATCACCCGGATTTGCTCCTCGTTAATAGGAATGGAGATTTCGGTCTGAGCGCTTTCCAAGGCAAATCCCTGAGCGTCAATGGCTGGAATGTTCACGCTGATTTGCTCGTTGGTCAGGTTGCCCAGCGTGTTTTGTCCATTCTTGGACACGAAGTACACGTTAACGCGGCCACCGAACGGAAAGCCATTTCCCACGAGCAGGCGCAGCTCACCCACGGGCTTGTATTGCGAAAGGTCTTGGGCCAGGTCAATGGTCAACTCGGTGGTATCCGCGAAGGCCACGCTGGTGCCGCTCGTGACGCGCGCCTCGCGCACATCGTCGAACTTGACTTCGGCGTCAATTTGGAAACCCGCGCCGGGTAGGATTTCCTGGCCCTGAATAGGCTGAATGGTCATGTCTTCGATCCAGAACTCAAGCCCGGAAGCAAAGTCAACGTCCAGCACTGTGATGGAATCGGCGATGCGGCCGTAACCGTCCAGTGATTGCGTAATGGCGAATTCCAGCACCGTTTCGCCGGTAGCCGTTTGCACCAGACGGAGCACTGCGCCCTCGCTAATGCCCACTGGAATTTCGTTCTTAATCTTAAGACGCAGTTTGGCCTGACCGGCTTCTACGCTCGTAACGCCATCAACCCAGCTAATGGGGTAAGGCCCTGCCGTTACGCCACTGCGGCGCTGGGCTTGGCCAGGCTGAATGATGCCGGGGGTAAGGCCGAGCTCGTCTGCCCCTATATAAGCGGACATGGATATGACCGCCAATTCGTCAAAATTTTCGAGCTCCAGATTGGCGTAGGCCACGGGTGCCAACACATCCGGCTGCCATTGAGGTGCCGTGATGTCCTGAACGGCCAGCTGGCACGACGAGAGCAACGCCCCCGCCAGGCAAAGTGCCAGCGCGCTGAAAATCCTGTTGCGGACTCCTTTGGCGTTGATTGTAATGAACTTGTGCATAGTGAGTAATCTTGATTCGTATAACCTTGGTCAGTTGCTTAGATTCCTTTGATAATGAATGACTTACGCGGTCGTTTACGCCGGCTTTTTGCCAAATGTTCAGGACAGGGGAAGGGCTTCTGTGACGATTTGCAATTTTTTAATTGTATGCAAACTTATTGTCAGGTGAACGGGCAAATGGGAGGCAGAAACTAGCAGGAGTCGCAATTTTTGTTCCGCTGGCGATAACATTCGTGACCAGAAGGAGCACACGCAAGGGCGCCATTTGTTGCCAATCCTTTCTGAACTTTGTATGCTGGTGTGACGGGTTTGTCCATTGCCCGCATTCGAGCTCATAAAGCGTCTATGAATCGTTCCAAGCTGGTTGGATACGCCAAAATGTTCCTGCTTAATGCGGTGTTAATCAGCGCAATGGGTGCGGCAACCCTCTACGTTTGGAACGCCATTGTGCCCGTATTCGTGGGGGGGCCGCCGGTCAATTTCATCCAAGCGCTGGCGGTTTTGTTGCTGATCCGCGTCGGCGTGGAGATTCGGCGAAGCCTTGAGCGGCGCAAACCCGCGGTCCGGCCGGGCGAAGCCTGGCGGCAAAAATTGCGGGATAAATCGGGGGTGGGTATGGCAGGCTCGGAAAAAGACGCCTTTGAGCCCGAAGAAGACCAGGCAGCAAGCCCCTTAAGAGGAGCCGTAGGAGGCCAGGCAGCAGGCCAGGCAGCAAGCCC
>CAYSDI010000052.1:0-3227 GCA_964429745.1 uncultured Chitinophagales bacterium | reverse complement strand
CAAGCCCTATACCAAGCGACGGCCTGGAGGCTCATTAACGCACCTCTTCGTACTCGATGTATTCGCCCACCTGATCAGCCGCTTTGTTAGTGGGCTGGCTGGCTGGAGGGTTGGTGGGATTGCTCTGACTGCCTCTGTTGTTGCCACCACCGTTGCTTCCAGCGCTTTTGTTGCTCGTGCCACCGCCGCCATTTCCCCCGGCATTGCCTTGCCCGCGGGGCGACTGTGAAACCGTGCGCTGGCTCGGCCAAATGAGCCGGTAAATACCGTAAAACAGCAGGGACCAGAGGATAAAGCGCAGCATGGCGGAAAGTTAACGGATGTTGGTAGAATCCCGGAACCCTGCGGGAAATGGCGGACCTGGACTGCTAAAGCTGAGGCCACGCATTCAGCCATTACCTACTCAAGTACATGCTCTTTTCGGCGCGGTACTGGCGGAACACCGGGTCTTTAAGGTCGGCGATGAAGCGAATGGCCTCGCCGGTACTTTTCATTTCCGGACCTAGCTCCTTGTTCACCTTGGGGAACTTGTCAAAGCTGAAAACCGGCTCTTTGATCGCGAACCCTTCCAACTTGCGCTCCACCTTAAAATCGCGCAGTTTATTGACCCCAAGCATCACTTTGGTGGCGATGTTGAGGAACGGAATCTGGTACGCCTTGGCTATGAACGGTGTGGTCCGGGATGCCCTTGGATTTGCCTCAATAACGTATACCTTTCCCTCTTTTATAGCGAATTGAATATTGATCAGCCCGCGAATGTCCAGCGCGCGCGCGAGTATTTCCGTATAGCGAATCATGGTATCGGTTACCTCGGCTGGCAGGCTGAAGGGCGGCAGCACCGCGGACGAATCGCCGGAATGGATGCCGGCGGGCTCAATGTGCTCCATGATCCCCATGATCATGACGTCGTCGCCGTCGCAGATGGCGTCAATTTCGGCCTCTTCGGCGCGGTCCAGAAAGTGGTCAACCAGGATGACGTTGTCGGGGAAGTGCTTGAGGATGCGGATCACGGCGGTTTCTAATTCCTCGTCGTTGATCACGATGCGCATGCGCTGGCCGCCGAGCACATATGACGGGCGCACCAATACCGGATACCCTACTTTATTGGCGATGCGCACGGCGTCGTCCACCTCGCGGGCGGCGCCGTAATCCGGGTAGGGAATGCCCAGTTCTTTGAGTTTGTCGCTGAAACGGCCCCGATCTTCGGCCAGATCCATGTTTTCAAAGCTGGTGCCGATGATAGGAATGCCCTCCTGGCGCAGGTTGGCCGACAACTTCAGCGCGGTCTGCCCTCCCAGTTGCACGATGACGCCGTCCGGTTTTTCCAGGTCCAGAATTTCGCGCAGGTGCTCCCAGAAAACCGGCTCAAAATAGAGCTTGTCCGCGACGTCAAAGTCGGTGGACACGGTCTCGGGGTTGCAATTGACCATAATGGCTTCAAACCCTGCCTCTTTAATGGCCAGGATGCCGTGCACGCAGCAGTAGTCAAACTCGATGCCCTGGCCAATGCGGTTGGGCCCTGAACCCAGCACGACGATTTTGCGGCGCTTGCTCGGGATGCTTTCGTTTTCGCCCTCAAATGTGCTGTAGAAATAAGGCGTTTCGGAGGCGAATTCGGCGGCGCAGGTATCCACGACTTTGTAGGTGCGGGTGATGCCCAGGTCCTTTCGGCGGGCGTAGACCTCGTCTTCGGTAACACCGCGCAGAATGTTGGCAATCTGAAGATCGCTGTAGCCCTGTTGCTTGACCTTGCGGAACAATTCCACCGGAATATTGTGCAATTGATAGCGCATCAGCTCGTGCTCGGTGCGCACGAGTTGCTGAATTTGCAGCAGGAACCAGCGATCAATGCGCGTCAGTTTTTGGATGGTCTTGATGGGCACGCCCAGGTCAATGGCGTCGCGGATCAGGAAAATGCGATCCCAACTCGGTTTTTCCAGCCCGGCCAGGATGTCTTCGGTGCGGTTCCAGCCGCGCATGCCCTCGGCGCCCAGGCCAATCTTGTTGTTTTCAAGGCTCTGGCAAGCCTTTTGGAGCGCCTCAACAAAGCTGCGACCGATGCTCATGACCTCGCCCACCGATTTCATTTGCAGGCCGAGCGTGTGGTCGCCGCCTTTGAACTTGTCAAAGTTCCAGCGGGGCATTTTCAAGACCACGTAGTCCAGTGCCGGCTCAAAATAAGCAGAAGTGGTTTTGGTCACTTGGTTTTTGAGTTCGGGAAGATTGTAGCCGATGGCCAGCTTGGCCGCAATTTTGGCAATCGGGTAGCCGGTAGCTTTTGACGCAAGCGCCGATGAGCGGGAAACGCGGGGATTGACCTCAACGGCGATGATCGCTTCGTCATCCGGGTTGAGCGCAAACTGCACGTTGCAGCCGCCGGCAAAGTTGCCCAGTGAGCGCATCATCAGAATGGCCATGTTCCGCATGCGCTGAAATGCCGTATCGCTCAGCGTCAGGGCAGGCGCCACCGTAATGGAATCACCCGTGTGGACGCCCATGGGGTCCACGTTTTCGACCGTACAAATGATGACCACGTTGTCGTCGCGGTCGCGGAGCAGTTCCAATTCGAACTCTTTCCAACCCAGCACGGCCTGCTCCACCAGCACTTCATGCGTGGGTGAGGCCGTCAGGCCCCTCTTTAGCGCTTCGTCAAGCTCCGACTTTTCAAACACGATGCCGCCGCCACTGCCGCCGAGCGTGTAAGAAGGCCGGATCACGATCGGCAAGCCGATTTCCTGCGCAATTTCTTTTCCCTCCAAAAAGGAGTTTGCAATACGCGAACGCGCCACTGGTATGCCAATGCGGCCCATCAGTTTGCGGAATTCCTCGCGGTTTTCGGTCAGCTCTACCGCGGCCATGTCCACCCCGATCTGGCGGATACCGAACTCGTCCCAGATGCCTAGTTCGTCCACTTCCTTGCACAAATTCAGCGCGGTTTGGCCGCCCATGGTGGGCAATATGGCGTCAATGCTGGGATCCTTTTCCAGGATCTCGCGGATGCTCTGCGTGTTGAGCGGTTTCAAGTAAATATGATCCGCCGTGATCGGGTCGGTCATGATGGTGGCCGGGTTACTGTTGATCAAAGAAACCACGATGCCTTCCTCCCGCAACGACCGCGACGCTTGGGTGCCGCTGTAGTCAAACTCGCAGGCCTGGCCAATGATGATGGGGCCACTGCCAATGATTAAAACATGCTTGATGGTGGTGTCGCGGGGCATGGGGAAGGG
>CAYSDI010000051.1:11114-26358 GCA_964429745.1 uncultured Chitinophagales bacterium | reverse complement strand
ACCCGGACCGCATGACCTTCATTGTGGGCAACTCGCGCAGCGGCACCACCATGATGATGCGCATCATCAACAACCACCCCCAACTGCACGCACTGAGCGAACTGCATTTCTTTGAACAGCTTTGGTCGCCGGCAGACAAGGATAAAGCTTTGCCGCGCGAAGCCGCTGAAAAGCTGGCCGACCGGCTCCTGCACGTCTCGCGCGAGGGCTACCTGACGCGCTACCAGCCGGGCAAATACCAGCGCGAAGCCAATGCGCTGATCGCCGAGGAGTGGACCTCCGCTCAGGGCAAGCCGCTCTACGGCCAGGATATTTTTCGCGCAGTAGCTTTTTTAGATACCAGACTGGCCGGCAAGCTCATCCCTTGCGAGAAAACGCCGCAAAACGTTTTCTACATCCGCGAGATTTTGGAGCTCTATCCCCATGCGCGCATCCTCAACATGGTCCGCGATCCGCGCGGTGTGTTGTTGTCGCAGAAACGCAAGTGGAAGCGCCGCAAAATGGGCGCGCACTTCATCACGTGGCGCGAAGCCACGCGCCTTCGCATTAATTATCACCCCATCACCATTTCGCGTTTGTGGAATTCGTCCATCGGCGCATCGCTGAAATTTTTGCAGCATCCACAAGTGATGACGGTGCATTTTGAGGACATTATCGAGAACAGCGAAGCCACCATTCGAACTATTTGTGGCTTTTTTGGCGTGGATTTTCATCCGCACATGCTTGACGTGCCGCATTTGGGCTCGTCAAACGAAGTGGACGACCCCACGCAAACCGGCATCAAAAAAGAGCGGGCGGGCAACTGGCGCAAAGGGGGCCTGAACGATGCCGAAGTCTGGTTTTGCCAGCGCATCACGGGCAAGTACATGGACCCCATGGAATACCCGCGCGTGGCCGTCAGCCCTAATCCCGCAGCGGTTGTCGGATACTACGTTTCCTTCCCCTTCAAAATTGCTCTGGCCATTCTGGTTAACCTGGGCCGGATGAAAAATATTGTCGATACCATCAAACGCCGCATGGTCGGCTGACCCATGGCCCAGCGCAAAAAGATCCTCCTGCTCACCATTCACCTGCCTTACCCCACTAATCACGGGGCGAGCTTGTTCAACACTTTTCGGCTGGCCAAATACTTAAACGAAAAGCACGACCTGTTTTTTGCCACTTTCCTTAAATGGGGATCAGAGAAATACGAAAAAGATTTTCTGAAAGCCAGCGGGGTAAAGAATTTTTATTTCGAAAAGCTGGACGTGCCCCGCACGCCGGCAAACCTTATCCGCAGCTATGTCAAGGGACAAACCTTGAATATGTTCCGTAGCTATTCTCAAACTTTTGCAGACAAGATTGCCTCCATCGCTGGTGAATTCGATATCATTTTGGTAGACCACTACGAGGCGTATCAATACATCCCGGCTTCTTTCAAAGGCAAGCGAATTCTTCGCGTACACAATGCGGAACACATCATGTGGGAGCGCTACGCCGACATTGAGCCCAACCTGGTCAAAAAACTGGCCGTGCGCCAGGAAGCCCGCCGCATTAAAGCAGCAGAGCGCCGCTTTTGCGCGGACGCGCACGTGGTGCTCGGAGCGGAAAACGACAACCGCAATCTGGAGCCCAACGAGGCCAGGCGCAACGCAAAGTATGTGGAGTGGCTGCACCTGGGCGACGACAACCAAATAGATTTTCCGGTGCCGTCGTTTGAGTCGCTGGACAATAACTTAATCTATGTTGGCACGCTCACCTGGGAGCCCAACATTGACGGTCTGGTTTGGTTTGTAAAAGAAGGTTGGCACAAACTTCGCGCCCGTCATCCCGATCTGAAACTCTACATTATCGGCAAAGATCCTGATGAGCGGGTAACCGCCCTCTCCCGCGATTATCCCGGTGTCATCACCACCGGATTTGTGGACGACCTGGAAGACTACTTTCCCAAGTGCAAAGTCAATGTGATTCCGCTTCGCTTTGGCAGCGGCATCAAAGTCAAGACCATCAACGGTTTGTGCCGGGGCATTCCTGTGGTCAGCACCAACATCGGCACAGAAGGGCTGGGGCTTACCGACGGCCAGGCCTGCTACATCGCCGATGACATTGACGGGTTCTGCGATTACATTACTGTGTTGCTCACCGACGAAAAAGCCTGGCAGAAAATCAGCTACACCGCGCGGGTAGTAGCCAGAGAAAAGTTCACCTGGGCAGCCCTCTTCCGCATTTTGGATTCGGTGCTCTAGATAACATAATAAATATTGTGCATAACTCCATAACATGAGTATTCTTATTACCGGGGCGGGCGGCATGGTCGGCTCGCACATGATTGATCGTTTTGTTGATCAGGGCAAGGGTGCTGAAGTAGTCGGCACTTACTACAAGCCCACGATTGACCTCAACGACATCCGGGGCAAAGTGGTTCTGAAGGAGTGCGATGTCCGCTACCTGGGCCGGGTGAGCGAAATCATTGACGCGCACAAACCCAACCGCATTTTTCACCTGGCCGCGCAGAGCTACCCCACGGTGAGCTGGGAGCGCCCCCAGGAGACGATGGAAATCAATGCCACTGGCACCATCAACGTTTTTGAGGCCATCAAAATGGTGCGCCGCAACGACCCCGGCTACAATCCTGTAGTGGTGGTAGCTTGCTCCAGCGCGGAGTATGGCGCGTCACTGACGCCAGAAAACACGCCTGTTGTAGAAGACACGACCCTACTTCCCCTGCACCCTTACGGGGTCAGCAAAGTGGCCCAGGACCTTTTGAGTTTTCAGTATTGGCAATCGGACGGAATCCGCTGCATCCGCGCCCGGATTTTCAACACCACCGGCCCCCGTAAGGTTAACGATGTTACGGCTGACTTTACCATGCGCGCCGTTATGTTGGAGAAGGGCAGGGGCGAAGCTCTGGAAGTGGGCAACCTCGAGACCCGCCGAGCCATCACGGACGTGCGCGACCTGGTCACCGCGTTGATTTTACTTTCAGAAAAAGGCCGTTGGGGCGAAGTGTACAACATCAGTGGCGAGCACGTGTACCGCATTGCGGACCTGGTCCCGATGATCGAAGCCGAAATTGGCCGCAAGCTGGAAACACGGGTCAACCCCAAGTTCCTGCGCCCCACGGATGAGCCCATCATTTTTGGCGATTCCAGCCGCCTGAAAGCCGACACCGGTTGGGTGCAGGAGTACACGCTTGACCAGACCGTTAAAGACATGATCGCCTACTGGCGCACTAAGCTCTGAGCGGGGCATCCCAGCCCCTACTGAGCGGCGCAACCCAACACCCGTTGACCGGTGCAACCCACCAAAACTATCGTATTTTGCACGCTGGCCGCTAAAAAGGCCCCTCAAACTGACCGAACCGCATGATCTACCGCAGCAAAGCACCCTTGCGCATCGGCCTGGCCGGAGGAGGCACCGATGTGAGCCCCTATTCTGACCTGCACGGCGGCGCGATTTTGAACGCCACCATCGATATGTACGCCTACGCCACCATCGTTCCCCGCAGCGACGGCAAAATCGTACTGAATGCCATGGATCGCCGCGAGCGCGTCCAGATGGACATGCAGGCCCGCCTGCCCATCAACGGCGAACTGGACCTGCTTAAAGGCGTTTACAATCGCATCGTCAGGGACTTTAACCACAACGCGCCAATGAGCTTTGAGCTCAACACGTACGTGGACGCCCCGGCGGGCAGCGGCCTTGGCTCCAGCTCCACGCTGGTGGTGGCCATCGTCGGCGCATTTGCCGAGTGGATGAGTCTGCCGCTTGGCGAGTACGACATTGCGCAATTAG
The DNA here is from genome assembly GCA_964429745.1 of uncultured Chitinophagales bacterium. Classification (GTDB taxonomy): domain Bacteria; phylum Bacteroidota; class Bacteroidia; order Chitinophagales; family BACL12; genus WGOA01. The sequence continues at coordinate 22,584 of CAYSDI010000051.1, read as the reverse complement.
CCTACGACATCGAGCGCCGCGACCTCAACTTTGCCGGAGGCAAACAGGACCAGTATGCGGCCACTTTCGGCGGCTTCAACTTCATGGAGTTCTTCGCCGATGACAAAGTCATCGTCAACCCGCTGCGCATACGCTCCAAGTACCTCAACGAATTGAGCAACAACGTATTGCTTTATTATACTGGCACTAGCCGCTTGTCTTCTACCATCATCCAGGCGCAAAGCAACAACGTCAGCGAAAAGAAAGAGAAAAGTATTGAGGCCATGCACAAGCTCAAAGAGCAGGCCTACATGATGAAAGAAGCCATTCTTAAAGGAGAACTGGATCGCATCGGCGACATTCTCGATTTCGGGTGGAAATTCAAAAAACAAACCGCCTCTGGGGTTACCAGCCCCATCATTGACGAAATTTACGAAGCAGCGCTGCGCGCAGGAGCCACCGGGGGAAAGATCTCCGGTGCCGGTGGCGGCGGCTTCATGATGTTCTACTGTCCGGGCGTATGCCGCTATGCCGTCATTGACGTGCTCAAAAGCTTTGGCGGCGAAACCCACGACGTAGAATTTGGAAAACTCGGAGTAACCTCATGGAACAGCAAATAACCCAGATTCGCTCCATCATAAGCGATTCTATTGAAACCAAACAGCGCGTGCTTGCCGATGAAGGCATGGTTCGCCTGACTCTTGACGTAGCCCAATTGTGCGCGGATACCTTTCGCCATGACCGCAAGGTTTTCTTTTGTGGCAATGGGGGAAGTGCCGCCGACGCCCAGCATCTGGCGGCGGAATTCTCGGGCCGTTTTTACTTTGATCGCGATCCGCTCTTCTCCGAAGCGCTGCACGTCAACACCAGCTACATCACCGCTGTAGCCAATGATTACAGCTACGAGCAGATTTACAGCCGCCTGGTCAAAGCCAAAGTCCGCACTGGCGACGTGCTCATCGGCCTTTCCACCTCTGGCAACTCCATGAACATTGTCAAAGCCTTTGAGCAGTGCCGTATCCAGGGGGGCATCACGGTGGGCATGACTGGAGAAACCGGCGGTAAAATGCGCGAGGTCAGCGACATCCTGATCAACATTCCGTCTACCGATACGCCGCGCATTCAGGAATGCCACATGCTGCTTGGGCATGCCATCTGCCAGTTGGTGGAAGAGATGCTGTTTGAGCGCAAGGCATGAGCAAGGCCGCTGCCCCGATGCCTCGTGAAGCGGTTGTGCTGGCCGGCGGCTTTGGAACGCGGTTGCGCAGCGTCGTTGCAGACCTTCCCAAGCCCATGGCGCCCGTTCGCGGACGGCCCTTTTTGGCCTACGTGCTGGATGAATTGCTGACCCAGGGCATCGAGCGTGTTGTGCTGGCCGTGGGCTATAAAGCCGAAGCCATTCGCGACTATTTTGGCGACCAATACGCCGGGCTTGAGCTCGTGTATTCGGTTGAAGAAGAGCCCCTCGGCACGGGCGGTGGCATCCGGCAGGCGGTTGGACTGTGCACCTCCGAGGCCGTGTTTGTGCTCAACGGCGACACCTACTTTAGCGTTGCATTTGAACGTTTGTTCAATCGCTTTGCCGCAGCAGAATCCCTGTTGACCATTGCGCTAAAAGAAATGCACGACTTTGACCGCTACGGCACCGTGCTGGTCAACGATGCCGGTGTGATCACCGGTTTTCGGGAGAAACGCCCTATGGCTGCGGGCCTGATTAATGGGGGGGTCTACCTGATGCGCTCCTCGCTCTTTGAGCTAAAATCGCTGCCGGATCGTTTTTCATTTGAGCAGGAAATCCTGGAAGCGGAGTACCGGCGCGGCCGTTTTCACGCCGAAATTTTTGACGGTTATTTCATTGATATTGGCATTCCGGAAGATTACGAGCGGGCGCAAGGGGAGTTGTAAGGGGGGGGGTAAAGCGGGCGCGGAATTTTCGGCCTTCACAGGCAGGGATTTGGGGACATCATAGCCAGTTTGGGCTACATGACTAATACATTTTATACAAATATATATTATAAATTCAATAAAATATGTTATTGCTTATTGTTGTTACATTCGTTCTACAATTGCCGCTTTCAACCATTCAAAAGCTTCGTGCTGATTGTAGTTGAAACCTGGTCGCAGTAAACCTTCCATATCACCTGCAAAGTGTGGGTCAGTTTCTTTGGCTTCCATATTTCTTTAAAACTCCTTTTGACTTGGTGGTTTCTTTCCTGTACTAAATTTCTTCTGGCATAATCCAGATCAAAGAGATCCCGTCCCTTGCTCCGCTGGTACAATGCCCTCAGCTTGGATCCAAGCAATTCATCTATGCCATATTTGCGAATACTGCACTGACCTACCAACTATTCACTGTGAACTTGATAGGGATAATCCACCCAATCAAAAACATGAAAATGCTCGTTGCAGTTGATTTCTATTTTCAACCGCATACGTATTCCCTCGTATTCTGTAGCAAATCGTTACAATGCTTTTATTCCATGCCCTCTGTTTTAGGTTTTTCTTTTCTCTTCAAAAAAAGTAATTACTTCAGCCAGACGCTCCATTATTGGTTTAATCGGTCCAGGCCGTATTTGCACCAAATCAATATCTTCTGAAAACCTCGGTGCTGGACTCAGATAGAGTTTATGAAGTGCGGTTCCACCTCTGAATGCCAAATTATCTTTTAAAAAGTCATCTGAGAAAATTTCAACAAGCACACGACTAATAACCAGGTCTTGTTCAACCTGAGAAAGCTCCTGCCAAGGAGAATGCTCCTGCCACTTTGCTATGTGCGACCTGGGAATCATAAGTCACTTTCCAATTTGAGATTTACATCAACTTTCCATCGATTATTTACACTCCCAGGTTTCTTATTTTTTTTGGGGCTCAACAGAATTGGATAAAATGTGAGCTGATTTAGTTTTTCCATCAGAATGTCTGCGAAGGCATTTCCACCTACCAACTCCTCCAGAACAAATCCAGCTCTTTGTAAGGTGCTTTTATGATTGTACCAGGATGCGAGTTCTGTCATATCGGCTTCTGTAAGCTCCTCGGTTAGCTCTTCCAAAGAGGCTAACATACGGTTAAGCCCGCCAATTTTTGTGTGATGATAAATCAGATCAAGAAAGGTGAGCGCTGGAGAGGACATTCTGTATATCCCTGCATCTGATTTTTTGCTAACTATGTTTTGGGGTGGCCACTTTGCTGTGGTGAAGAACTGAATACCCAGACCGATCCTTTCAATGTCATTGAGTTTGGGAGTCTCCATAATGAGATAGTCTCGTTGGGTTTGCTGATGACTCGCTCCGTACATTTTTGAGGCGGAGTAGAGCCCCAAATAGTATGCGCGTTGCAGATAATTGAATAGTTTATCTACATATAGTGGAGCTGGCAACTTTAGTGAAGAAGAGTATCTGGGTGGAATGATCAGATAAAACCCTTTTCGGAGGTTTAACACTTCCTTCTTTGCAGTCAATCTTGCTATTTCTCTCTTGACTGAAACAGCATCTTTGGAACAATTGTCAATGGCTTCTTCGAGTGAGAAGGAGTATTCTTCAAAAGATTGTAACTGTTTTATGTATTCAGAAACGGTCAATCTTAGAAATATTTCTAGAACACTACGCTTTTATTGCAACATTCTCAAATTATTTCTAAGATACTTGCATGAAAAAGTGAGGTGCCCCCAAGTACAATAGGCAGTCAAAACTTGAGAATTCGGGCCTTTAATCCATATACCAAGCTTCAATACCCCAACATAAACTCCCAGGCTGCCTGTTGCAGATTTTGCCTGGTCTCGTCTGTAATTCCGGTGTACGTAAACACGTTACCCACAGGATTTTCTCCATACAAAACAATATAAAATATACATGCAGTCAGATAAGTACCTGCATTGGTGGGGTGACTTTTGTCTGACTGATGCAGGACAATTGTCGGGTAATTGGCTAACGTGTATTCCCAGGCCTTTCCAACTGGGGCCAGTTGCGAGGACAATTCTGTGGCAATGGCAACGTACGCTGCTTCCAGGGGCACCATCATGCCGGGATCATCGGAGCGTGCCCAGGTCATGTAAAAGCAAGTCTCTGCATCCGCTAAATTGATCATGCTGTCAATTTTCCTGGCTCCTGCATAGAAAACATCGGTGTTTGTAATCGGACGGGTGCTTTGCTCTTGCAACACTACAACGTCCCAGCCTTCTTCGTTGAGTTTATTGCCAAGCGCTAATGTTGCGGCGTGATCCTCCAAGGTGTATCCCCCTTCAGCAAGACGATCGGTAACAAACGTGCCCTCGGGATTGTCGACAAGCATCATCTCTTTTAGCACATAATCTACGCCTTGATTGTAGTAGGTATAACTGTTGCCGACAAAGAGCACCTTTAAGCTCACCTCAGTTGGCTCTACTGGATTTTCGCTACATGCGCTAAGTGCGAGGATGAAAATCAGGCCAATGCTGATGCCGAATTGCCGCATGATCAGGGGTTAGGTGTTGGCTTACCAGCGTTAAGGTAAGGGCGTTCTTTAGTACCTGCGCTACTGGCCAACGGCTGATCCTGAAAGACTCACGAATCCGCTCAGGCATGGACCACACCGCCAGCATCCATTTAAAAAGTAAAGCGGTGATGCAAATCCTCTGATTCGCATCACCGCTTATAACTTTCAAACCCTGCTACCTCACTCGATTTTCACAAATCGGGTACCGAGTTGGCTGTCGGTCGAATGTGCATTGACCGTGTAAATGCCTGCGGGTAATCGGGAAATGTCCAGACTAAGCACCTGCTGTTCCAGACTTATCGCCACGGATTGCATCATCAGGATGCGACCCTGGACATCCACAATCTGCACGTCAACCATCGCCTCTCCGAATTCGCGGAACTCGAGGTTAAGCTGATCGGTAGCCGGGTTCGGGAAAACCAGTAATTCTGGCAGTTTCTCCGCCATACGAGCGATTGGAATACTGAAGGTATCCCAGACAGAATAAGGAGTCACGATGCGCGGGTTAATAGAGCAAGCGCAACGTACCCGCCAGCGCCACGTCGTCCCTGCGCCCGCAAGCGCAAGCTGAACCGTGGTAGAGGAAACCTCAAACCCGATGATGTTCTGCACCGGGGTTGGTCCCGGGGGGATCAAACGCTGGCCTTGTACCTGGCAGGCTACAGACAGCGGTACTGCGTTCCAGGTCAACAGCACCTGGGTCGGTAAAATTGTGCTCTGCAAGTTGTCCGGAGCATCCGATGGGTCGCAGACGATGGGATCGGCGATGACGTTCAAGCAGACCTGAGCCGGGCAGCAGACCAATCCGCCAACAGCCGGCACCTCGCAGCATACCTGATAGGTAAAGCAATCCTGGCCGTCAAAACCCGGATTAGGTACATAAGTGATGGCCCCGGTACTTGGGTTGATGTTGGTGATAGTGCCGTTGCTCGGTGGGATGAGAATGGTCACCAGGGAGGGAATCAGGAAATCACCCACCGCGCAGTCATCGTTGGCCAGAACATCCAGAACCACTGGGCCACTTCCAACAGCTTCAAAAGCGTCATCCAGGATCAAATCGTTCTCGCAAGGATCGGATGAACAGTCGGGTAAGGTGAAGCAGAAGATGGAATCCGTAGTGCAACAGACAAAGTCGTAGCCGCCAGGACCTAAATCGTGCAAGGTCAGGGCGAAACATACGGTGGCTCCTGCAACGGCACCTGGACCGCTGATGATTGTACTGAGTACTGCTGAGGTGTCGCCTTGAGCCAGCGTAACCGATACTGGTGCCAGGTTCACCCCAACAGGAGTGACGCCGGTAAAGGCTACTTGGTCGATGGTCACACCGGAATTATTGACCACCTGGAACGAGAACACGTATTGTCCCATCGGGTCGCAGGTGATCTCAGGATTTAAGAGTGCTGCGCAGTCGGGAAGAGTGGGGTTGCATATTAATTCCAGCGTATCACAGCATACGATAGAATCGCCCTCCGAGCCCGGCACCAGCCATTTGACGACTATTTGCACCGTAGCCGGATAACTTCCCCCGAGACAAATGACCGGCAATTGCACGTTGCCTAAAGGCACGCTGCTTCCTATTGGCACCCGTTTCCATTTGATGTTGTTCGGGGCACTGGGCACGTACACCCATCCGAGCGGGAAGGCTCCGGTAATGCTTCCGAAGGTGGCACCCGGCGTGATGATCGTGGTTCGAATGCCGCTGAAGTAATTGGCAGCAAAATTGTTGCTCAGGGTAATCTTGTAGCAACAGTCGCCCTCCACTTTTACAGCACTAACCGAGACATCTTCGCAAGGGTCACAGTCGGGGAAGGGCACCTCGATGACCACGGTGTCCGTGCAACAGAAGGTCTGTTCAACTGTGTCCAGAATAGGGGCGTTGTGCGCCGTTATCGTGAAGGCAAGCGAATTGCCGAAAACCGCATCCGGTCCGCTAACAACCACGTGGAAGGGGCCAAAGGTGGCAAAGGTCGGCACTGGAGCAAAATTGAAGACAGTCTGGCTCAGGGTTACGTCCAATGCAGGATCTACATTCAACCGGATGGAGCTGACATCCATGCCAAACGTATTCTCTATGTAGAAATCATACTTAATGCTATCCTCGTCGCAGTAGATCGTATCGTATACAATTACTACACAACCTTCGGACTTGCAGTTGAATTCGAGCGTGTCCGTGCATTCCACGAGGTAGCCCAATGGAGGCGGACCGGGAATGAGCCAGGACACTACCACTTGCTGTGGGCTGGAGCTATATCCGCTCAGGCAGAAGTCGGCCACATCGTTGAGCACGCCTGTATAAGCGCCGGTGGGCACAAAGCCCAGGCCGGGCTCCAGCAAATCAACACTTGAAACAGAGGATCCAATGTTAAACCATCCGGCGTTGCTGCCGTTGTAGCCCAGCGATACGCCGCCAAGCGCATCCAGGCGAATCCCGATAAAATAATTGGGCAGGTTGTTGCTTAACGACAAACTCCAGCAACAACTGTCTTCAGAAGAAGAAGTAGGGATAGCTTCCACGTCCACGAGGTCGCAAAGTACAGGCTCGCTTTCGCAGGGAATGACTTCAAGTTCAAGGTCGTCGGAGGTGAGCGTACAACCAAAGGAAGTAGTTCCGGTCAGCGTGTACACGCCATCGGCGGTAACCACCAGACACTGGTTGGTCTCTCCGGGAATCGGCAGCCCGTTCAGGTTCCATTGGTATGCGGCCAGTCCATTGGGTCCGCAAATGGTGTCCGGGTTGCAGACTTCGTAGCAGCCTGCCGGTACGATGCACAAATCAGGCAGCGGATGGATCACAGCGCTGGCACTGTTGGAACAGCCGGTGGCCGTGTCAGTACCAAAGGCCGTGTAGGTGCCGGGCTGTTGCACCGTGATCGAAGGGCCATTTCCCCCGTTGCTCCAACTGTAAACAACGCCGGGTTGTACCGCCACAACCGTTAACACATTGGGTGAACCGGCACAAGAATCACCGGCAACCGATACAGTAAACGACGGCGAAACCGCTACGGCAACCGTCACTACAGCAGAGGTATCCGAACAACCGTTGGCGTTGGTCACGACGACCGAGTAACCGGCCAAGAGATTAGAGTCGCAGACGGTCAACATCTGGAACGTGTCTGCGGCAAGCGGGTTGCCCAGGTTATCTAACCACTGGTAAGAGAATCCGAAGCCTTGGGTCGCATTAAGGGTTACGCATCCATTGTCGCAGATATAAGGATTGCCCGAAATGACGGCAATCGGTTTGGGAATAACCACAACGGTGACTGGATCGAGCTCCAGGTCGCAGCCGTTTGGATCAGTGATGATGAGGCTGTATGGACCGGCCACACCCGTGGTGATGGACGAGGTCGTCGCGCCCGTAGACCATAGATAAGTATATGTTCCAGCGGGTGCAAAGAGGGTTGTGGTTTCTCCCTGGCATATGGTCAGCGATGGAGCATAAGAAATAGTATCATCCGGTACAGCGGGATTGATGACCACACTGCTCAACACGGTGTTGGTGCAGCCTTGTGCACTCACTACGGTCAGCGTGACCGGGAAGGTGCCTTGGCTTAAGTAAGTGTGTTGCGGATTTTGTGCCCCGTTATCGGTGGCGTCGCCAAAGGTCCAAAACCAACTCAGGATGTTGCTGCCTGTTCCCGTAAAGCTGACCGGGTCGCCCACACAAGCGGGATTTGGGGCAATGCTGATCAGTGCCGGAGGAGGTCCGGGAACCGATACGCTATCGCCGTAGATGGCCTGGCAGCCGTTAGCATCAACTACCGTTAAGGTAACCCAATAGGTGCCACCCGTAGCATAAGTATGCGACGGGTTTTGCAGCGAGGAGGTACCGGCATCGCCAAAGGTCCAGGACCATCCGATGATGTTGTTGGTCAGCGACGTGGAGAAATCGGTGAAGAAGATGGTCTGGCAACTATCGCTGAACTCAAAGTCAGCCGCCAGCGGAATGCTGACGGGCAGGTTAACAGAACCAAGACAGAATCCTGTGTCCGGTGGTGCCTGCGCTACACTGTAGCTTAGAATGACGTTATACACGCCCGCTTGCGCATAGGTGTGCTGGGCATTGCTCAGGGTTCCGCTGTTGACGTTGCCAAACGGATCGCCAAAATTCCAGCCTCCAAGCGTTACCGGTCCGGTGAAGCTGGCTGCAAAGTCCACTACGTTGCAATAGGGTGTCTGATTCGTGACGGTAAAGTTGACCGTGTGGGGCTGCGAGATACACTCCGGTCCGGTAGCGTCACAATCCTCGTATTGCAGGACATTGATGGCATTGCTGGTGTTGGAACAACCAGTACTAATGTCCGTAACCACTACCCAATAAACAAACGAAGCCACCACATTGGTGTTGGTGTGGGTGAACGTGTTCTGGTTGGGTGGGGTAACCTGCGGCAAGCTGTTGCAAAACCAAACGTAGGTATAGTTCGGGTTGGTGAGCGCGGTCATAGTCATGCTGCCACCACCGGGAGGATCGATGCAGAACTGGAAGGGGCCAGCGCTGCTGATGCTGGCTATGGGACCGGGCAGTGCTACTGCATTGTAGGTAGCAAAGGCAGGACAACCGTTGGCATCCGTGACTTGTACGTTGTAGCTTCCGCCGGAGGTAATAAGCGTAGTTTGCGTTATGTCTGTGGTAGACCACAAATAGCTGGCATAACCGGGTCCTGCATTGAGTGTGGCCGGTTGGCCGGGGCAAAGTATGCCAACCTGGGTAATAGTCGGGGGAATGGCAGCCGTGAGATTGAGCAACTGCGCTACTGGAACCGAATTTCCGCACAACTCCACGCTTGCGGTCAGTATCACCGGTCCGCTGGTGTTGTTCCACTGCACGGTGATGCTGTTGCTGCCTTGGCCGCTGACTACGCTCCCTGCTCCGGCCGGCGAAATTGCCCAGGTAATGACCGCGCTGGGGTGCTGGGCTGGATTAAGCACATACGATCCTGTTGCATTGGTGCAAGAGCCCGTTCCGCTGATGCTCAGCGGCCCATTGACCACTTTAGGCGTGATGGCCAGCCCAATCGGGTCAGAGGTGCAGAAGGGCGCATTCAATTGGCTTTGCGTCAAGGTCAGACCGTAGGGGCCATTTGGGTTCCACGTAACGGTGATCGGATCGCCGGTAAAGGTGGCAGGTGTGCCTCCGGTGACGGTCCAATTGAACGCTACCCCACTGGCGCTGCTGTACCCAAAATAGGTGGACGTCTGGCCCGGACAAATGTCAGTTTCGCCGCCAATGCTGTCCGGTGGTGCCAACAGAACCACAGTTATGTTCAGCGTAACCTGGTCGTTGCAATAGGCCGTGGTATCGTTCGGGACAGCGGTGACGGTGTAGTTGCCCGGTAACGTCCAGTTAACGCTGATCGAAGAGGTGCCCTGCCCGCTAAACGCCGCTGCCGGGCTAATCGTCCAGGTGTAGTTGTCCACCGGCGAGGCGAAATAAGAAGACGTGCTATTCACGCACACAACGGCGGGCGAAGGACCGCTGACCGTAAACTCGGGTTTTATGTTGACCAGCAAGGTAGCCGAGCCTTCACAATCTTCCGGATTCTGGCCGGGCAGACCACTCAAAAAGGAACTAACCCAGTTCAGGTTAATGATGCCCGGGCCTGGCGCGGTGCCCCACTGGATGACCACGGTATTGGTGCCCTGCCCGCTGACGATGCTGCCACCCGAAACACTCCAGGTGTACAGCGTACTCATCCATTTGGGAACGGTATACGTTTCGGTGGCATTTTCGCAAACCACCACCGGACCATTAATAATGGTTGTGTTCGGAATAATAGGAACCGTTACGATGGTTGGGTCGTTGCAGTACGTACTGTCGCAGCCCGTGACATTCAGGATGATCGTGCCCACGGGGCCATTCCCCCAAGTCACGTTGATGTTGGGCGTGCCCTGGCCAATAAAGACCACCGGATTGCCGAGGGCATCAAGCACCGTCCATGTGTAATTGCTGCAATTGGTGGCATCGGTACCATAGGTTGCGCTATTGTTGGCGCAAAGCGTGCTGATGCAAAAGATCGAAGGGCCGGGGATAGAATCCACAACAATGGTCATGGTGGTGGAGTCGGTGCAGCAGCAAAGCGGGTTGCCTTGCGGGTCGTAATTGGCCCGGGTGGCGTAGAGCGTCACAATGTAGGTTCCCGGACCGGCATACGTCCACATCGGGGATACCAAGGCGGAGTAGTTTCCGTCGCCGAAATCCCAGAAGTAACTGCTGGCGCCCGAACTCAGGTTTCCGAAACTGACCGGGCTGTCCAGGCACAACGTGCTGTCGGATGCTGAAAATGCCGCCACTGGGCTTTGCAGCACTTGGACACAAATAGTGAGCACCGTGCTCTGGTTATTGGCGTCGGTAATGGTTACCGAAACGCTGCCCGTTCCCTGGGCACCCCAGGTGATGTTGATCTCCGCGGCATTTGCTCCCGGTGCAAATGTTCCACCAAGCACGCTCCACGCGTAAGTATTGCCGCTGATAAAGGGCACGAAGTAGGTGGCATCGGAGTTTTCACATGCATAGGCGCAACTTGGCGGTCCCCCGATAGGGCTGCTTGAGCCCACGTAATCTTCCAGGTTAACCAGAAAACAATCCGGTTTTGGGCAAAGCACAGTCACCTGCACCGTTGCGGAACAAATTCCCCCGCCCCCAATGCAGGGCTCATACATATAGACCAGGTTGAACACCCCGCAACAGGTCGGGTCATCCGGCCTTTGCAGCACCAGATTGCCATTGGGTTCAATATTCAGGCATTCCGGAGCACCCACCAGGCGCACCGGGCAAGTGGGAGGTGCTCCCAGGTCGTTGGTTGTAACGTTGAAGCTGAAGGGCTGTCCCAGTGTGATGGTAACCACGTCCGGCACGGCCGGACAAGGGAGGCTCTGGGCGTGCGAAAGGGCGGCAACGGCGCTGAGCAAAAGGCATGCAGTGACTCGCAGGATGGCGTTCATGGCAAACAGGCGTTAAGAGCAGGTGTCCGGAACGTGCATAACACGAACGACACCAGCCTTGGGTAATGGGCTGAACCAAGAT
>CAYSDI010000051.1:0-11014 GCA_964429745.1 uncultured Chitinophagales bacterium | reverse complement strand
TAAGCAAAAACCTCCAAATGTGGGCACCGTTTTATAGCTTCTGGTGCGCTTTGAGATAGAACCTCCCGATTTTCGTAGTGCGGATATGTAGACTAAATGTACGGTGTTAACATTCAGTTAACCTAATGGTAACGTGTAAATAATATTAGGAGTGCCTCTAAAAGCCCCAAATCATGTGCCCGCGCCTAATTTTTAACATCCTGGTTTACCGAATCATGGGCATATACTTGGCCCGATTCTCCCAAACAACCCACAAATTGATGGCCACACAACGATATTAATGGTTAAACATTGATTGGCAAAATGCAAGCAGCCTGTCTGCCGTACTTTTGCCCTATGCCTGCAGATTTTGCCGACCTTGCCGTCCGCATAGACCCCATCTGGACCTTGTTCCTGGACCGGGACGGTGTGCTCAACAAGCACCGACCGGACGATTACGTCAAGAATTGGGACGAGTGGGAATGGATTCCCGGCTCAGCGGCGGCGATAGCGCGATTGACGGGGCATTTTCGCTACCTGATTGTGATTACCAACCAACAAGGGGTAGGTAAGGGCCTGATGACCGAGCAGGATTTGGTGCACATCCACACGCAGATGGAGTTGAGCGTTCGGGGCATCGGGGGGGAGCTGGATGCGGTGTACTTCTGTTCAGACCTGAGCAGCGACCCGGAGAATCAACGCAAGCCGAGGCCGGATATGGGGCTGTCTGCGCAACAGGATTTTGAGGGCATTGACTTTGCCCGAAGCATCATGGTAGGCGATTCAGGTTCTGACATGGAGTTTGGCCGTGCGCTGGGCATGGCAACCGTTCGTATCAGTCCGGATCCCGAACTTGCGCTGCAAAACCCAAATGTAGACTACGCATTTCGTACACTCGCCCTGTTTGCAAATGCCGTGTTGGCGGCAGGCCCACAACCCGCAAGGCAGCAGACCTGATTCCAGTCAAAGGAGTCTATTCCACCAAGTTAATGACCGCAATGTCCGCCGGCTTCTCCGGCCATACCGGCGCCGATTCTTCTCCTGTATAATAGAGACCAAGTTGTTCCAAATGGCGGCGCAATTGCCCGCTAAAGCGGCGCGCCCCTTCCAGCGATAGGTGACCGGTGTCTTTAAAGTAGCGATCGGGATACTCCGCTTCAAATAAAATTACCCGAACGTTGTCATTGCGCTCTTGCATGCGCTTGCCCCAGCCCTTCATGTCGTCGTAGTTGGGCAGCATTTCCTGGATGGAGTAATGGCGAGGACTGCCAATAAACAAGAACAGGCGGTTTGGATTGGCGCGGATAATCTCCTCCAGCCGGGTTTCCAGGTCCGGCGCATAAGTAAACGGCCGCGGACCGTCGTGGCGGCGTTTTTCAATGTTGCGGACCATCTGTTCGGGCGGCGGGGCTTCTTTGTTAAACACGCCCCCTTTGTGGTACAACTTGCGCGGTTGGTACACTTCGGCCAAGTAGTCTTTCACATAACTGGAATACACCCCAAAATAGCGGCCGCCTGGAATGCTCTGGTGAGGCCGGTAGCGGTCGTTGTCCTCCAGAAATTGGCGCACTCGTTCGTCTTTGTTCACAAAGGGCAGGTAGGTGCGGATATTAATGGAGCTGCCCTGGCTGTCCATTTCCATGACCCGAAAATGGAAATCGATAATGATGGGCGTGGTCTTGTCCTTGTCTGACTCCAGTTTCAGCAGCAGTTCATTGATGATGAACCCCGCGTTCTCCATGGAGTAATTGTAATAATTGGCCCCGAGGGAATCGGAATAGTACGCATTGCGGCTGATGGAGGGACCGAAAATCGGAATCTCGTTGAGCAGACGGGTTTCGTCCTCGAGTCGGGCCAGTTTGTAGCTGTTTGACAACTCGGCGTATTGCGTCAGCACCTTGGTGAACACAAAATCGGCGATCAGGCCCACCACGACGATGAACGCGCCCAACGGAAGCAAAATCTTCCGCACCAACAGCCGGAAATGGCTAGAATTGGAAGTAGAAGAAGTCTGTGGATCCGTCATAGCCGAACAGATAAATCACCAGGAAAATGCCCATCAGGTAGGCAAGGCTGTAGCGTCCGAGTTTTAGGTTGAAAGGAACGAGGTAGCTGAGGAATAGAAAAAAAATCGAGGTGAGGCACAAGCCAAATTCGAACTGACCGTTCTTCAGCACAATGTTTTGTATGGTTAAGATCCATTCTCCAGGCTGGAAAATCTTGCCCAACAAAATATGGGCGGATTGAATGGAACTGGACCGGATGTAGGTGGTAGACAGCGAAAAGGTCACGAACAGCGCCAGAATTTGCACCCAGCCGGGAATGGACGGCAACTTGCTGTCCAGGTTGTTGGCTTTGAGCCATTTCTCCACTTTCATGATGTAGAGCACGCGGCTAACCATGAGCACGCCCATAAAACCAAACGCGATTACAAAAGTCCAACTGGCCCCGTGCCAGATGCCGGTAACCATGGCCACAATCAGCAGATTCACCGACGTGCGGAACAAACTTGGCGTATAGCCACCCATGGGCACAAAGACGTAGTCCATGAACCAGGTGGTAAGCGAAATGTGCCAGCGCACCCAGAAATCGGAAATGTTCCGCGCCAGGAAGGGCTTTTTGAAGTTCTCCATCAGCTCCACGCCCATAAGTCGGGAGGTGCCAATGGCAATGTCCGAATAGCCTGAAAAATCGCAATACATCTGAATAGCAAAGAAAAAGGCCGCAATGAGCGCGGCCACGCCGTCAACCGCCAGGGGGCCTGAGACACCGCTGTCCCCGAGAAAGTGCACTTCGTCCACGTACAACTTAAGCCGGTCAGCCACCACCAGTTTCTTAAAAAAGCCCTGCCCAATTTTGCACAGTCCTTGAACAGCCTGATCGTAATTCAGGAACTGTTCGCGCTTTAGCTGCGGCAAAAGATTATTAGAGCGTTCAATGGGCCCCATGACCAACTGGGGAAAATAAGCGACAAACAGCGCGTAAAGACCGAAATGTTTTTCGTGCCGCGTGCGCCCGTAGTAAATATCAATGCTGTAGCTCAGCGACTGAAACGTATAAAAAGATATGCCAACGGGCAGAAGCAACTTCAGCTCCGGAGCGTGGTAATCCATGCCAATGAGCTGAGTGATTTGCTCAAAAGTTTCAAAGGCAAAATTCGTATACTTAAAAAAGATTAGGAGCCCTAAATTGACGACCAAACCTGCCAGCAACCAGGGCTTTCGCTTCTCTTTGTCTTTAATTGCCGCCATTTTGCCCCCCGTCCACCAGGTGCTGAAGGTGGTCACCATAATCAGCAACAAGTATTTCGGATCCCAACTGGCGTAAAACAAGTAGGACGCGAAAAGCAGCAGAATCCACCGCACGCGCCAAGGCAGCAAGTAGTAGAGCACTACAGTTGCGGGCAGAAACAACAGGAATTCGAACGAGTTAAACAGCATGGCCTTTCCAAAAAAATCTGCGCAAAGGTAGCAAAGTCACCCGCGGCATACCAGCCCTTCGAATTTGTGACCGGCCAGGATTAAATCTTCGCTACCGCAAGGTTTCCCGAATGTGTGCAGCAGGTTAAGCCTACATACGCAACAATAGGTCGAAGGGTTCCTGTGGCTATGAGCGGCAGTGGCGCGGAGTGCGGGCCAGGGGGTAAGCGGCAGGAGCGGCTGCTGCTTTGCCGGCAGCATTCCTTAATTTTGCGTCCGTATGATTATCTCCGATAAAAATCGCTATGTTTTCGTGCAATTGCCCAAGACGGCCTCCACAGCCATCGAAAAGGAGCTTTTGGAGCACTATGATGGCAAGGCTATCCTGCTCAAGCACGATCTGTACCACAAGTTTCTAAAAACAGCTACCCCGGATCAGCGCAAGTATTTTGTATTCGCCAGTGTGCGCAACCCGATGGATATTGTGGCCAGTCATTATTATAACTTGCTGCAAGAGAACAGGTTAAAGAAGCGAACCCCGCAAAAACATTCGCTGGCCCGACGCATTTGGGGCACTTACCGCACCAAATCCCGTTTTGACTTCGTTCAGGGCCAGGAAGGCGATTTCAAGACCTATTTCCTTCGTTTCTACAACGCTCCTTATGCCAATTGGAGCATTGTTGACCACAAACGCTTCGATTTTATCATCCGCTATGAGCACATGCAAGAGGATTTCAGCGAGTTGCTGAAGCGTTTGGGGCTCCCGCAGGTACAATCCATACCCAAGGCCAATGCCACAGTGAACAAAAAGGGCAGTTTTTTAGCCCTCTACACCGACCCGGAAGTGATTCAGCGGGCAAAAAATGTGTTCGGCCCTTATTTCCGCGAGTTTGGTTATGAATTTCCGGCAGAGTGGGCCGGTTACCAGGAGGGCTTTTGGCCCGGAAAGACCTACCCGGCTTACAACGCGGTCCGCAAGCTGTATTGGACGCGGTTGCGCTGAGTAAGGCCCCCCTTCGCCCGAAAAGCGGCATATTTTTTATCGTCAGGCAACGTTCTGCCACGTTGTCCTCGTCTGTCATGCGTACCTGGGTATCCTTGAACGGAAAATACTTACGCACTTTCTGGCAGATGCGCCATCTGTGACAGGCATACCAGCGCACTTTAAGCAACTGCACCGAAACCCTTAGAAATCAACAGGCTTCTTCGTAATTTTCGCCCTTGCTCAAACTATGACTCGCCGATACTCCCAATTCCTCGAACTGATCTACCTGGTTGGCGACATCATTCTGCTCAACATTGCGTACTTCATTGGTCTGGTGGTTATAGACCGCGTGGACCGGTTTTTTGCCAACCCGGTCATTAACCTGATGGTGGTCGTTAACCTGGTCTGGTTCTTTTTGACCAAGGTGACGCAGTATTATGAGAACAATCGCCTGTTGACCCTGGACCGGATTACGCTCAAGTTCTTGCGCGTCCTGGCCATGTTCATCCTTCTCATTGCCTTTTACGAACTGGCGGTCAAAGACCATTACAGCCGGCAACACCTGATGGTGACCATCGGAATGTTCGCCGTTTTGAGCCTGATTTGGCGCCTGACACTCGATACCGTGCTTAAGCGCTACCGCGCAGCGGGCTACAATTACCGGAGAATTATCGTGGTCGGGGTAAACCCCACTTCGGTTGATTTTGCCCGGCAAATCAGCGACCACGACGAATACGGGTACCGCATTCTGGGCTTTTTCGACGACGGCGACCCGGCTTTGATGGAAACGCAATACAACGTGGATGTCCAGGGGGGCATAATCGATGTCCAGGCTTTTGCCATTCGCCACAATGTTGACGAAATCTACTGCGCCCTGGAATCGTCCCGCGAAGAGATCATCACCGACCTCATCAAGTTCGCCGATGACCACGTCATGCGCATTCGCATTGTGCCCGAGTTTTCTTACTACCTGTACGGGCAGGCTAAGCGCCTGAACATTGAGTACTACGGCAACATGCCCGTGGTCACCTTCCGTCAGGAGCCGTTGGAGAGCCTGGGCAACCGCGCCATTAAGCGCAGTTTTGACTTTGCGTTTTCTGTCTTTGTGCTCGTGTTTGTGTTTAGTTGGCTGTTGCCCATTATTGCCATTGCCATCAAGATCACGTCTAAGGGGCCTGTTTTCTTCAAGCAAAAGCGCACGGGCGAAAACAGTGAGATCTTTACCTGCTACAAGTTCCGCACCATGCAGGTCAATGAGGTATCGGACGCTGTGCAAGCCACTAAAAACGACTCGCGCATTACCTCCATCGGCAAAGTGCTCCGCAAGACCAACATGGACGAGTTACCCCAGTTTTTCAACGTGCTGTTTGGCCACATGTCTGTTGTGGGCCCTCGCCCGCACATGCTCAAGCACACCGAGGAATACTCCAAAATCATTGACAAGTTCATGGTGCGCCACCTGATAAAGCCCGGCATTACCGGCATGGCACAGGTCAAAGGCTACCGCGGCGACACCACCGACCCTCGCCTGATGGAAAAGCGCGTTCAATATGACGTGTGGTACCTGGAAAACTGGAGTTTCCTGTTGGACCTTAAGATCGTATTTTTGACGGTCTGGAACATGGTCCGCGGTGAAAAAAACGCATTCTAGGGTGCTCCTAAAAACTCGACATACTGCGTTATGCCAAATTTTTAACATCTTCATTTACAAGAGTAAACTCCGGTGTTAAAAATTTGGCATGCCTTGTCTCTGAAGTTTTTAAAAGCACCCTGCAGGCTTTTTGCCTTAATCTCCTTTGCTGCGCAGAGCCTGTTTGGTCTGCTGCCCGGTTCGTCTGCCATGGCCCAAAGTCCGGCTGTGGCCGATTCCATTTATGTGCCCTGGCTTCCGGCTGGCTTTGAGCCCGACTACACCAATGTGCCTCTTCACCGGAACGTCTCCGATGAGTTTGAGCAATATGCCGGGCGAAAGGGTTCGCTGCTGCACACGGCTATAAAACCATTCCGCTACGACGATCTGGCTTTTGAGGTGCGAGAGGACTCGGTTTACCGACTGACTCCGCTGGCCGGTGCAAACTTCATTGAGCGCGCCTGGAACTACGCGGCCTACGGCCACATGGTGCACCTGGAACGCCCTGACTTTCGCCTTTACGCCGACCTCATCCTTGACCTGAATGTCGGCATGGATTTGGAAGACAACCGCGAGCTGTACACCAATACCCGCGGCCTTTCCGTCAAGGGGCATATTGGCCGCCAATTCAGTTTTGAAACCACCTTTCGTGAAAACCAGGCCACTCTGCCGGTTTACTTAACCGAATTTGTGCAGGAATTTTTGGTCGTTCCCAGCCAGGGAAGGGTGCGGCGCTTTAAGCAAAGCGGTGTGGACTACGCCAACGCCACGGGCTACATCAGCTATACGCCTTCCAAGTTTGTCAACTTCCAATTTGGGCACGGCAGCAATTTCATTGGCGACGGCTACCGCAGTGTCCTGCTCTCCGACAATACCTTTCCTTATCCACATCTAAAGATATCCACCAAGGTATGGCGGCTGCAATACGTCAACCTGTTTGCACAATTTACCGACCTCACAGAGCCCAGCAATTTTGTCACCGGCTTTCGGCGCAAATTTGGTTCGTTTCATTACCTAAGTTATGCCGCCACAGACTGGTTGCAGGTGGGCTTTTTTGAGGGCATCATCTGGCAAGGCAGTGATTCTTCGCTGTACCGCGGCTTCGATGTCAATTACCTGAACCCGGTTATCTTTTATCGCCCAGTGGAATTTGGCTTAGGCTCTCCGGACAACGCCATGATGGGCCTCAACCTCAAGGTGCAGCCCACACAGGGCCTTTCGTTCTACGGCCAGTTTTTGTTGGATGATTTAGACATTGCCCGCTCGCGCGAAGGCGAAGGATTTTATCGCAACAAAATGGCCTGGCAAGCGGGAGCCAAGTGGCTCGGCGTGCTTGGCATAGAAAACCTTATGGTAAGGGCCGAATACAACCGCGCCAAGCCGTTTACCTATGCACACAAAGACCCGTTGCAGAATTACGTGCACTACAACCAACCCCTTGCACACCCACTCGGCGCCAACTTTGAAGAGTACCTGGGCATTGTCTCCTACCGCAAGCAGCGCGTCTACGGCGAAGCCAAATTCACCTTTGCGCGTTACGGCGCTGACACGTTAGGAAGCCACAATGGGGGCAATTTGTTCATCTCTGACTTTGACATAGCTGGTTACCCCGATTCCTATGGGCATGAGACCGGCCAGGGTCTGGAAACGGAAGTATTGGGCGCCTCGTTTCGTGCTGGCTTTCTGATCAACCCTGTGGCGCGTTTGGCGCTGGAGCTAGGCGTTGACCTGCGCCGCTTTAGCAACGCCAACGGCACCGAGCAGAACACCACTTGGGTGCAATTTGGCGTGCGCACGAACCTCTTTAATCGGTATTACGATTTTTAGGGGGGGGGGCTTTGAATGATACAGACGGTAAGTTTTTTTGGCCCTTTGTCGTTTGTAGTGGGTTAGGTAGTTTTCGCGATGCAATCTTTAGACCTGATAATGATGACAGCAGTATATTTTTAGTTAAATGCAAGACATTTTTTCCCTATCACGTTTTGGCATATCATTACATTGGTCGGTCATTGGCAATTCCGGAAATGGAGGGCCAATTAAACATGCTTCAGGAAGCAAAATTTAAAATGGTACTAACAATGCATAAACCATTTAAGTAATGAAAGAAAACGAAGAAATAATACAAGCACTTTTAAAATTCAGAAACGAAAGAGATTGGGAACAATTTCACAATGCAAAAGATTTGGCATTAGCTATTAGTATTGAATCATCTGAACTTTTAGAATTATTTCTTTGGAAGAAAGCAGATGAGGTAAATACAGAAAAAGTAAAAGAGGAACTTGCCGACATTTTTTCATTTACTTTTCTACTTGCTGAAAAATATGGCTTTGATGTAAAAGATATCGTTTTAGAAAAAATAAAAAGAAATGCAGAAAAATATCCTGTAGATAAGTCTAAAGGAACAGCAAAGAAATACGATGAGCTATAAAGATTTTGAGTTATCAATTCAGGTGTCAAGGCCATATCCGTTTAATCTTGAATCATTAAAGGATATTGAAAGAAATCAATGGGTTAAGAATCAATGGCCCATTGTGTACTTCTTGAAAAACAATGCAGCCAGCAAGGCATATATAGGTGAATCAAACAATGCATCTCTGAGATTAAAAAACCACTTAGCAAATCCAAAGAAAGCAAATCTCTTTGAAACAGTTAATATAATTGGAAGTGATAAGTTCAATAAATCAGCTACGCTAGACTTAGAATCCCGACTTATACAATACATCAACGCAGAAGGTACTTTTACCACGGAAAATTTAAATCTAGGACATCAAAATCACAATTATTATCAACAAAATTTATATAAAAATTTATTCTATGTAGTTTGGGATAAGTTAATTGAAAAAAAAATTGTTTCAAAGTCACTTGCGGAAATTGAAAATTCAGAATTATTCAAATACTCACCTTTTAAGACACTGAATGATGATCAGTATAAGTCAGTCTTAGAAATACTTACGAATATAAACAATTCGCAAGGTAATTCAATCTTCGTAAGTGGAAGTGCAGGTACGGGAAAAACAATTTTGGCAACTTACCTTATGAAATTATTAGTAAGTGATGTTAACGATGTTGAGGATTCTGAAATTAAGGAAGATGAAATATACGAAAGTGGTTTAATTAAAGAATTTCAGAGAAAGTATCCGAAAGCGAGGATTGGTTTTGTAATTGCTATGACTCCATTAAGAGAAACCATCAGAAAGGTGTTTGATAGTGTTCCAGGATTGAAAAAGCAAATGGTTATGTCACCTTCTGACACTTTTAAACTGGGACACAAATATGATTTGTTAATTGTGGATGAGGCACACAGGCTGCGACAATATCGCAACATCAGTTGGAGAGGTGAATTCAAAAAAAAGAACGCAAAATTAAATCTAGGGGATGATGGAACTGAATTGGATTGGATACTAGCCAATAGTCACAATCAAATTTTCTTTTATGATGCTGCACAATCAGTAAAACCTTCGGATGTAGACGAATTTAAATTTACTGAACTTTTAGGTAAACTAGATACTTTAAAGCTATGCCTAAAATCTCAAATGCGAACTAAAGGAGGAGTGGACTATATTAAATACGTAGATGATCTTTTAAATTGCAAGGTAAGTTTTAGACCTGAGTTTTCTGCCGAATTTGAGTTCGAATATTTTAATTCTTTTAATTATCTCTACAATAAGTTAAAACTTAAGGAGAAAGAAAATGGTCTTTGTAGAATGATTGCAGGTTATTCCTGGGAGTGGAAATCAGACCCAAAAAGGAATGGCGACTTTGACTTAGATGCAATTGATATTATAATTGATGGCATGGAATTTCAATGGAATAAAACCTACAATGATTGGATAACATCCGAAAACGCATTTGAACAGATTGGCTGTATTCACACTACGCAGGGGTATGACTTGAATTACGCAGCAGTTATTTTCGGTTTAGAAATTGATTATGATCCAATTCGAAATGAATTGGTAGTTGATAGAACAAAATATTTTGATAAGTATGGTAAAAATGGAGTAACTGATATTAATGACCTTAAATATTATATTATAAATGTATATAAAACACTACTTTATAGGGGCATTAATGGAGTTTATGTTTATGCCTGTAATGAGAACTTGAAAAAGTATTTCGAGAAGCACTTAGTTGACAGCGCAAATTTATCGATAGGTGATGCGACACAAGTGAATATCCCTAGAATAGTTCCATTTGGATCAGTTAAGCCATTTGTTAATGCTGTTCCGATTTATGACATCAAAGTTGCTGCAACCAACTTTTCGGATCCTCAATTTTATGAAGATTTTAGGTGGGCAGAATTACCTATGCAAGTGAGTCCTAGGCAAGGATATTTTATTGCACAAGTAATAGGGGAATCTATGAATAAACGAATACCTAATGGTTCTTATTGTTTATTTGAAGAATATTCTGGTGGCAGCAGAGATGGTCAAGTTGTTCTTGTAGAATGCACAAGTCTTCAGGATGGTGATTATGGTTCGGGATACACAATTAAGGAGTATAGTAGTACCAAGAGCTTTTCCGAGGAGAGTTTTCAGCATGAGTCTATTATTTTAAAACCGGTGAGTTTTGATGATACTTTTGAAGATATTGTATTGTCCGATGATGAGATGATTGAGTTCATAGTCAGGGGGATATTTAAAAAAGTCTTAAATTGGTTATAAAGCAATTGAAAATTTAATGTTTGTATAGGGAAGTAGGCTATACGCTAGCACACTCGGCAGAACATATGAACTCTTCCAGCCAGCAAAGAGCGCACAGTAGATACAAAAGAGCAATTAGGACAACGCAATGGATACACAGTAATCTGTGAGAGGTTCAGATTTTTAGCATATTATTATTTAGTGTAATTGTTAAAGGGGAAGCTTTCAAAGTGACCGATCCAAATAGTACAGCATCCGCAGTTCATTTTTTATTACTCTGGTTAGCTTAACTTGCAGACAAGACCCTGCATCAGCGTTAAATGAGTAAACAATGGATTACGTAGTTATTGCACTCCAACTC
>CAYSDI010000050.1:0-26966 GCA_964429745.1 uncultured Chitinophagales bacterium | reverse complement strand
AAGATCAACATATTATTCCCACTCCAACCCCTCCAACATCTTCACAATATCCTCGCTGACAAACTGAATAACCGGGGCAAGCGAATCTGCATTGGGACGCGTCCTGAAATTCAACGTACCCCGCAAGAAGTGCCTGGCAGTATCCGTAACAAAAAACTGCAACGGCGAAGCGGCATCGCCGCCAACAGAATATAAAAGCCCGTACGCACCGTTCTCTGTAGCAATCTCCACAGGTTCAATGTAGTCGGCTTTGCGGGCGTGGCTAAAGGTTAAACGGTAGGCTTCTTCGGTAAGGCGGTCCAGGCGCTGGTCAGGAGATAATTCCTTGTAGGTTAGGTAGATAGTTCCGTTCAGGGCGGGCACGTTGAGGTTGTAGCCCCAGCAGGGGTGCTCCACAGTTTCGCCGAAGTATTCGCCCTTCTTCTCTATCGTGTAGTAAGCCGGTAGGTCAAATTGGAATGGGCATTCGGGGCTCCCGAAGTGTTGAAGCGCCGTGCGGTCGGGGAAGTGGACGCGCGGGTAGGCTTTGGGCTTGGGTACGGGGGTGGACTCGCAGCCAGTTAACGAAAAGAAGGCTACAAAGCAGACGAACCCTGACAAACTGGGCCGGGAGCGGCTCGAGCCGGATGAACCTTCTCCCAAAAGCCTGGCGCAAACAAGCGTGAACAACCGCAATACTATTCTTCTCATACCACCTCCGGTTGAGCCTCGTTCCGGGTAATGATGCTGACCTTAACTTTCTCGACCCTATTCCTGGCCACACCCAAAACCACAAAGCGGAAGCGGTCAAACGAAAGCTCTTGTTGCGCTTCGGGGATATTGCCGGCAAGTTCCAGCATAAGGCCGGCCAGGGTATCGGAGTCGCCGCGCACGTCATCGAAGGCGTCGGGGCGCAGGTGAAGCACTTTGCACATGTCGCCGAGCAACACTTTTCCTTCGAACACAAAGCTGTGGTCGTCGAGGCGGCGGTGGTCGACGGCCTGCTCGTCAAATTCGTCTTCGATCTCGCCGATGACTTCTTCCATGATGTCTTCGAGGGTCACCAGGCCGCTGGTGCCGCCGTACTCGTCCACCACCACGGCCATGTGGATGCGCATTTCCTGGAATTCTTCCAGCAGGTCGTCGATCATCTTGCTTTCCGGCACGTAATAGGGTTCGCGGATTTTGGTGTGCCAGTTGAAGGTCTCGGGCTCGTCCATGTAGGCCAGCAAATCCTTGCCGTAGAAGATGCCGATGATGTTGTCTTTGTCTTCGCGAAAAACCGGAATGCGGGAATAACCGGAATCGCGCACCACCTGCAAGAGTTGGTGGAAGGTCATGCTTTCGTCGAGCAAGGTCATGTCTACATGGCTGGTCATGATCTGCTTAACGGCTATGTTGCCAAACTTGAGGATGCCTTTCAGGATGCGCACGTCTTGCTCGCTGGTGTGTTCGTCGCGGGCAATGTCAATGGCGTTCTCGTAGTGCTCCAGACTCAGCGAGTCTTTCTCCATGCGATGCAGCCTGCGCTCAATAAAGCCCGTGGAGCGCACCAACAAAAGACTCAGTGGCGTTAAGATGCGCCGCAGCAACAACAGCGGTCGGGCCATCATGGCCGCTATCTCTTTGTTGTTCTGGCTCGAGTACACCTTTGGCAACACTTCGCCAAAAAGGACGAGGAGAAAGGTTACCCCGATAACGTTGACCAGAAAGACCACCCATTCCTCCGCATGCGCCATGACGCCCGACAGCAGGAACCACGAAACCACCACAATGGCTACGTTGATGAAATTGTTGGCAATCAGGATAGTGGACAGCAAATAGGTAGGCTTGTCCAGCAGGTTTCGGACGCGGTGCAGGACATGGGAGCCGTGCTCCTCCTCCATCTCCTCCATCCGGGAACGAGTGAGCGAGAAATACGCGGCCTCCGAACCGGAAATTGCCGCGGACCCCATCAACAGCAAAACAATAGCGGAGACCAAAAGCCCAATAGGCCAGGCACCGGTAAGCTGTGCTAAGAGAATTTCAGCCCCAGGGTAAGGGTCATCCGGGCAAGTAGCCAAGCTCGGGGTGTTTGGTTAAACCATCAGATTGGCGGCCGGCCATGGTAAAACAGCCAGCCGCCTTTCCGTTATCTTCTAAATCAGACGCTAAAATACGGGGATTACCCGATTGCATCCGTTAAAAGGGCAAATCGTCCTCGTAGGCAGCCGTAGACTCTGCGGCATGCGAGGCCATCTGGGTCGGAACACCGGCCTGGGATTGGCCTGCATCCATGCCCGCGCTTTCGCTGCGTTGGGCATAGCCGCCTGCACTTCCTTCGGTGCGCCCGTCCAGCATGACCATATTATCGCCGACAATTTCGGTGACGTAGCGTTTGATGCCTTCCTTGTCCTCGTAGGACCGGTTGCGAATTTTACCTTCCAGGTAAATCCGGCTGCCCTTTTTTAGGTATTTCTCCGCCACTTCAGCCAGCCCACGCCACAACGTCACGTTGTGCCATTCGGTCTGATCCACTTTCTGACCCTCCTTGTTGGTGTAAGTTTCGGTAGTGGCTAAAGAAAAACGGACCACTGGAACCTTGTTGCTTTCCAGGTAATTGATCTCCGGGTCCTTGCCCAGGTTGCCCAGCAGGATCACTTTGTTGATGCCTCTGCTCATGATTTAAACTATTTCAGATTGAACAATTATGGGGCGTCCCCACAAGCCAAAAGTATTAGCCTTGCTCTTCGAGATAGCGGGCCACCACTCTGGGAAACGCCAATTTACGAATTTTATCGGGCGCTAAGGCTTGCCAATCCTGCTCTTTTGGAAGTTTTCCACTTTTTGAAGAAAGCTTTAGAAAGCAGGCCCGAATGTCCTGATGGCTGAGTGCCTGACGGTACCACACGGAGCTTTCGCGGACCTCCCAAAGCCCGTCATCAAGCCAGGCTTTTGCTTCGGGTTCGCGGACCAATTCGCCCGGAGCCAGGCCTTGCTCCTTTTCAATCAGGGGAAAATCGTACAGCCCGGCCCAAATGTCGGTTTCGTCGCGGCGTCGCACGTAGCGTTTGCCGCCGTGCTCGAGCACCAGGTAGTGGAAAAACCGCGTTCTCCGGGCAGCTTTGGGGCGCTTTGCCGGCAATTCCTGAACCCAATCGCGTTCCAGAGCCACGCAATGGTCAGCGAGTGGGCAGGTGCTGCACAGCGGCTGCCGGGGCTTGCAGTGCTGAGACCCAAAGTCCATCATGGCTTGGTTCCAGGCCGCAGGGTTGCGCCGGTCAAGGACGGCATCAGCCAGTTCGCGGAAGGCCTTGCGCCCGGGCGTGCTGTCAATGGGGTGCCGGATACCGAAAAAACGCGCCAAAACCCGCTGAACATTGCCGTCCACCACGGCATGAGGCAGGTCGAAGGCAAAGCTGGCTATCGCCGCGGCGGTGTATTCCCCTACACCGGGCAGGGTGCGCAGACCGTCGTAGCTGGACGGGAAACTTCCCCCGAATTGCCCCGAAACTACCCTGGCCGCCTTGATCAGGTTGCGGGCCCGCGAGTAGTAGCCGAGCCCTTCCCACGCTTTAAAAACCTGGTCTTCCGGCGCGGCAGCCAGCACGTGAACGTTGGGAAATAGCATCAGAAAGCGCTCGTAATAGGGCAAGCCCTGCTCCACGCGGGTTTGTTGCAAAATGACCTCGGAGAGCCAGATGCGGTAAGGGTCCTTTTGACCGACCCAGGGCAAGTTGCGGCGGTTTTGCCTTCCCCAGGTGCTCAAATTGCAGGTAAAGACTTCATTCATAGAGAAATAAGCCTTTGCGTATTTTCAAAATTTTCTTTTTGATTTGCTGGAAATTTACCATTTTTGACGTTCGGGGTCGTACAAGATCTTATCTGCAAAGCAGAAACGTACTAATAAAAGAGGGATATGAGAAAAGCAGATCTTATTGCCAAAATTTCGGAAAAGACCGGTATTGCTAAAGTGGATGTGCTGGTAGCCCTCGAAGCCTTTTTTAAGGAGGTTAAAGAATCGCTGAAAGAAGGGGAGAACGTATACATCAGGGGTTTCGGCAGCTTTATCGTGAAAAAGCGAGCCAAAAAGATAGGGCGCAACATCAAGAAAAATGTCGCGATTGAGATTCCCGAGCACAACATTCCCGCATTTAAGCCCGCAAAGGTGTTTGTAGAGCAGGTAAAAAGCTCTGAAAAATCAGAATTAGCCATCGGCGCCTACGATTTTGACGACGACGACGATGAAGATGACGACGCATCGTGATTAAACGCTCTCTTGGCGTGCTCCTCGCGGGCACAGCCGCTGTTCTACTGCTGTATTTTGTGCCTGAGCGCAAGCCCCCAAAGCGCACCCGCTACCACGACATGGTGGATTCTGCCTATACGGTTCTGCCTGCTGTTCAAGGGGATAGCCTAAAACTTCTGGAAAAATCGCTCAGCAAATTGCAGGGCTCTGCCCGCGCTGATGCGCTGTTGCAAACAGCCACGCGCTGGGAAAAAGTCGGTTTTCCTGCCGTTGCCGCCGAACGCTACCGCCAAGCAGCCGAAGCGGAACCAGCCGTGGCCGCAACCTGGGCCGAGGCCGGCGATCGTTTTTTTTCGCTGGTTCCCGGCGCCACGCAAGACGACGAACGGGTGGATTACGTTTTTCATGCCATTTATTGTTATGAAAAACTGTTAAAGATAGATTCCACTGATTACGAGCGGAAAATCCGCCTTGCCGATTGCTATACTGACTACCAAGGCAACGTGATGCAGGGGGTGGTTTTGCTGCGCCAGGTAGCCGCCGCTGACCCGGATAATGCGTCTGCTCAGCTCCGATTAGGGCGCTTTGCCCTCATGTCCGGACAAACTGATAAGGCAATTGAACGATTTCAAGCCGTTTTAAGCAAGGATTCCTTAAATTTGCCGGCCCGAGTCGTTTTGGCGCAAACGCTGGCTAATGGCCAGGATATCGCCGGAGCGAAACAGGTGCTGAAAGAAGGCATCGCCCTTCACCCGGACAGCGCCTCCCGGCAAGAACTCGAAGGGCTTCTCCTTCAATTGGGCCCCGATCCGGGCAAATAGCTCGTCATCTTTAAATTTTTGATGCATGCCTTGCGGTAAGAAAAGAAAACGGCATAAGATTGCCACGCACAAGCGCAAAAAGCGCCTCCGGAAGAACCGCCACAAGAAGAAGATTCGTTAATAGCGTACCTGTTGCACGCTGGTCAGTGGATCATTTCCAATGACTGAATCTTCTGCCGAAACACCTGGACAGGTTCGGGTAGCGGCCAAAAAACCAGATACCGTAGATCGGGAGCTTATCGTCAGCGCCACCAAAGGGGGCATGGAGATTGCCCTGGTTGAAGACGGGCGCCTTGTTGAATACCAAGTAGCGCAGGAAAACAGCCAGTTTAACGTCGGGGACATATACCTCGGCATCGTCCGAAAGATCAATCCAGGCCTCAACGCCGCGTTCATTGATGTCGGTCACGAGAAGGACGCTTTCTTGCACTATACCGACCTCGGACCCAAGTTCCGATCCTTGTTCCTGTTCACGCAACGGGCCACTAAGGGTACGCTCCGCAGCCACCATCCGCACGATATGCAAATGGAGCCGGAGATCGTCAAAACCGGCAAAATCACGCAGGTGCTTGCCAGGGGTCAACACGTCCTGGTACAGGTGCTCAAAGAGCCTATTTCATCCAAAGGGCCGCGAATAACGTCAGAAGTGGCCTTGCCGGGTCGCTACATCGTCATGACGCCCTTCAACGGGTCTATTGGTGTATCCAGACGCATTACGTCCGCAACCGAGCGCAAACGCCTGCAGAAGCTTCTGGAGAGCATTGTTCCCAAAAACTGGGGGGTCATTGCCCGCACTGCTGCCGAGGGAAAGGGGGTTGCGGATCTACACGAGGATGTGAATCACATCGTGGCGCAGTGGGAAAACACCACCCGCAACCTGCTCAACGCCAAGCCGCCCCACATCGTCTTTACCGAGACGCGCAAGATCAACACCCTCACGCGTGACCTGCTCAGCAAGTCCTTCAAAAAAATTACGGCCAACGACCTGGTCATCGTGCAGGAAATGCGGGAGTTCCTCCAGCATCTTTCGCCGGGATCGGAAAAAATGGTCCAGTACTTCCAGAGCAAGAAACCGATTTTCGACGCGCTGGGCATAACCAAGCAAATCAAAAGTTCATTCGGCGAAACCGTCAGCCTCAAAAGCGGCGCCTACCTGGTTATCCAACACACGGAGGCCCTGCACGTCATTGACATCAACTCCGGGCCCAAAATTGCCCGCCGTCCCGACCAGGAGGAGAACGCACTGGCCGTAAACCTGGAAACTGCCGAGGAAGCAGCGCGCCAGCTTCGCCTCCGCGACCTTGGAGGCATCATCATCATCGACTTCATAGACATGAAGAGCGTAGAGAGCAAGCGCCAGCTCTACGAAGCGATGAAAGAGGCCATGAAGGAAGACCGGGCCAAACACACTATCCTTCCTATTTCCAAGTTCGGGCTCATGCAGATCACGCGCCAGCGCGTTCGCCCGGAAGTGAACATCATTACGCAGGAAAAATGCCCCTCCTGCAATGGCACCGGCAAGGTGGAAAGCACCATTTTGCTAATTGACGACATCGAAAACCGCCTTGAATACCTGCTCTCGCTCAAGGCACACAAGCAGATTCACCTGCACACGCACCCCTTCATCGAGGCCTATCTGAAGCGCGGCCTCTGGACGTCCAAACAGTTTACCTGGTGGCGCAAGTGGAAAACCTGGATCCGCGTTCACCAGAACGCCGGCTATCAGTTTACGGAGTACCACTTCACCAATGCCAACAACGAAGAAATTCGGTTGGAGGAGTGACCATGTAAGGTCGGCTAATCTGATTGGCTGAACAGATTTTGAATATCTTGGGTTAATTAGGGGTGCTTGGCTCAAATTCTACCAGCAGGTCTATATCGTTATTTTCGTTTGCTTCATCTCTGGCAAATGAACCAAATAAGCCAATCTTAACAACTTTATAGTCTAATGAAATCCTGGCTTTGTTCGCACGCAAAAATATTAGTATGTTATCTTTGTCTATCAAATTTGACCATTTGGTTTCAAATCCAAAATTGGAACGTTTTTAGCAGAAAAAATTGTGCAATTGATTAACCCGATCGCACCCTAAGCCCCCCCAAATCATAATGCTTTTCAAAAAATTCGTCGCACCAGAGGCAGACATTGCCTAACTCCCCGCAGCGTTTGGTGGCGTGCTCTGCGCTGATGCCGATGCTTTCGCCCATGTTGAAGGGGTTTCCTTTGTCCAGCATCTGCATGATCGGATTATCAGCGACGCGGCGTAGGACCTCGCTTACATGCTCAGACCGCGCGTCTCCAAGCGGGTCGCGGGTGCCGGGGCAGCAGGGGTTGATGCGCCAAAGCTGAATGGAGATTTCCTGGGGAATAGCCTCGCCGCCGCTTAAGAAGCCGATGGCGCCAGACAAGATCGCGCAAAAGTTGTGGTGCGGATCGCGCTTCCAGATGCCCTTCTCCATCGCTCGACCCCGCGCCCAATTTCCCCCGAGCCAGATGTCGGCAGTGGCGCCCCAATAGCCCCAACTCAACGGGAAAGCATTCAGGTAATTCTCGCGGTGCACCAGCGGATCCTTCTCGTCGCCATTCACCCCCCGCGATTCAAAGAGTTCCTTCAGCAATTCCAGCCGCCCGCCTGCAGCTTTGTGGTAGCGGTCAATGCTGGCAATGTCAAAGCGCGAAATGCCTTTCTCAATGAGCCGGTCCAGAATCTCGCCGGTCAGCAGGTCGCCGTTGGTTTGCAGCATAAACTGTGTCCGGTTGCCGAATCGAGCCTTGAGGGCATCCAGGATGGCGTACAGTTTTTCGCGCTCGGCCAGCGGCTCCCCTCCGCTTAAAATCAGGCGATCCATCCTGGCGGGCAGGTGCTCCACCACGGCCAGGCATTCTTCCAGGCTCATGCGCTCCCCTTGCGGGCCGCTGAGGTTGTAACAGTGGTCGCATTTGTCATTGCAGACTTGCGTGAACACCCAATAAACGGATTCAACGTGGTCGTAATTGCGGGCATGCGCCGCTATGGGCAATTCAGGCATCGGTATCCAGTACTTTTTTTTCCGGGCCAGGAGAATTAGGGGGAATGGGCTCCGTCACGATGAGCTCCGGGGTGACTGATTCAAGGGCAATCGGCTCTGTGGTAACAGGGCTCGGGAAATCGGGCTTCGAAAGATAACTCCCTTCCTCAAACACCTCACGGGCTGTTGTGGTTCCCGGCAAAAGCCCTTCGCCCGAAAGCGTGCTTTGCCAAAAAGCCCACTCCTCGCGAACGCCGGAACCCGGCGCTTCGATAAAGGCGCGGCGAGTGGGGTACACCGTGAGCTGACCAGCTTCCATGCGAGCCAGTTCGTCGCCCATGACGAGCGCTTCGCGCAGATCGTGGGTCACGAACACCGTTGTCATGCCGTGAGCCGCGCAAAGCCGGCGGTAGAGTTGCTGCATGTCGGCGCGCGTCGGAGCGTCGAGGCTTCCGAAGGGCTCGTCGAGCAAGAGCACGCGGGGCCGAATGATGATGGCGCGGCCAAACGCCACGCGCTGCCGCTGTCCACCCGATAAGGCCGTGGGCATCCGGTCGCCCAGGCCATCCAGACCGAGTTGCCCGAGCATGTCCTGTACCTGGGCACGCAGTTCGCGGTCCGCAACCTTGCGCACACGCAGCCCAAACGCAATGTTTTCAAAGGCGGTCAGGTGCGGAAAAAGCAGCGGCTCCTGGCTCAGGTACACCGTGCCCCGCTCGGAGGCCTTCAGGTCGAAGGCCGGTTGTCCGTCGAGCAATAGTTGGCCTTCGTCAGCAGGCAACAGGCCAGCCAAAATCTGCAGCAACGTGGTCTTGCCGCATCCGGAACTGCCCAAAATGCCCAGACTGCGGCCGGATTCCAGCGCAAAATGGATGCCGTCGAGCACCTGCTGGCTGCCGTACCGCTTTTGTATGTTCTGGGCTTGGATCACAAAGAGGGTGAGTATCGATGGCAAGTTACAGGCAACAGCCGTGGTCAGGAAAAAATGTACGAAATTAGGAGACGAATAATCTGGATAGAATATAACTTATAATGTCACTCAAAATACAATACGCATCCGACTTGCATCTTGAGTTCACGGATAACAAGACATTCTTAAATCAACATCCGCTTGGCCCGGAGGCTAATATTCTTGTTTTAGCTGGTGATATCGTACCCTTCTCTGCAATGGACAAGCATAAAGATTTCTTCCGCTACTTGTCTGATCACTTTGAAACCACTTATTGGCTGCCCGGCAACCATGAATACTATCATGCTGACCTTAGCCAAAAATGTGGCATTATAAAGGAGAATATCTGTAGCAATGTCTTTTTGGTGAACAATACCGCTGTTCTTCATGGTACAGTCAAATTGGTGTTCTCCACGCTTTGGAGCAAAATCAGTTTGGCAAATCAAGGACAGATTGAAAGAAGCATGAACGACTTTCATCTGATCAATTACAAGGGCTATCGCTTTTCAACGGAGCAGTACAACCAGTTGCATGACGAATGCCTAAGTTTTATACAAAGTGAATTGACAATGGGCGGGGCTCAGAAGACTGCTGTTTTTACCCACCATGCTCCTACTTTCTTAAACTATCCGGAACAATACAAAGGGGATGTATTGAACGAAGCCTTTGCCGTGGAGTTATTCAATTTGATTGAAGATTCAGCCATTTCCTATTGGGGATACGGACACCACCACTGTAATACACCGGATTTTAAAATAGGAAATACTATGCTTATTACCAACCAGCTGGGCTATGTGCTTCGAAATGAGCACGCTCTATTCAGCACTAATAAATTTGTAATTATCTAATATTAATTAATTGGCTCGCGCAGCAGCATCTGCCGGTTGAGCAGCAGCAGCAGCAGCGCCGGAATAATCATGAGCAGCGAAGCCACTGCAGCCAGGTGAGGATTGGCCTCCTGCACGTAAAGCACGGTTTGTATGGTCAATGTTTGCACTTTGCCCACACCCAGCAAGCGCGTTAGCCCGTACTCAAACCAGGAAAGCAGAAAGCACTGAAACAGGCCCATGACCAGGACCGGACGGCCCAAGGGCCACAGCAACCGGAGCCAAACCTCGCGGTTGGATGCGCCCAGGGTGCGGGCCTGGCTCGTCAAACGCCGCATTTGGTCGGTCCAAAAGCCGGAGAAAAAGAGCACGGCGTAAGGGAACACAAACAGGTATTGCGCCAGCACCACGCCCCCCAGTGTTCCGCTCCAGCCCATTCGAACAAAATAGAACTGCAGCATGGCCGCAAAAACTACCGGCGCGATCAGGTAGGGGAAATAGGCCAGCGACAGCCAGCGGCGAGCCTGCTTTTGCCTCATCACGGCAGCCGAAACCACGAAGCCGGAAATCGCTGCGAAGAGCGCCACGCTGCCCGACAACAGCAGCGAAATGCCCAGGCTCGACAGCAGCATGTTTTGGCCCTGAACAGTGGCCGCCCAATGCTGCAGGGTCCATTCGCCCGAAAAAAGGCGCGGAAAACGCCAGGCCTGCTGCACAGAAAGGTAGACCAAAACCGCCATGGGCAAAACCAGGCCAACCCGCAGCGCGGCCCGAAGACCAACTCGCAGCGCGGCCCGTAGACCATCCCGCAGCGCGGCCCGCAGGCCAACCCGCAGCGCGGCCCGTAGACCCACCCGCAGCGCGGCCCGAAGACCAACCCGAACGCCATCAGCCGACAACTGTTCTCCGGACATAAGCTTTCTCATGGTTCACGGATTTGTCCGGCCCTTCGGCTGAGCACAAAGAAGAGCAGCACCGCTACCGACGCGGTGTACAGCACCGCCATGGCATGCCCCAGCGGAATATTGCTCAGGTCAAAGCGTTGCAATTGTTCGGTGATGTATACGGTGACCGCGCGCGGCGAACTGCGGCCCAACAGCAGCGGAATTTCGTATGTGCCAAAGAGGTAAACGGCGTAGAGCAACAACAACGGCAGGCTTCGGCGCAAAAGCAGGGGCGCGTAAATGCGGCGGGCAAACTGCGCCCGCTTGCTGCCCAGCGCATCAGCGGCGAGGCGCAACGCTGGCATGTTTTCCTGCCGTGCCTGATTGATGAAAACCAGCGTAAAAAAAGGCGTGAGCAAAAAAACCTGCGTTGCAATAATTCCGGTGGAAAGGGCATCGTTCACCAGGCGGGGAAAGTCGTCAATTCCGGCGCTTAGACCCAGGGCGTAGGCCCCCCTGCTCAGCACTCCCGAAGGACTCAGCAGCGCCAGAAACGCAAACGCCGCAACTACGGGCGGCATGGTCAGTGGCAGAAACAACCAGCCCTGCAAACTGCTGCTCCGGCGGCCAAATACGAACGCATACGAAAGCGGCAGGGCGATGAATATAATAAAACCTATGGAAACCGCGGACAAACCGAAGGTATAAGTCAGCGTCTGCCAAGCTTCACCCCCTTGCGCGGCAGGGCTGAGCAAGCGCTGCCAGGCATCAAGGTCTAGCAGCGGTTTGCCGGCGAGCACTCCGGAATCCACGGCGGGCTGGCCCACAGCGCGCAACGCTGCATGGCCCGCCAGTCCCGTGCTGTAGGCCAGCGAATACAGCCAACCAGCCAACAGGGGCAGGACCGTGAGGATACCGTAGATCCACAACAAAACGGGAAGGCGGGGCTTGCCGGATGGCGCTTTGCTCCGTTGGCGTACCGGACCACCGCTGGCCGGCTCAAGCCCGCTGTCCTTGCTATGCCCGCTCCGGCTACTGGTTGATAACATGGGTTCTAAAATCGGCAAAAAGCCGGATCATGTACTCCGGGGCTGGCTCCATAAGCGCTCGGTCTTGGATAGCTGCCCTATCCGGGGCATGCTTTCGTCCGGGCAACTCCGCAAAACGCCTTAACCATTCGGCATCCAATTTTTCCATTGACAGGATGGTTCCGTCCCCCCAGACCGACGGTTTCATTTTCTCCCATTGCGCTTCGGGTGAGATTAGAAAGTTTATGACCACCATGGCAGCTTCACGCGCTCCCGACCCGGCTGGTATGCCCAGGTAATGGCTGTTTTGGATGGTGCCGGTCTGCGGAACATAGGCGCGGCTGTTGTTCGGAAAAAAGCCCTCGGCAATCTTGTTGTCTACTTCCGCGTCGTTGTTGCTCATGGTAAACAACAATTCGCCATTGGCAAAAAGTTGGTGCATTTGCGCCAGCGAGGAAGGGAAACTTTGGCCCTTGTTCCAGAAATGCTGCTTGTTGCGGTTGATGAAGGCCCAGAGTTCGGCACTGTGCCGAGAATAGAGCGTTTCGTCAAAGAGCCCATGGAGTGCGGTGTCGCTGCCGGCCAGGGCGATCAACCAACTCTTAAGCAACGTCATGCCGGTAAAATCATGGCCGAACGTGAATTTGCCGGGGTTGGCCGCCCACCAGCGCTCCCAATCCGCAAGGGTTTGGGGGGGCTCGGGTACCTGCGCGGAATCGTAAATCAGAGCCATTTGCACGTTGCCCCAGGGGCATTCCCAGCCATCTACCGGTTGTTGAAAGTCAACAGCAATGAAGGGACTTTCCCAATTCACGAATCGGCTGTTCGGCAAGCGATCGGTGAAGGGACCGTGCAGCCCTTCGATTTGCCGCAACTGGAAGAAGGTCTCCCCGTTGATCCAGACCAGGTCTAACGCACTGGTTTTGCGCCCGGCATCGCGCTCGGCCATCAGGGTGCTAACCACCTGCGAGCCCTGACCACTGACCAGCGCCAACTTGATGCCGTATTGCTCCTGGACCCGGGGCTTTACCCATTCCTGCATATAGCGATTGATCAGGGGATCGCCCTGCCACATCATCATGGTCACGGTCTTGTCGCGGGCAGCCGCTTTTACCTGCTCCCAGGACGCGTCGGCGGGGAGCTCCGCTGCACCCTCCGTGCTCTTGGTGCCGCATCCTGTGGCGAGCCACAAGATTGCCAACAAAAATGCCGGCACGACCGTATAAAAATATCTGTATAACATTTTAAATGCCATGGACAACTTAAACTATGCTGTCAGAACAACCAGCGCAGCGAAAACTGAAACTGCCTGGGCGGAGCAGCATTCCGGCGAATCAGCACACCCGACGAAGCGGACCCGGGCTGGACCTGGTTGCTCTGCGTGGCGTTGTTGGAATAGCCGGTCAGGTTCTCCGCGTTGAACAAATTGAACACGGAAGCGCCCAATTCCAGGCGCGTCACCTCCACATCTCCTTCAACACTTTTACCCAGCGGAATTTCATAGAATACACTGGCGTCAAACGTGCTAGCCCAGGGCAATCGGTCGCTGTTGCGAGCTTCGCCGGGAGCGCGGTCGCTGTTGCCCACGTAGGCGTCGCCAAACGAGCGGCCGTCGCCATTGAGGTCAGTAGTGCCGTAGAGCGTTGCATCTGGAACACGGTTAATTGGCTGGCCACTTTGCAACAATGCGGCCATGGTAAACGTGAGCCTTTCCACCGGAAAATAACTGGCAATAGCGTTGATCAAATGCGTGCGGTCGTTGATGGATGGCCCCCACTCGGCCTCAAAATCGTTGGCGTCCATGGCGCGGAAATTGATGTCTTCCGTGTTGTTCTCCAGGAAAGAGAGGGTGTACATCAGGCGAAGGGCCCAGTTGTCGCTGCCCCGCGCTTTCTGCCAGGTAAAGTTGGCAGCGTAATAATTGCTGCGGCCGTCTGTTTCGGTAACCATGACGTTGCGCGAAATGCCCCGCAGCGTATCGCCGTTGACGATGCTGTAAACGCCGGAAGCGTCGCTGAAAATCGGCACAGGTCGCGTCGCGTCCGCTTCCGATTGAGGGCGAACGACCACATTGTCCGGATCAATGGGATACGCCGACGGTGCGTTCAGGTCGCGCAGGCGGAACAAATCATAGGAACGGTTGTGCATCAGGTCTACATAGAACAGCGATTGCGGATTGACCTTGTGCTGGTAACCGAGCATGAACTGGTGCGAGTAGGGATTGTCGTAACCGTCAGGATTGAGAATGCGCAATTCGTTTTGAAACACCTGATCGCGCTGCGCTTGCAACGCGTCCGGGAGCGGACCGCCCAGGTAAGGCACGCCCGGAACGTTGGCCGAAAGATTGCCTTGGCTGGTTACAGCACTCAGGTCGGTATCAGCAGCCAGAATACCCTGGTCAATTAATGCCTGCAACTGAGCCTGATAGCCCGCGGAGGTAGAATTAAATTGGAGGGCATCACTGACAATAGCATAAATTATCTTATTGTAGTAAATGCCGTATCCCAGGCGAAGGGCGGAGCGCTCGTTGAGCTGGTAATTGGCGCTAAAGCGGGGCGCGATGTTGTTCAAATCCAGGTCATTGCCGCCACCCTTGCTCAGGTTGTCCACGTCGTAGCGAAGCCCTAAGCTGAGGCTGAGTTTGCTCGTAGCGCGAAACTCATCTTCGAGGTACACGCTCCCGATGATCTGATTGTCGCCGAATGAAGCGGGACGCAATTCCACCGAATAATTCAACACACTAACGTCTGAAGGAAGATCAGCCGGCAGCAATCCGGTACCCAACCCGGACAAGCCATCCAATTGTGCGTCGCTGAGTTGTACCGTGTAATTGCCGTTGGGGTTACCGCCGCCAAACAGCGCAAAGGTGGAATGCCGAACCTCCCCTCCTGCCTTGACCGTGTGCCGGCTCATGGTCCAGGTGGCCTTTTGTTGCAAAATGTGGATTTTCTCGCTCTCGTCGAACACGTATCCGGGGTGACCGAGCACTGCTACGGTCTGGCCAATCGGGTCGAACACCGTCACTTGGGGCAACCCCTCGTCTTCGGGCGAAGCATAGTTCCAATCAAAGGCACCAAACTGGTAATTGGCTTCGTAGGTGAGCCGCTCGCCGGTATAAGTGTTCTTCAAAGCAGTGTTCAGCGAACGCCGGGTTTGCGTATTTCCCGCGCTGGGGAAAATCACCCCCCCTTCCAGTCCACCGCCCTGCCGCTCGATGCTTACCGAGCCCCCGTTGACGCGCAAACTGGAATGCCAGCTATTGTTCCAGTGCTGATCCAGGCGCGCGCTGAGGTAAGTAAAGCTGTTGTTGCCCGCCACGGTCTCGTTGATGCCCAGTTGCGGAACATTGAGCAAGTTGTCTTTGAAATCAGAGGTATGCTCCAGGTTCAAAAACAAAAAAGTCTTGTCGCGGCGCAGCGGACCACCGACACTGAAACCGCCCTGTTGCCGCATGAAGCCATCGCGAACCTGGTTGCCGCTTAAATCGCGCTGGGCATAGGGCGAAGCGGCATCGGTCAACTCGCCGGGGCGCGTCAGGTAAAAGACTTCGCCAGTCCAGGTATTGGTGCCGCTTTGCGACGTGATGTTGATGATGCCGTTGTTGGTCAGTCCGTGTTCCGCACTGAAATTGTTGGTGAGTGCAGTGATGTTGCGGGTAAAACCCACGGGCATAGCGAAGCGCTGTCCGCCGAGAAAGTTTTCGTTGTTGTCCAGACCATCAATCTGGTAACTGGTGTACAGCGAATTGGCGCCATTGATGGCCACGTTGGGCGCTTCCGGATAAAAGCCGGTTGCCTGCGTGATGTTGGGAAGGCGGTACAAACTGCGCGTGATGTCGCGGCCTTCTATCGGGAGCAAACTAAGCTCACGCGCAGTTAGTTCGCTGGCCACCTGAGCGTTAACCGTGTTAATGTCCTGGCGCTCGTAAGCGGAAACAGACACCGCCTGGAGCAACTGGTTGCGCTCGCTCACAGCCAACGTCAGGCTTGAAGTACGGCCCGAAACCAGCACGATCTCCTGCTGGCCTTCCACCAGGTTCATAATGCCGGAAGCCAATTCTACCCGGTAACGGCCGGCTGTGCTCAGTCCTTCAAAGCGAACCTTGCCTTGGTCGTTCGTGGTGCGAACCCCTTCGAACCCAATGTCCGCATTGACCAGCCGAACAGCTTGAAAAGGCGTCGGAACAGCACTTTCGCTATCCAGCAGGGTGATGTCCAGCGCGGCCTGGCCAAAAATCTGCGTAGCACCCAGCAAAAGGCCGGCACAGAACATAATTTTAGTTATGTTACTAAACATAGCATTTTTTTAATGTAAATACCATCCGACAATGGGCATGCGGCGACCCATGCCGAAAGCTTTCGGGGATACTCGCAGAATTGGAGGGGTCTGATGCCGCTTGTATTCGGTAATGTTCACCAAACGCAACGTGCGGCGAACAAGTTCCTCGTTAAAACCCATGGCGATGATTTCGCGCGGGCCTTTGCGAAATTCAATGTATTGCAGCAACACGGCATCCAATTGATCGTACTCCGGCAGGGAATCGGAATCTTTTTGGTTGTGCCGAAGTTCAGCAGACGGCGGCTTGGTCAGAATGTTCGCAGGAATCACTTCGCGCCCGGCATTGATGGCCGCACAAAGTTCGTATACTTCCGTTTTGTAAACATCGCCTATCACCGAAAGACCGCCGCACATGTCCCCGTACAGGGTACCGTAGCCCACGGCCGCCTCGCTTTTATTGCTGGTGTTCAGCAAAATGTAGCCATGTTTGTTGCTCAGGGCCATCAGGCACACTGCCCGGAGCCGGGCTTGCAGGTTTTCTTCCGTCAGGTCGAAGGGCTTGCCGGCAAAGAGCGGCTGAAGTTCAGCCAAAAAGGTTTCGTACAAGGTAGAAATGGGCAGGATATCGTGCGAAACGCCCAGATTGGCGCACAGCGCCAGGCTGTCAGAAACACTGTGATCGCTGCTGTAAGGCGACGGCATCAAAATGGCGCGCACATGCCCGGGGCCCAATGCCTCGGCCGCCAACACCAAGGTGAGCGCTGAATCTACGCCGCCGGAGAGGCCAAGGATGGCATCGCGAAAGCCGAGTTTGCCAAAATAGTCGCGGATGCCCATGACCAGCGCCCGCCGAATGAGGTCGTATTTCTCGCGGGGTTGCTCGCCGCGCCGCGCAACTCCAGCCTGAACATCCGCAAGATCCACCACGCGCAGGCATTCTTCAAAATAGGGCAGTTCTTCGTACACCTGGCCATCGGCGCTGAGCACCGCGCTGCCGCCGTCGAAAAGCAATTCGGTTTGTGCACCGACGTGGTTGACGTAGACCAGCGGCAGCCCATAACGCTCGCAGTTGTGGCGGAGCACCGAGAGCCTTTCGCCCGCTTGCGCATAGTGGAAGGGCGAAGCGGAAATGTTGAGGATGAGCGTAGGCTCCTGGCCCATGAGCTCGTCCATGGGGCAGCTAGGATAGAGCGGATTCTGGTTGCCGACGTTCCAGAGGTCCTCGCAAATGGTCAGCGCCAGCCGATGGCCGCGCCAGTGCACCAGGTGAAAATCGCGGTTGGGTTCAAAGTAGCGGTACTCATCAAAGACGTCGTAGGTGGGCAACAGCGCCTTGTGCACCACCTCCAGGATGACCCCGTCGGCCAGGAAAAAGGCGGAATTATAGAGGTCTTTGCCTTCGATTTTGGGGTTAACCGACGGGCTGCCGACCACAATGGCAATACCGCGCGCAAGCTCCGCAAGTTGGGTCACCACGGCATCGCACCGCCGGATAAAATCGTGAAATTCCAGAAAGTCGCGGGGCGGATAGCCGCAAACCGCCAACTCCGGGAACAGAATCAACTCGGCACCCATGCCCTTTGCCTCTGCTACGGCATTGGCCATTTTGGCATAATTGCCCTCAAAGTTTCCGATGTGGAAATTGAGTTGTGCCAGCGCGATTTTCATGACAGGCAAGGATTCAAATTGCAAATGCTATGCAAATCGGGTGCAATTTCGACCCGGCGAAGGTAGGTCTTCAAGGGCAATACCCGACACAATCACCCTACAGGATTATCCGTATAATAAGTAACTCGTCAGATTTCCAACGTTCTGCGGGCAACAAGTTATATTGGTTCCATGAATTCCAACGGAGCGGCAAAGACGCCTTTTGCACCCAAAACTTTCCGCTTTTGTTGCCAACCGCCTGCCTTGTGCTCCCAGCCATCCAAAAGGCCGCGTCTGCTGTTGGTATTTGCGGTGTTTGTCTTGTTCGCCTTTAATTCAAAGCGGCTGCAAGCCGGACATCCATTGGACGGCTGCCATACGGAACCTCTGACTTTCCCTACCGGAGGCCTTTTTTCCGCATTCCTTACCCCTGATACCGCTATGGTCAACGGATCTGGCCATTGGGACTTGTGGTTGAGGGTTGATTCGGCTGCATTGGAAAGTGGTTCGTTCATTTGGGTGGCCCTTCCCAGGGCTTTTGCAGCGCTCCAAAAGGAGTCAGCGTCAGAGGAAGGGTACGTATCCCTATCCAGTCCCACAACACCTGGCTCGGCAACGCTGCTGCGGCTGGAATCCAATTTAGACCTGCGGCTGCCCTTCTGGCCCTTCGACAAGAAACTGATTATTGCTGAAATCCGTGTTGATAGCCCAGGCTTGGGTATTGGGGACTCCTTGCATCTTTCCTTTGGCGGGAGCAGCCCGGAAGCAGCAGTTCAAGTCTTAAATTCAGCTGGCAGCGACCCTTTTTTGCTGGCCTGGCAACGAGTCGGGCAGCCTCAAGTGCTTGCTCCTTCTCCCCCAGTATCTTTGCTGGTCCACCCCGCCCCAGCCCAAACTCCTGTTGCCTTTCTGCCCTCGGTTAGCCAGTTGGGGCAACCCGAACGGTTGCAAGTGGTCCTCTACGATGGTTGGTTTAATCGCTCGATTCCAGCATCCGTCCTCTTCAGGGTTCAGTGCACAGATCCACTTGCCGATTGGCCGGAGGAACTGAGCATGAACCTCGCGGATTCGGGCAGGTTGGAAACAACGGTGCGTTTTCGAAGTCCCGGAATCCATTATTTGATTTTTACGGCGGAATTTTCTGACCCTTCCGATGCCTGGGAACTGGAGTTCCGCTCCAATCCCGTGAAGGTGCAAAGCAGCCCGACCCCCTCCATTTATTGGGGCGAATTTCACGCACACAGCCAGAACAGCCACGACGCTTACGGACAGGTCAGTTTTAGCAAAGCTCGACTCACCAACTGCCTAGATTTCTTTTGTGCAACAGAGCACCATCGCGGTGGCGCTCGAAGTGCAGGCATTTCCTGCGAAGAATGGGAAGCCAATGTTGAGGAGGCTCTCCGAGAACACCAGCCCGGTTTCTTCGTGCCGTTTTTGGGATATGAAACGAGTTTTTCAGGAGAGGGAGGCGGGCATCACAATCAGATTTTCGCCTTTGATGAAGCGCGGATTGGAGACATCCCGGTATATGTGGAGGCTGAAAACATGGTGGAGATTTGGGAGGCTCTTTCAACAGAAGTTCCGGCAAACCCCTTCGATGCGGTTGAAAATGGTCTGGCTGTCTTGAGCATCCCTCACCATACCGGCAAGAACTTCAACACCGCTCTGGAAGGACACGAAGCGACGGTTCACTTTGGGCCCGATGCTGGTCCTTCAACCTGGAGAAGGGTGATGGAAATATACAGCAATCATGGGCAGAGCGAACGCTTTGATCCCAATGACCCACTTGCTTATGAGAAACGGGGAGACCAATTTAGTTCAGTGGATGGACCTCATTATGCGCAAGATGCCTAGGCGTTGGGAAACCGGATAGGGGTAATCGCCAGCTCGGACGATCATTCTGGTCGCGGCGGAAGCCCGAGAGAAGGACTGTTTGCTGTTTACTCCGACAGCCTGGAACGAAAACAGTTGTTCCGCAATATGGTGAATCGGCATACCTACGGCACCACTGGCGATCGCATCCTCATGGACCTATCAATCAACAGCGCTGGAATGGGTGATGTTCTCCATGCCCCGGCAAATGAACCTTTATGCCTGCGCGTTTTAGCTGCCGGGACCGAACCGCTTGAAGCGGTTTGGATACTGCGTTGGGACTTTACACAGGGCAAAATGCGCAATGGGCATCCTGTTTTTGATACGCTGGCAAAGTACTCACCCGGACAATATGTCTTTTCGGATTCCCTGATCCTTGATATGCCAAAGGACAGTTCGCTGTACTACGTCAAGGTTCAGCAAAGCAGCCGACTGCAGCAAGACGGCCAAGCTTTCGGTTGGAGCAGCCCGATTTGGGTAATCCGTGAACCGGTAACAGCGTCCGTTTTTCCCAGATTCAGGGTTTACCCTAATCCGGCCAATGACCAGCTGTTTTTAACTGTACTGGAATGCGGGACGGAGTCCACACAGGTTCAGGTTTACAATGCAGCAACCGCGCTGGTTTATGAAGGCCGCTTAAGCCCAACGGCGCTATTCACTCTGGAACTCGATGTTCAGAAACTTAGCCCAGGTCGGTATTGGGTGCGGCTCCCGGAGTTGGATTTGCAGGCAGCGTTTTTAAAGGTGCCTTAGAAAAACACCGCAATGTTCAGCGCCACGTGATTGAGGGTGGTTTTGTCGTCATCGCCATCGTTGTAAACATTCACAAAACCGTTCCGGTAAACCAACCCGGCACTCAGCGTGAGGTGCTCGGCTAAATCGTACTGCACACCGCCGCCCACTTCCAAACCGATGTTAAACAGGTTGACATCGCCGATTTTCCGGTTTACTTCG
This sequence comes from uncultured Chitinophagales bacterium, assembly GCA_964429745.1. Classification (GTDB taxonomy): domain Bacteria; phylum Bacteroidota; class Bacteroidia; order Chitinophagales; family BACL12; genus WGOA01. The sequence continues at coordinate 6,493 of CAYSDI010000050.1, read as the reverse complement.
TCGGGAATCAGAATCTGCAGGGGGTCGTAGGAGCGGTCACCGCGGGCGCGAATGTTGAAACCGGGCACCATGCCAATCAGCCCGTAGAATTTGTAGTAGTTCAGTTCGGTAGCCGTGAGGCGGAACGAAACCGGAACTTCGACATATTGGAGCCGATTGATGTCCTGGATGGTGTAAGATAAGTGGTTGTCGTCCAGATTACCCCCGGCCATGGTAACCAGAGCACCGGTGGCCAAGGCATAGCGACCGCTTTCATTCAAGAAGACATCCACCAACAAGCCATATTGAAAGCCCATCTTGGCGCCGGCGTTGCTGATGGCTGCGTTGTCAGGCCGATGCCAGGATACCAGCGGCGTAGCGGAGAGGCCAATTCGAACAGGAACCTGCGCTTGAGCTGACGGCGAAAAGGCTGCAGCAAATGGCAGCAACGCCAGGAGCAGCCCAAAAAGTCGCGTTAGGGATTGCGAGGAAATAAACATCGCCATAAGATTTGTAATGTTACGGGGGAAGGGTGTTCGGTTCGCTGTGCGGGCCTGGTGGCCATTTGAGATCATCTTATCTTTAGTCATTCTTGCCCAAATACCCTCCGCGTTAATTGCGCACGGAAAAGCCTGGGGCCGAATTCGGCCGCGGGCCTGGACGATGGAACACTTTTTGTGCGGTACGTGCGTTGCACCTACCCGGTGTTTTCAAGGTCCGAACACACCAGTAAAACTAAAGGAAAATGTGGAACCCACGTCCCGGCTGCCGGGCAACCTCCACCCGTTTGGCTGTTGAAGCCATACCGGGGAGCGCTCCGGGCATGATTCTGCCAGTGCTGGCTATCCTTCTTCTGCTGGTTGGCGGTTGCCGCAAAAAGAATACCGGTCCCGATCTTCCGGCTCCCGATATCAGCGCTATTCCGTCAAGCCTGACTGTGGTACGCGCCGATGATATAATGCGGGCTCCTGATGCAGCTTCATTTGAGGCTGGTTGGCATACGTTTTACGCCAAACACCCGACCTTCACGGTCTTTTACCGCGATTGGCTGCTGCAAATTCCCCCGGATAGCCTTCCCGAAGACGGCAATCCCATTCCGGCCATTTACCGAACCTTTGTGGCCCCATCGGCCATGCGGGCGCTCAACGACACCCTTCGCGATCGACTGGGTTCCCTGGATCAGCCCATTGCGCAACTGGACCTGGCCTACCGCTACCACCGCTATTACTTTCCGCTGGACACCCTTCCCCCGGTTTACCTGTATTCGGGCATCTTTGGACAACCGGTAGACCTGACCCCGGACTTTGCTGCTGTGGCCCTGACGATGTTCCTGGGGCGGGATTTTAGCGGCTATCGGAGTTTCCCGTCTGAGAACCTTCCCCGGTTTCTCTACCACCAGCTGGAGCCGGAATACATCCCTGTTCGGGTCATGGATGCCATTGCGCGCACGCGCTGGATGCCCGAATTTCCAGAAAATTCGGTGCTGCAGCACATGATTTACGAGGGCAAACTCCTGGCCTACCTGGACCGCGTCATGCCCGCTGTGCCGGATTCGCTCAAAATGGGCTTTACCGCACTCCAGCAGGAATGGGTGCAGGTTAATCAGGCCCAAGCCTGGGCTTTGATCGTGGGCGAGGAGCTCCTGTTCAGCACTAAAACGCAAGACATCGCCCGGATTGTAGGCGAAGGGCCCCATACCAAGGGAATGAGCCTGGAATCGCCATCGAGGGTGGGTGTCTGGCTCGGCTGGCAGGTTGTGCGGGCCTATCTGGAGCGCTACCCGGATACCACGCTGGATGAACTTTTTGCGATGCAAGATGCCCGACAATTGCTGGAGCTATCGCGGTGGAAGGCTGAAACGCCGTAGTGCTGAGTCTGCGTGAATTCCTGCAAACCCGGCATCACCATTTATAGGGATTTCGGAAGGCATCTTTTAAAAGAGCAAATTAAATTAATTTGTAATAACTTGGAAATCAGCCAAATAAGTTTATTGATCTTGTTATCAACCTCGCATCTTGTAACCTGCCGCGCACTTTTCCGTATGACTTAATATGTTATCGGGTAAAGTACCACCCGCTTCCGCCTTTTATGCCGAGCACTATCCTGGCCCGCCTTCAATCTCATTTCAGCAACCTCGGTAACGGGTACCCGGGACTCAATGCCGATGAGCGATCGCGGCTAAAGCTTATTCATGTCTTTTTGTTGTCAGCCGTTGCGTTCTCCGCGGCTAGCGGGATCACTTTTGCGATTTTAGGAGACTACGCTGTGACCTGGCTTTGCTCGCTGGGAGTATGCATTCAGTTGGGCGAATTGCTGCTGATCAAGCGTCGTCATTACGGGACCATTAAACACATCTTTGCCGTCATGTTTCCGGTGTATATGGTGCTCAATGTAGCCCTGACTGGAACGTTTACCCTAATCGGTATTTTGGCTTTGCCTTTCGTGACCCTGACTATGTTCTTGTTCAGGCAACCGAATTACCGGGCCGGATACGTGGTTATCTATATGTTTGCGTTGGTGTTGTCTTTTTTTGCGCAAAAGTTTATCATCCCCATATACCCAGTAGTCAACAGCGAGCTGCTCAACACGATTGGCATTTTTCTGGCGCTGGCGCTGGAAGTATTCTTTTTGAACCTATACATCGACGAAATGCGGCGCAATAGCCTGGCCCTGGCTCGGTCGGAACGCCAGTACCACACGCTCTTTGAGAAGGCGCCCTTCCCCCTGATTCTCTATGCGAATGGGGGTATTGTGGACTGCAACGAGGCCGGTTTGCGGATCATGGGTGCTGAGCGAAAATCGCAACTCATTGGGCGAATGCCGTCTGACTTTTCGCCGGATATGCAAGCCAATGGTCAACCGTCAAGCGAGGCGCGCGAAGGGCTGGATGAGCTGATTCGGCAAAAAGGCAGCCATCGTTTTGAATGGACTCATCGCGACTTCAACGGGCGCAATTTTCCGGTGGAAATTACCATGGCCGCCATCCACGACGACCTCATGTTTGGTATGTGGAACGACTTGAGTGTTCGCAAAAAAGACGAAGCCCGCATTCACGGGTTGCTGGAATCTTTGCGCGGGCGCAAGCTGGAGTTGGAGTTGACCCTTGAAGAACTCAGCCGCCAACGCGCCTTCTACGAAGACATTCTCAACGGGCTTCCGGCAGATGTTGCTGTGTTTGACAAAGATCACAAGTACCTGTTCCTCAACCCGGTAGCCGTCAATAATCCGGATATGCGCCGCTGGCTGATCGGCCGAACGGACTTTGACTACGCGCAGAAAAAAGGACTCCCCACGGACGCGGCGCGCAAGCGCCATTCCCTTTTCCAACGCGTGCTCAACAGCGGGCACAGCATGCAATGGGAGGACCGCAGCCAGGTAGACGGAAAGTTGCAGGTCATTCTGCGGCGCCTTTCGCCTGTTTACGTCAACGGCCAGGTGCAATTTGTGGTGGGATATGGCACCGACATCACCAAAATCAAGGAGGCCGAGGCCATTATCAAGGACCACAACGCGGTGCTGCAACGTCAGGTCGAAGGGCGGACGAACGAGTTGCAACAGGCGGTGAAAGAACTCCGGCGATCAAACGCCGATCTGGAATCGTTTGCCTACGCGGCTTCGCACGACCTGCAGGAGCCACTCCGCATGATTACGAGCTTTTTGCAGATGATTCGCCGGACCCAAGGGGAGCGCTTGGACGAGGCTGGCCACGAATACATCGATTTTGCCTTAAACGGCGTCGGTAGACTAACGGGTTTGATCAAGGCCTTGCTGAGCTACAGCCGCCTGGACCAACAGGATTTCAGGCTCCAACATGCGGACTGCGAAGCGCTGGTCCGCGATCGTCTTGCCGACCTTTCCACCTTGATTGCCGAACGCGGTGCGGACGTTAATTTTAGAAGCCTGCCTCAGGACTTGTGCTGCGAACCGGTCATGCTGGGCATGGTGTTTTACAACATCATCGGCAACGCCATCAAGTTCAACCGAAGCCAACAGCCGCAAGTGAGCCTATGGGCCGAAGAAAGTCCGGACTCCTGGGCTTTTTTCATCCAGGATAATGGCATCGGAATCCCCGCCGACAAAAAAGACCAGATTTTTGAGCCGTTTAAGCGGCTTCACAGCGTCCAGGAATTTGCTGGCACCGGTGTCGGGTTGGCCAGTTGCCGCAAAATCATCGAGCGGCATGGCGGCGAAATTGGCTTGGTATCTGAACTGGGCAAGGGCACTACGTTCTGCTTTCGCCTGCCCAAAACACAACCGACGGCCAAAAAAGACGAATCAGCAGAAATCAGGCAAATGCCGTCACTTCCTCCGGCGAAAAGCGCCGGGTCCGCTCCTTCATCGTCGCAATCATTTCCTCTTTTGTATCCCAGGCGCCAAGATTGACAAGCTGATCGGCGAGCTTGTCGTAGCGCTTGTTCATGAGCAGCACGAAAATTGCCAGGAAGTCGAGCTTGTCAAAAATTAAGGCTTTGTTGCGAACATATTCTGCGGTGTTCTCCCGCAGGTGTTTGGGGTGTTCCGTCCAGTGCATCGTCGGGCGAATGTGGTGGCTGATGTGGTAGCCGTCGTTCCAGCACTTGTGGTTGTACTTGTGGTTGATGCAAGTGATGGAGTTCTTGTAGTGGTTGCCCGGATCGGTGTGGTCAATAAAGGCGTGTTGGGTCCAGTTGCCGAGCATCATAATGAAGCGGCTGATGAAAAAGGGCAAAATGAACACAAACAGCGTGGCCTGCCAATTGACAAAACACAGCGCGATACAGAGCAGGTAAAAGAGAGCTTCACCGCGCACCATTTTCGTGATCAGGGTTGGGCGGTTGTGGCGTCTGAAATAGCCTACAGTGCGGTACAGCCCGAGCAGCAAAAAGTCGCCGAAATAGCGCAACCAATCGCGGAAACTGTCCCGTTGGTACTTCATAGTGCTGCTTTCGTCTTCGGGCAGGTTGTTTTCGGCGTGGTGCATGCCCACGTGGTGCGAAGCGTAGGTCTCCGGTGTCTGACCGAAAAACGGGCTGACGATCCACGGCAAGTAATGGTTAAAAAATTCGTATTCTTTTTTAAAGAATTTACGATGGCTGGTGCAGTGCAGCATCAGGCCGAAAGGACCCTTGAAGACAAAGTTGTTCATCAGGGTGTAGCCAACTGCCATGATTGCAAAAAGCCAAATCGGCAGGCCAGGGATGTACATGGCCACCCCGATCAACATCATAAAAAAGGTAATCTTCAGGGTCAGGTACACAAAGGGCAAGTCGCGCTCGTCGCGGATCAGGTCGAGCATGAAACGGTCAACAGGGCCGTACTGCGCTTTGGGTGAAAATACGGGGTCGGTTAAGAGAGGTAGGGTTTGCATAGTTCCAGATGCGGCGGAAGGTCACTGGAGCCCTTCCATCGGCGCATAAAGATACAGCAACACAAGGCTGCGACTGAATCTGCTGCACCGGGTTTCAAAAAATGCCCTCAGTTGAGCTTCATCGGGGCGAGCATCTGAAAGTTGGGCACATGAACCCGAAATCGGATGCCATCGCTCTCTCGGTGCATGACGTAGTAACCGCCCATTCGGCCCATTTCGGTTTGCAAACGGCACCAGGAAGCGTACTCATGGGTATGCCCAACGGGTATCCAGGGTTGAATGCCGCGGACGCCCTCCCCTTCTACGATGCGCTTAACTCCCGTTGACTCCAGGATGGTCCAGTGGCGGGTCAGCAGTTTAATGGACTCTTCGGAGCCGTTTTCAATGCGCACGCGGTAGGCAAAGACATACTCTCCGGCCAGCGGATCGGAGATGTGCTCCTGGTAAAAATTGATTACGGTGATTTTGATCCCTTGCGTCACGAGCGATTCCATGCTGGAAAAATAAGTAAAAGCACCGCGGGGCGGCAGGCTGTTGCGTAGGGGTTTTACACCCCTGTGCTGTGCAAAAAGCGACCGACGACCAAAATGGCCTCCAGGCAGGTCCGTTCCAGGTCGTCGTTGACCAGGGAATAGTCAAAGGAGTCGCGGAAGCGGATCTCCTCGCGGGCTCTGGTAATGCGGGTTAGCAGGCTTTCTTCGCTCTCCGTTCGCCGATTGCGGAGGCGATTCTCCAAGGCCTCCATAGACGGCGGGGCTATAAAAATGCTAAACGCGTGTTCCGGATAAGCGGCCTGCAAACTGTGCGCCCCGCGAACGTCTACGTCAAAGATGACTTGCCTGTCGGCGCGCCAAAGGCGCTCGACTTCGCTGCGCAAAGTGCCGTACCAGGTGCCGGGGTAGACTTCTTCGCACTCAATGAACTGCCCTTCTACCTTGCGCTGAAGAAAATTCTCCGGCTCAAGGAAGTAGTAATCCTTGCCGTCAATTTCGTACTCGCGGCGATTGCGGGTAGTGGCCGATACAGAAAACGCCAGCTCCGGGAAGTGCTGAAGCAACCGGCGCACAAGGGTGGTTTTGCCCGCGCCCGAAGGCGCCGTGACAATAACGAGTTTGCCGTTTGCGCCGGACAAGCCAGGCGGGCCAGGCGGGCCGGACAAGCCAGGCG
>CAYSDI010000049.1:0-26991 GCA_964429745.1 uncultured Chitinophagales bacterium | reverse complement strand
TGAACTTGGCGACGACCTCTTCGTCCGCGGCAACTGGACCAACAACGGTTCGTTCGACAGCAACGAACGGGCTGTATTCTTTGACCAAGGCAACACGCAAACGGTGAGCGGAACTACCACCATGGACTTTCTGGTGGTATCCAAGTCCGGCGGCTCTGCCACTTTGTTGTCGGGAGCAACGCTGAACATCGACAACGGTCTGACCACTACCACCGACTTCATCGTTGCTTCCGGTGGTAACCTGACCCTTGTTTCGGACGTCGATGCCACCGCATGGCTGGATAACTTCAGCGCTGCTGGCAACGTGACCGGCACCCTGACCGCTGAACGTTATATTGCCGGACCTTCCGGTTTCCGTTTCATCAGCTCTCCACTTTCCGGAGCCACCATCAACGGTGATCTGAGTGAAGTATCTCCTTCCGGATCCGGATTTGTCATTCCAACCCCTGCCTGTAGTCCTACTCAGGTAGATGCATCATCTCCTTATGGAAACGTGATGCAACTGGATGAAAGTGCCAACACGCTGGCAGGCTGCACCCAGGATAACTGGCAAGTCATCTCTACTGGAGCTATGACCGCTGGTCGCGGTTATTCCGTGAGCATTAACAGTTTAGCTACTATTGATGTAACTGGTACTGCACCTACCGGAACCATCACCTATCCTTCTCTGGGTAACTCCGGAGGCGACGGCAACGGTTATCATCTGGTGGGCAACCCCTTCCCATCTCCGATGGAATGGAATGGTGTTGCAGGCTTTGACGGCGCCATGTACATCTTTGAAGCGAGCGGTTCCTATTTAGGTACGTTCAATGACCACCTGGTGGCCGAAAACTACGTGGTGCCCTCCAGCCAGGCCTTCCAGGTTAGGGTTCCTTCCGGCACACCCACATTTAGTGTTGGAAATGCTGACCGTCTCACATCTGCCAGCGGCACCTTCCACCGCACCGATTCCTGGTATGATCAATTGCTGACGTTGGATGTAGAAGGCAATGGCTTTATGGATAAGACCCGCGTTTACTTTACCGAAGGTGCTTCATCTGATCTGGAACTGGCCGATTACGACGCTTTCAAAAAGGAGAGCAACTACCTGCAGCCAACCTTGTTCACCGCTATTGACGGTGAGATGATTGGAACCAATGGTTTGGCTCCCCTCGCCGAAGGGGCCCGCGCCATCCCTATGGGCCTGAAGCCCGGCCAAAACGGTACGTTCACCATATCTGTGAATACGGTGGAAGGGTTCCCTGCCACTGCGCGAATTCTGCTCGAAGACCTGACCACAGGTCATGTGCAGGACTTAGTTCAGAACCCGACCTACACCTTTAGCATGACCACGGGCGAAGTTGCAGAGCGTTTTCTCCTGCACTTTGTTCCAGGAGCAGCTACCAACGCCATCGCAGCAGATTGCGAAGGCAGTAATGGCCAGCTCGAGGTTGATTTGGGAACCTACACGGTTGGTGCAACTGTGATCGGCTGGGACAGCTACCGCCTGGAAAACGCAGACGGTGGGGTTGTCGCTAGCGGCGTGCCCACCAGCTCCCTGCTCAGCTTCAGCAGTTTAACCGCCGGCGACTACCAATTGGCTCTGGCCAGCGGCAGCTACGAAGGGCTGGAGGCCGTTCGAATTGAGCAGCCACTGGTTGCAACGGCAGGTTTTGAAGCTGCCGGAAGCGCGTTCTACGCCGGTGAGCCTATCCAACTGCTGGACCGCAGCGAAGGCTCCGCCGAATACCGCTACGATTTTGGCAATGGCATAATTTTGACGGGTGAAGCATCACCTGCGTACACCTACGCAGAAGCCGGAAGCTACCTGGTCAGCCAGGAAGTATGGAGCGCAGACGGCTGCCTGGATCAAAGCACTCAAAGCATTGACGTCATGAGCCGCGTAAGCTCGGGCTTAAATGTTCCAGCCAACAACATGATTGTCTGGACCCAGGGCTTACAGGCTTACGTGAGCGTGTCTGATCTGCAGCCCGGCACGCAACTGGTATTGACGGATGTGCTAGGCCGCAGTGTTGCACAGCGCTCTTGCACCCTTTCGCCCTGCCAGGTAACCGCACCCGCAGCTGGTGCGTATATCCTGATGCTGCAAAGCGAAAACTCGCTGAGCACTCGCCAGATTATTCTCCAAGACTAAGCCCTGCTCCACTCCAACTCCTAATTACTATCATTCAGGCATCATGAATCATTCTTTTAAACTGCTGCTCGGTCTTCTTTTTCTGTTCGCGGCAGTAGCAGTCCAGGCACAAATTGGCCCCCCACCCCCCCCGGGCGGAGCACCCGTCGACGGCGGTGTAGGATTGTTGGTTGCGGCAGGCATTGCCTACGGCGCCAAAAAACTTCGGGATTCACGGCGAAATCGCAAGTCGGTAACCGACAACCAAGATTCCGGGCAATCCTGATTCTCGGATAAGAATCCCATTATAAAGGCGCAGATGACGAAAACCGTTGTCTGCGCCTTTTTCTCCTTTACAACGTCAAGCCATGCAAAAACTTTTAACGCGGTTTGGACTCAGTGAAGACGACCGTCCCTGGCTGGAGTTTGCCATAAAAATTGTCCTCATTTACGGGGTCTGGAAACTGTTCCAGTTTACCGTCGATCACACACCATCCCTGTTAGCTATTTGGGACTCCTGGATGGATTGGTATTCGCACGTTGTAGCCACGGCCTGCAATAAAACGCTGGAGGTCTTCGGTTATGAAATGAACTACCATTACCGAAAAACCGTGTACATAATCGGTACCGAAGGGTTTTACGTGCTGGAACACTGTCTCGCCATTCCGGCCACATTGATTTTTGGTGCCTTTATTGCCGTATACCGCGGGCCATGGAAACAAAAATTATGGTTCATACCGCTGGGAATGCTGGGCGTTCAATTGATCAATTTATTGCGATTGTTTTTGCTGGCGCTCTTGATGAAACATGCTCCCGCGCGTTACTTTGACTTTAACCACAGTGTAACCGCATTGATTTTCCAGTACGGTCTTGTATTCTTGATGGTCGTATTTTGGATGCGCCGCTATTACGACATGGAGCCAACTACCAGCAGCACCCCTTCCAAGAAATTATGAAAACTATTTGCAGCAGCCGGAACAAGACCATCGGCAACCTCGCCACGATGATCATCGGGCTGCTGCGCATAACCCTTGCTACGGGGCAAGTCACCCTTCCCCCGGGAATGGCAGAAGATGCCGCATACGCCCCATTCTTACACGGCGTGGCTTCTGGCGACCCATCCATAACTAATGTTGTGTTATGGACAAGAATTACTACGGAGGCACCCACAGCCCTATTAAATTGGGAAGTAGCCGAAGATTCTCTATTTGAAGACCTGCGGCTCAACGGCACGGTCCTGGTTGCTGCAGAAAACGATTGGACTGCCCACGTCATTGCCGGGCCGTTGGAACCCGGCCAAACCTATTTCTACCGCTTTCAGGCTGCTGGCGGGCAGGCCTCCAGGACGGGCCGCACCAAAACCCTGCCCCTTGAAACCGACCATATCCGGTTGGCCGTGGCATCGTGCAGTTCCGTTTTTTCGGGTTACTTCAATGCATACAGGCACTTGGCACAGCGCGCGGATCTTCAAGCCGTTGTTCATCTTGGTGATTACATCTATGACTTTGTAGACGAAGATGAAGAGGTCCGCGTCCCGGCCCCCTACCCCACGGTGCCTGAAAATTTGGAGGAGTGGCGGGCCCGCCACGTCTACTACCTGCTGGACCCGGACCTTCGGGCGCTGCGCGCCGCACATCCGTTGCTGCCGATTTGGGACAACCACGATCTTGAGGTCAGCGACCCGCTGAGCCTGGCAGGCTCCATCCAGGCGTTTCGCGAATGGCTCCCGTTGCGGCCGGTCGCTGCGGGCCAGGAAGCCAAAATCTACCGCAGGTTCGCGCTCGGCAACTTGGCCACTTTGCACCTGCTGGATATCCAACTGTTTAACGGTGCAGATCTCCTGCCTGGCGGCGAACCCAGTATGTTGGGCAACGATCAGTTCGAATGGTTCCGCAACGGGCTCGACAGTTCCTCCGCATCCTGGCAGTTGATCGGCAACCAGAAGCTGGTCTCCCCCTGGCGGTTGGACGGCCTTCCCCCAGGAGTTGACCTTGGTTCAGGCAATGTGCTGGATTCATCCAGTTGGGATGGGTACAACCAGAGCCGGCAATTGTTGTTGCAGGCCATCGCCGATTACTGTCCCGGACAGGCGTTGATTCTTTCTGGTGATGCCCACATGACGGTTCTGGCAGATTTGCCTAAAAACTTGTTGGCCGCACCAGCTGATACCATAACGTATGATCCGGTAAGTGGGGCCGGTTCACTGGCTGCTGAATTTTTGCCCAGCAGCATTAGCCGGGGAAATGCCGATGAGATGGGGCTGCCGCCGCTGGTCATCACCGAACTGATTCGCATTAGCAAAGACATCAATTTGCACCAGCAACACCTGGAACTGACCAAGCACGGATTTGGCTTGCTGGACATACGCCCGGACAGTATAGTGGCCGAAAGTTGGTATGCCCCCATTTTAGAAAATTCCACGTTGTTGGAATTTGGCGGCGGCTGGGTATTGCGCCAGGGTAGCGGCCATTGGGAACGTCAAACCCGGTCTACGCCTGTAGGATTGAGTGAAGAACCTGGTTTTACCTCGGAGGCAAATGTTTTGCAGCTCTCGCCAGTTTTCCCCAATCCGGCCAAAGACAACGCGGCCATGACGGTTCAGGTCAGCAAATCGGCCGTCGTGACTTTTGAAATCCGCAACATTGCCTCGGGGCAACTGGTTCAAAATTGGTCGGAAACCGTCGTTGGCTCTACGCCGACCACCCTCCTTATTGACACTCAGAAATTGACTTCCGGCTCCTATCGCATTACGGTTAGAACCGCAGGCGCTATCAAAGGCCAAACTTTTGTAATACGTTAATTTTGTATGACTTAAAGTTTGGATGCATCGTGCTTTAAGCGGATATTTAGAGGTTGTCTATCGACAACGTACCTCAAAACCAATTCCCTTCCTACAACCCTTTCCCCATGAATCGCAAGATTTCGCTTTTCTTGCTTTCGGCTTGTTTTTTGTTCACCGCTCAGCAAAGTTTTGGCCAACAGGCTTACTACTGGGCTGATGACCAAAAAGCCGAGCTGACTGAAAACAACCAAGCCATTGCACTTCACTTCCAGTTGGGAGCAATGCCCGGAAACCTGGAGCAACTCGCTCAGGTCAATGGTGTGAGCAAAGTGGAGATCCACCCTGCCCATGGTCGCGCCATTCTTCACCTTGACGGAAGCTATTCCGGCACAGCAGCGGAGTTTGCTGCCAGCCTTAATTTGCCCGCTGGCTCACTTCGCAGCGCGGCATTTGGTTTCACGCATGAAGGCGGTACCCCAATGTGGCTGACCCATGAAGTGGTGCTGCAGTTGTCCGGGGCAGGTAGCCTTTCGAACTACAGCGACCTGATGCAACGCTACAATGCCCGCTATTCCAGAGATCGCTTTGGCGTTGCTGTGCTGGATGTTGACCAGCCTGCTGATGCGCTCGCTTTGGCCAATGCCATCCAGGAGCGCGGCGGCGTTAATTGGGCTACGCCAGATTTTTACGCGCCAATTCAGCGCACTATCGACCCGAACTATGGGGAACAATTCCAAATGAACAACACCGGTCAGGTGGTTGACGGCTACGCCAGCCTCGCCAACGTAGACATCAACGGCCCGGAAGCCTGGGCCATTTCTACGGGCAGTTCATCGATTATTGTTGCCGTGATTGACGACGGCACGGAGGCGCACGAAGATTTGCAAACGGCAGGTGGCGCATCGCGTGTGCTCAGTGGCTTTACCCCGGCAACGGGAGGCAACGGCGCACCGATTTTCAGCTCCGCGCACGCAGAGTCCTGCTCCGGCATTATTGCTGCCTCTCACAACGAAATCGGGATTCGCGGGGTGGCACCTAATGTTTACCTGATGACCATCAACATTTTCTACGGCGGCGAAACCACCCAAGACCTTGCTGACGCGTTCACCTACGCCAAAAACAACGGTGCCGATGTAATTTCCAATTCCTGGGGTTACTACTCTTCCTGTGGGCTGAACTATTCCAACTTGACCAACGCCATCAACGATGCCTCAACAACGGGTCGTTCCGGCCTGGGTTGCGTAGTGGTTTTTGCCGCAGGAAATTCCTATGGTGCCTGCGTGGATTACCCGGCTAAACTGGCCAACGTAATGGCTGTCGGTGCGGTGACTAACCTGGGCGCGCGTTCCACCTATTCCAACCGCGGTACGGACCTGGATGTGGTGGCTCCTTCAAATCCCGCACCCGGTCAGGCCGGCGCTGGAGTTCGCACCACCGACCGCATGGGTAGTGCAGGCTACGGGAGTGGCAACTACACCCCAAGTTTTGGCGGAACCTCTGCTGCTTGCCCCGCTGTTGCCGGTGTTGCAGCGCTGATTTTGTCGCTTGATCCTACCTCCACTTCCACCGAAGTCCGCACCCTCATTACCAGCACGGCCTCCGACATGGGAAGCGCCGGTTTTGACACCGACTTCGGCCACGGCCGGGTCAACGCCGGCGCCGCAATTGCCGGATTGAGCCCATCGGTTTGCACCACGCCTCCTACCGGTCTGAATGCCGCTATCGGAGCTACCGGAGTTACGATTTCCTGGAATTCGCTGGCCACCGACGGGGCCCTCTCCTACGTGCTTTCAGGCCGCAAAGCTGGTGTGGGCGTTTACCAGTCGCTGCCATCGGTTTCAGAACCTTCCACCTCCAAATTCGTGGCCGAGTCTAAGCTCCGCGCCGGTTTCAGCTACGATTACAAAGTGCGGGCTACCTGCACGGGCGGTGTTGTTGGTCCGGAGTCCGCTGTTGGCAACTTTACCTGGCCCGGCCTTCGTGTAAACGGGGCAATGGCCACTTCGCTTCAGCCAAATCCAGCATATGACCAGGCCACCTTGGTCTTCCAGGCAGACGGCAGCCCGGCAACCGTGCGAATCATTGATCTGACTGGCCGAACGATGAACAGCATGGGCCTGCAAAACACCGAAGGACCCGCCGCGTTCATCCTTGATGTTACGGCACTCCAAACCGGGATGTACTGGGTTGAATTGACCCAGGCCAACGGTCGCCAAATCTTGCCTTTGTCGATTACCCGATAATTTTAGGGCTCAGGGATTCCATGTAATCTCTGTTTAACCCTACATTAGGGGAGCAAAAGGAGGAAAATCCTTGTTTTGCTCCCCTTACTTTTTTTCCCCCTCACCAACCTCCCTCTTTTATGCATCGCAAGATTCTACAGCATTTGCTGGTTTTTGCTTGTGTTCTTTTCACAGGTCAACTTCATGCGCAACAAGCGTACTACTGGTCTGAGGGCCAAACCTTTGCCCTGGACCAGGACCGCAGCGGCATAGCCCTCCATTTCTACCCCGGAAGCCTGCCGGCAAACCTGCAGCAATTGCAGGGTAACTACGGGATTACCGGCATAGACCTTCACCCCTGGCACAACCGCGCCATTTTGCATGTTGACGGCTCCTGGACCGGAACGGCGACTGCGTTTGCCGAGCGTCTCAGTTTGCCGGTTGGTTCGCTTCGCAGCGCAGCCTTTGGCTTCCTGTATGAATCAACCCATATGTGGCTCACCCACGAAGTGGTATTAATGCTGGAGCCGGGTACATCGCTCGCTGCCTACAGCGATCTGTTGCAAAAACACCGTGCGCAATTCTCCCGTTACCGCTACGACGTAGCTGTCCTTGACGTGGAGCAGCCCGAAGACGCTTTGGCGCTGGCCAATGCCATTGCGGAGCGCGGTGGAGTTGTGTTCTGCCATCCCGATTTTTATGCGCCCATTGCCCATTTGTCGGACCCGAACTTTCCGCAACAATTTCAAATGAACAACACGGGACAGATTGTTGATGGCTTTGCCGGTGTTGCCGACATTGACATCAACGGCCCGGAGGCCTGGGCCATTTCAACTGGCGCTCCCTCCATGATTGTTGCAGTAGTTGATGATGGAGTCGAAGCGCATGAAGACCTCCGCACGGCAGGTGGGGTGAGCCGCGTCCTGAGTGGCTTTACGCCGGCTACTGGCGGAACAGGTGCACCGATCGCCAGTGGTGCTCACGGACAAGCCTGCGCCGGCATCATCGCCGCTTCGCACAACACGCTTGGCGTCAAAGGAGTGGCCCCTGAAGTGCAATTGGTACCCGTCAACATTTTTGCCGGTGGCGAAAGCACGCAAGACCTAGCCGATGCCATCACGTTTGCCAAAAACAGCGGGGCTGCCGTAATTTCCAATTCCTGGGGTTACCCCGGGTCTTGCACGTTGAATTTCAGCACGCTAACCAATGCCATTAACGACGCCTCAAACAACGGCCGCGGCGGTTTGGGCTCCGTTGTGGTGTTCGCTGCGGGCAACTCGTACGGCACCTGCGTGGACTACCCGGCCTACCTTGCCAGCGTCGTTGCTGTGGGAGCCATTACCAACCAGGGGGCTCGTTCAAGTTATTCCAACCAAGGCACCGCCTTGGATGTGGTAGCGCCTTCCAACCCAGCTCCCGGGCAGGCCGGTGCCGGTGTTCGCACCATTGATCGCACCGGATCTGCCGGGTACAGCACGGGCAATTACACGCCAAGTTTTGGCGGGACCTCCGCCGCCTGCCCCGCTGTAGCCGGTGTGGCTGCTTTGGTTTTGTCTGTCGATCCGTCGGCCACATCAGCCAGCGTGCGCAGCACCCTGGCTACCACCGCTACTGATATGGGGTCTCCCGGATTTGACAACGCCTTTGGCAACGGCCGGGTCAATGCTTTCGCCGCAATTACTAGCGCAACCATACCTACCGTCACCTTCAACGGAACCGTTTTAGATGCAGCCTCAAGCACACCTATCGCTGCAGTTCAGGTTCGCTACGAGGGTCCCGGTGGCTCGTACAGCACCACCACCAACGCTACCGGCAACTATACTGTTAGCGGGCTGATTGACGGCGGCTTCTACCTGATTTACCTGGGCAAATGGGGACACAAACCCCGCGTAGATGCCGCGGCCGCAGTGTCGGGTGGCAGCAAGGTATCCACCCTGCAGTCCGGCTTCGGCGATGATTTTGAATTCAACCTGGGTTGGGCGGGAACTGGTGCAGCAACCACTGGCCTTTGGGTCCGGGATCTTCCAGTAGCAACAACTTTCGAGATTTACACGTCCAATCCCGGCGTCGACTCCGACGACCAGGGCCAACGTGCCTACGTAACCGGAAATGCCGGAGGCGCTGCGGGCACCGACGATGTGGACGGCGGCACGGCCATTCTCACGTCACCGGTCTTCAGCCTGACAGGCTATTCTGATGCCTACGTCAGCTATTCCCGCTGGTTCTTTAACGCAGGCGGAACGGGAACCCCGGATGATAACCTGACCATTAGCCTGACCAACGGCATCACCACCATAGCCATCGAAACCATCGGGGGCAGCAGCTTGCAGCCAGGAGGCTGGGCATCGAGCACACGCCGGGTCAGCGACTACCTCACTCCAACGGCCAACATGCGCCTGATTGCCCAAACGGCAGATGGAGCAGTAGGCCATTTGGTCGAGGCCGCATTCGATAAATTCCGCGCTTTTGATTCCAGTGCGGTCGTTGCCGTTTGCACCAATCCGCCCACCGGATTGAGCGCCTTGGTTGAGGCAACAGGCGTAACCCTTTCGTGGAATTCTCTGGCCGCAAATGGGGCTGAGTCGTACACAGTATCCGGTCGCAAGGCCGGTATGGGTACTTACCAATCTCTCCCAGCTACGTTTGAGCCGTCTACCAGCAAATTTGTGGCAGAAAACAAACTCCGCGCCGGCTTTTCTTACGACTGGAAGGTTCAAGCCACCTGCACCGGAGGGGTCCTAAGCCCTGAGTCTGCCATTGGCGGGTTCACCTGGCCCGGTCTTCGCGAGGGCCTAATTCAGGCAAACACCCTCACACCCAACCCGGCATCCGATCAGGCAGTGCTGACCTTCACCGCAGACGGTCAGCCCGCTACCCTGCGGGTTACGGACCTGGCAGGCCGCACGCTCCAACTGTTGGATGCTACCGCGGCTGAAGGTCCGGCCGCTGTCCTACTCAACGTCAGCCAACTGGAAACTGGCCTGTATTTTGTAGAACTGCAGCAGCAAAGCGCACGCCAAGTCTTCGAACTGGTGATTGGCCGATAAATCAACAAGGTTCAAAGCGAAAGCGGAGCTTAGCTCCATGACAGTTTCGCGGATAACTTGCCATCAAAAACCCCCGGGAAGCCTTTGCTTTCCGGGGGTTTTCATTAAACCAACGGCTTGCAGGAACCGCATTCGCCAGCAACGCGCTCCAGCAGCCCTCGCCAGCAACGCGCCTATGCCTTCCCTTTGCCTTCTGCCAGCTCCTTGAGCGGCGCATCAAAGAAGTCCATGAACGGGCGGGCGGCCTGAAAGGAGGAGACAAGATCTTTGACCAACGTTGGACCAGCCAGTTCCTTGTCCTTAAAGTTGCGCAAGAGCATAAATTGTTTAAACCGAAGCAAATCCACGTTTGGGTCGTCTTTTCCGTAGCCTTTTGGCGCTGTTTTCAACTGATTCCCAGACATCGGTCCCCACGCCGCAGCCAGCTTTTTGCCCGCTAAAATCTTGCGCAGCACCGCGGCCTGGTAGTCAATTTCCTGCCGCGCGGCAGAGAGTTGTTCCGGTGTCGGCTCCCATAATCCGGTAGCAATCAGGCTTTTATTTCCCGGCTGGATGTGCAGGTACATACCCATGCACCCTGCCGGGCGCTTAGTCTCAAACGAAAGCCAGGCTTTGTAAGGGTTTTTATTCTTTGAAAAACGGACATCCCGGTAAATACGAAAGAGCGCTTTGTCCGGGTCTTGTGGCGGGATCACTTCCACCTTGGTGTAGGCTTGGTAAAATTCCCGGGAAAGTGCCTTGACATCTTCGACTGCGGTCAAGTAACGCTCTTTGTTGGCTGCAAACCAATCGCGATCGTTGTGGGCTTCCAGGTCGGCCAAAAACTTCAGGGTAGTTGCCTTAATTGCCATGGCGCAAAGGTAAAAAGGTCAGGAGTGAGTCGCTGCCGGAGAAGAAGATCACTTGCCCAATTCCTCAATGCGTTGAATGAGCGCCTCGGCTTCCGCAGTTTTAAGGTCGCTCGCCCGGCGGTCTGTGCTCGACAGCCGGTGCGCTTCCTCCAGCAGTTGGCGGTAGCGATCCATCAATTTCTCCTTCTCCGACTTCTTTTTAAACAGCCCAAACATAGCAGATGCGTTTGGCAATAAACACCGGGGAAGGGCTTTGGTTCAGCCGGCAAGAGCAGGGCAGCAAAAAGAACCGATTCCCGGAATAGAACGCAGCCCGGGCGAATTACCCGATGACCACGGCGCGGCTGCTGCGGGCACCCGACCATTCGGCCACAACCCAAAAGATGCCATTGGGCAGGCCCTCAAGCTCCCACTGTGCCTGATCGTTTTGCGACGACTCCATCAGGGTCTTGCCCGCAGTGTCCATCAACCGAATTCGGTCCCAAACCTGGCGCGAACGCAGGCGGAGCAAGGACGGCGTCTGCTCCATGTGGAAAGCAGCTTGGGCGAGAGAACCAGGAAGAAGGGGTGACGGGAGGGTGTGGACTGACATGGGGTGGGGTTTCGGCGACAAAACTCCTTTTATTAACGGTCTTATACAGCTAAAGGATACAAGTTGAAGGAACATTTTTAAACGGATGCACTGTTGATTGGCCTGTTATGGCTCAACTTCGCTCATCTTCTTCTAAAATGGGTGTTTTTAAGCCTTTCCGTTGCCTGACGTATTGCCCAAACTTCGAACTATAGCACCAAGATGACTTCCGTTACCCCCGCTACCCTGAGGATCGTTCCAGAATTTGCCGACGTGCCTGACCATCAACTGGAATGGTTGAGCCAGCACGGTGAATTGCGCAGGCTAAAGCCTGATGAATTCCTTTTCCAGCGCGACGAGCCCTCGGATTACCTGTACATTTTGCTTTCAGGTGGCGTTGAAATCACGTTTAGGCAACAAGACCAGGTTCGACGTATCTCTACGCTTGTACCTGGAAACGTTTCTGGAGTCTTGCCTTTTTCTCGCATGACCCACGCTCAAGGCTTTGGACAGGCAGTAGGAGAAACCGACATCTTTGCCCTGCACCGGGAGCATTTTCCATCGTTAATCCGGGAGCATTTTGAATTGATCCGCAGTCTGGTGCATCTGATGACCACCCGGGTTCGCGACTTTACCGCCCAGCAGCAGCAAAACGAAAAACTGATGGCGTTGGGCAAACTCAGTGCTGGGCTGGCCCACGAACTCAACAACCCGGCCTCGGCCATCGTGCGGAGCGCCACCGCCTTGAGCGAACACCTGGTCGCTCAGCCGGAGCGCTTTAAGCGCATCCTCCAAATTCGCCTAAGCGATGCCCAGGTCGATGCCGTCACGGCACTGCTTTTTGAAAAGTTAAAGGCGGGGCCGCGAACCGACCTGTCGCTGATGCAAAAATCGGCAGCAGAAGATGAACTGGCGGAGTTTTTAGAAGACGGGGGAATGGCGGACGCTTATGCTTCGGCTGAGTCGCTGGTGGAATACGGCATGGGCCTGAGCGAACTGAAGCAGGTGGCCGATACGGTTGGCGTGGACCTCTCCCCGGTGGCGGGCTGGTTGGCCGGTGTCATTAGTACCGACAAACTCGTGGGCGAAATCAAGGATGCCTCCGGGCGGATCGCCGGTTTGGTTAAAGCGGTCAAAGGCTACACGCACATGGACCAGGCTCCGGAAGCGGAAGCAACCGACCTGATCACCGGCATCCGCAGCACGTTGACCATGCTCCAGCACAAGAGTCGGCAAAGCCAGGTGGCCATTGAAGAGCATTTTGCGCCGGACCTGCCCAAAGTATCCGTGATTGTCGGTGAAATCAACCAGGTCTGGACCAACCTCATCGACAACGCCCTGGACGCCATGGCGGGCGCCCCGAACAAAGTACTGCGCCTTAGCGGCCAGCGAGACTGCGACTGTGTGTTGATCACAATCCAGGACAGCGGCTCGGGCATCCCCGCCGATGTCAAGGCCAGGATCTTTGAACCGTTCTTTACCACCAAACCCATGGACCAAGGCACCGGCCTTGGTCTTGACGTTGTCCGCAGAATTGTGTTGCGCCACGGCGGCAGCATAGAAGTGGACAGCGAACCCGGCCGCACGGTGTTTTCCGTGTGGTTGCCCGGAGTCGTAAAAAATTCCCCATAAGATAATTTAGGCTATCCTTTTAAATGGCTGATACCAAACCCCTCATTCTGGCAGTTGACGACGACCATAACGTGCTGCAAGCGGTTAACCGCGACCTGCGTAAAGCCTTCCGTGCTACCTACCGGATATTGGCCACAACATCTGCCAAAGAAGCGCTCGATGCCCTTGAGGAAGTAGCGCGAAAAAACGATCCCGTCGCCTTGCTGGTCAGCGATCAACGCATGCCCGAAATGTTGGGCGTTGACTTTCTGGAAAAGGCGCGCAAGCTTCACCCGAATGCCAAGCGCGTGCTGCTGACCGCTTACTCCGACACCGATGCCGCCATCCGCGCCATCAACGACATTCAATTGGATTATTACCTGATGAAGCCTTGGGATCCGCCGGAGGAAAGACTTTTTCCGGTGCTCAACGATTTGCTCGACGAATGGCAGGCTGCCTATAAACCGCTGTACAGCGGCATTCGGGTCATAGGCTATCCCTTTTCGCCAAAATCGCACCGACTCAAAGACTTTCTGGCCGGCAACCTGATTCCCTACCGCTGGGTAGACGCGCAGCATGGGGAGGAAGCGCAGGGCCTGATGAGCCTACACGCCGTTGCCGAAAACGAATTGCCCCTGGTGGTGTTCGAAGACGGCTCTGCCTTGCGGGATCCGGATACGCGCATGGTGGCGGAGCGCATCGGACTGCAGCATACCGCCCTGCATGCCCTTTATGATGTGGCCATTATCGGCGCAGGCCCTGCAGGTTTAGCGGCTGCCGTGTACGGCGCTTCAGAAGGGCTAAAAACCATTTTGGTCGAAAGGCGCGCGCCAGGTGGGCAAGCGGGTACCAGTTCGCGAATTGAGAACTACCTCGGCTTTCCGAAAGGCCTTAGCGGCGCGGACCTGACCCGTCGCGCTATTGCGCAGGCCACTCGCTTCGGCACAGAATTTCTTTCGCCCCAGGAAGTGACCAGCATAACGCTCAAGGATGGCTACAAGATTCTTCAATTGGGTGACGGTAGCACATTGAACGCTCGTTCAGCCATCGTTACAACCGGAGTAGATTATCGAAAACTGGACAGCAGCGGACTGGATCAATTTACCGGAGCCGGGGTCTATTACGGAGCAGCTACAACCGAAGCCGCCAACTTTGTGAACCAGCAGGTATTTGTGGTTGGTGGCGGAAACTCAGCTGGTCAGGCGGCGATGTACTTGTCTCAATTTGCGGCACAAGTGCACATCGTTATCCGCAAAGAAGACCTGACCAGCACCATGTCCTCCTACCTTATTGACCAAATTGCCGGCACCCCCAACATTCGCCTTGAACCTTGCGCGGTTGTGGTAGAAGCTAAAGGGAGCGACCGGCTGGAACAGTTGGTACTGGAAGACCTCCGCACGCGAGAGCAACGGGAGGTCACGGCAGCAGCGCTGTTCGTCTTCATCGGAGCCAAGCCTTACACGGACTGGCTTCAGGACAGCATCATCAAAGACAAACGAGGCTTTGTGGTGACGGGCCAGGAGCTGAAACACTATGCTGCGTTTCCCCGCATTTGGAAAGAGGACCGAGACCCCTATTTGCTGGAAACCTGCCAACCCGGCATCTTTGCAGCCGGCGATGTCCGTTCAGGCGCTATGAACCGGGTTGCCTCAGCCGTTGGCGAAGGGGCCATGTCCATCAGTTTTGTGCACCAGTACCTCGCCGCTAATTGAGCGTACCCTAATGCTTTAATTTTTTATGATCATATACGAACCTAATAAGCATTTCATCAGCGATGTGCGCCACCTGGCCCGCTCGTGGACCATGGTTAAAATTGTGCGCGCCACGGCGTTGTCCGGCCTGTACAGTTTGGTTGTATGTGTGCTCCTGAGCTTTCTAAAGCTGGAACAGTCCGCATCGTTCAACACCGCCATTTTCTCCTTTTTGGGGATCGTACTTTCCATTATGTTGGTCTTCAGAACCAACACCGCCTATGACCGCTGGTGGGAAGGGCGTCAACAATGGGGCGCCCTGGTGAACAACTGCCGGAATTTTGCTGTGATGGTGCATGCTACCATGCCCAATTCCGATCATCGGCTCATGCGATTCTTCGCCGTGAACATCAGCAATTTTCCACTTGCCTTGAGCGAACACCTGAGACAAGGCACTGACCTGGACAAGTTGTTGGAACTCTCCGAAGAAGACACCCGCGAGTACCAACAGCGCGCTCATGTGCCCAATCACATCTCCCGACGGCTGCACGATAAAGTTCAGGCTGTTTATCGCGCCGGGCAGATCACCGACTCTGATCTGCTGAACTTCAAACCGCATATGCAATCCCTGCTGGATATTTCCGGTGCTTGTGAACGCATTCGCAAAACCCCGATCGCTTTCTCCTACGCGGTGTACATCAAAGTATTCATTTTGGCTTACACTGCGTTATTGCCGTTTGCCCTACTGACCATGTACCAGTGGTATACCATACCAATTACTATGTTTGTGTTCTTTGCCTTCATCGGCTTGGAATTGATGGCGGCTGAAATTGAAGACCCCTTCGGGCTGGACTGCAACGATCTGCCAACGCACACCATCTCAGAAACCATTCGCGACAACGTCTTTGAAATTCTCGACCAGCCGCTGTCCGTTCCCAAGCACCACGCAGAAGCTTTATACGACAAAGTCTTTTAGCATGATTTTAAAACAAGAATATGACCGCTACACCGCTGATGATTTGGCTGTGTGGCAGACACTGTTTGACCGCCAGCACGCGCTGATTGGACAAAAAATCTGCCGGGAATACCGCGAAGCCTTAGCGCTGGTTGAGTTCAAAGGTTCAGAAATCCCGCGCATGGACCGGATCAATGCGATCCTGAAAGAGACGACGGGCTGGCAGGCTGTAGTGGTGCCCGGCATTCTACCGGACAAGGAGTTCTTTGAGCTGATGGCCCAACGGCGCTTCCCGGCCACTACCTGGCTGCGCCGCCCGGATCAATTGGATTACCTGGAAGAACCCGATATGTTTCACGACGTGTTTGGCCATATTCCGCTGCTCACGCAAACGCATTACACCGGTTTTCTGGAAGGCTTAGGCCGAATCGCGCTGCGCTGGATCGACGATCCGGACATGGTAGAACGCATAACGCGCTTGTACTGGTATACCATTGAGTTTGGCTTGATCCGCGAAGAAGGCGAAGCTCGTATTTTTGGTGCCGGCATTGTCAGTTCCGTAGGCGAATCCCGCTATTGCCTGCAAGCAGGCCCACCGCCTCACTTACGCGATTTTAATCTGGATACCATCCTGGACGCCGCTTTCCGCAAAGACATTTTTCAGGAACAGTATTTCATCGCAGAGGGCTATGACCAATTGCTGGCCAGTTTGGAGCCGCTCGAGCACCGGCTCGAGCAGTTTCAACGTAAAAAAAAGAACCCACCAGCATTATCTGGTGGGTTCTGACCAAGCCCAACGTTCGGGCTTAATGTTGGATTCTGACCTGCCTGGTTTCTGTTGCTCCATCGCGAATGATGGTTAAAACATACCATCCCTCGGCCAGGTGGTCGGTGGCAATTGTCTGCTGACCAGCCTTGCCGGAGGTATTCAGCTTGTAGGATGCACGAAGGGCTCCGGTAACATCGTGCAACCGAAGCTCCATTGAAGCAGCACCTGGATCCCAATTCACCCGGAACTGGGTTGAAGCCGGATTGGGAAAAATGGTCCACCCGCTGGCCTCTGTTGCTTCAAGGCGAGCCTGAGGAGCCAGAAAAGAAAGTGCAGTGCTCCAAGGTGATTTGCTGCCATCTAAACAACGGGTCCTTGCCGCAAACAAGTAGGATGTTCCAGGAACCAATTGATCAAAAGTTACCTGATTAGTCGTCGTAACCTGGCATACCCGTTCCCCCGTACCCTGATTCTGTGCACAAACCCTCCAGCCCATAGCGCAAGGATTAGCCAGCCAGGACACTTCGGCAGCTGTCAGGAAATTCCCTGGGTCGGCATCTCGAAAGGCGGATTGCGCTGACACAGCTACCGCTGACAATTCTAAGGGAGCTTCACAAGCCCCGGCACACTCATCGATAAGGGAACAATCTGCGGAAGGTCCACAAAGCGACCCCGTATCAAAACCGTTTCCCCCTTTACTGGCAACGCTGAAAAAAGGTGAGACCTGAACGTTGCCACTAAGCACGAAGTAATAGTTTCGAACCTCACCGTCATCAAAACCCTGGTCAAATTTCAGCCCTCCAACACCCGTGGTAGGATCAACATTCACCAGGACTTCCGGCATGCCCTGGCCAGGGGAACGGTCATCTGGAGACGCATCCCATGTGCCTGATTCTACTACCTCTACACAAGAAAGGTTTAGTGAAAATACCACGTGACTGATGGCGGGTCGATGACCAGATTGAACCGTGTAAAACCACGAAGACTGACCTGGAACCGGAAAATCGTAGCGGATGCAAACCAAGTCGATCTGGTCATTGCCAATCTGCGCACTTGGCACGCTGCAGGAAGCCGGGAGGCACTCTTCTGCGGGCAATGCATCAGCATGCACGACTGGCGCGGTGAACAAGGTCAGGAGCAAAGCTGCGGGGTAGCTTAAACGCATTGGGTGATCATTTTACAAACGAAAAAGGCGATGAAAACCCCAGGGAGCAGAGTCAGGAGAACAGTGCGAAGAAGGATAAGGTAAGGGTACACCCTTATAAACGGCTATCACAAAATCCTTGTTTGTGCTGGGACAAAGCAGGTTGAAACAAGCCAAAAAAAGGTTGAAATGCTTTAAACCAAAAAGGCAAACAACGGACTAACGTACCGTATGCCAAGCAGTTTACAGCTGTTTCAGGGTTGGAAAAAAGGAAAAAGTGATAAAAAAAGCCCGCCAGCAAAGGCTGGCGGGCTCTCTATCCTGTAAATGACTTTGCTTAGTGCTGGATCGTCACTTGACGGGTTTCCGTTACACCGTCGCGGACAATCGTGAGCAGATAGAGACCTTCGGCGAGCTGGCTGGTAGCAACAACTTGCTGGCCGGCGTCTCCGTTTACACTGACGTTGTAGGAAGCGTGAAGCGCTCCGGTAACGTCCTGCAGGCGGATTTCAATTTGCTCGGCACCTGCTTCCCAACTTACCTGGAACTGTGAGCTGGCCGGGTTGGGATAAATGCTCCACTCATTGGCTTTGGGCGCAGCCATGCGAGCCGTGGGTGAGGTGTAGTAAACAAGACTACTCCAAGGCGACTTGCTGCCATCAGCACAGTTGGTGCGTACGATAAAAGCATAAGTGGTGCCTGGCTCCAGGCCGTAGAATACTTTGTCAGAGTTAGACTTGATGTGGCAAATTCTAGCCCCAGTGGTCATGTTTCGAGCACACACTCTCCAGCTTGAAGCACATTCGTCGTCCTCCCAATCAATGTTAACGGAGCGGGGTGTTACTTCGGTTGCCGTAATCGATGTCGGTGCTTCGCAGGGACCCGTACACTCCGATATCGTGGTACAGGTTTCGGAAGGGCCGCAGATGTAAGCACCGTCGGAGCCAGGTCCGGCTTTGGTGACTACCCGTGCCATCTCTGACTGCACATAGTTCCCATCCAACGTAAAATAGTAACCACGCTCCTCGTGGTCATCAAATTCTTCGTCAAACTTGATTCCGATCACGCCGGTTGTCGGATCTGGAGAATAGCGGATTTCCGGATCACCGTTACCGGGGTTCAAATCGTTGACAGAGGAGCCAAACGTGCCCATACCCAGGACATTCAAGCAGCTCAAATTGAGGGCAAAGTTAACGTGGCTGATAGCCGGTCCGGAACCTGAAGTAATGGTGTAATACCAAGTAGATTGACCGGCTGCAGGGTAGTCGTAACGAACACAAACCAGTTCGGCGTGATCGTTACCAACGGCAACTGACGGGTTGCTGCAAGTCAGTGGACCGCATTGCGCGTCCGCCTGAAAGGCAACGGTTTGGAATCCCAGGGTTAGACCTAGGGCAAGTGCTGAATAAATCGTTGTTTTCATTTTGGTTATAGTTGTAAGATTTTTTTAATGATTGGTTCTGGAAAAATCATCCGAACGCCGCATCAAATTGAACCAAACCACAAGGTACAAGGATGAAAAGGCAGTTCCAAGCTATATGTTGAGCAACGCGAATCAGCCCTTCCCCCGTGCTACCAGACCAAATGTGCACTTGCTTGCAGTTGCCCCTTGCTGATTAAGTCTGTGGCTTGCTGCATGTAGCCACCTTGGACACGCACGTGGTCTGTGATGCTGTAGCCCAGCCCTCCGAAGAGGCGGTTGCGGTCAAAAATCTCAACTTCCCGACCTCCGCCGATGGAGCGCTGTCCGTTCAGAAATATTTCGTCGTAGAAGGCCAGGTAAACTGCGCCCTTGGTGAGGTCCTTTTGGTTTAGCGGCAGGTTGGCAAACAGCGCGTAGCGGTAACGGGTTCTAAAATCCTGGTCGTCAACCCAGCGCTGTTCGTAGCGAAACCGGTGCTGGAAATACAGCCGGGAACCCACCTGCTGGGGAATCCACCCTTCCTGGTAGATTCTGTGCTCAGAAAAGCTGGTGCGCGATTCTCCGTATGCACCGGTACTCACAAAAGCGTAGCCCAAGGTGATCCGGGCCTTGGTGTTTTTGGGGGAATAGGTTGCGCCACCCCGCAGCAACAACTGTTCCAAATCACCGGCGATGTTCCAGTTTCGGTATTGAACGTCTCCCTGAAAACCCCAGGAGCTTTGAGGAATGGAGGCAACCCAGAATGCCATGTACCAGGCGCCGGTTTGTTCCTCCTGATCTGTTCCCGCCAGCACAGTAGATGAGTTCAACAACCACAAGAGGCATGTTAAAGGCAGGATGCGAAAAGTTGGGATGGCGCTTGCTGAAACGTAGGGCTTCATGGCAAACGCAAAATTAGGCAAAGGCTGGCTCAATGTGCGCACCCCTGAGACCTACTGCACAACCAAGAGCTCCTGGATTTTGGTTTCGGAGCCAGTGATCCGAACGATGTAGAGACCTGCGGGAAGGCCAGTCAACAACTGGTCTACTTGCCCGGATAGGCTTAGGGTCTCGTAAATGCGGCCGGTGATGTCCATAACTTCAACCGTCCAGTTCCCATCTTCAGGCATGGTTACACGAACCGTTCCGTTGGAGGGGTTCGGGATCAGGAGCATTGGGTTCAGGATGCGGGTGGCCGGTGTGGTGAAGAATTGCGTGGGGGACGGGTTTGAGAATGACGGATCGCAATAGGCACTGACCACCCACTGGTAATTGGTGGAGGGGTTGAGAATCGGGATGGTCCGGGATGTGGCGGTCGTTCTGAAGTTTTTGCTGGGTCCTCCAACTGGACCACCCGTGACTTTGTAGCCGATGGCGGATTCAACCGGGTTCCAGGAGAGTGTTGCCGCTGTTGGGGATAAAATGGTTGTGGTGACCCCTGTTGGGGCAGGGCACTCGCTTTCCTGATAAACCCTCACATAGTCTACCTCCATGGCCCCGCTGGTAAACGAAGCAGCGATTTCTGGAAGGATGGCCAGGTTTAACAGCATAAATTGGTCCTGGTCAAAAGGCCAGGTACTGGCATCCTTGACCTCCGGATTGTAGGTGAAGTGCTCTACTCCATCCACGGCAAAAACAAGTTCATCCGGTGTCCAGATCAAGGAGTACACATGGAAGCCTGTCATGGCTGTAGGGATGGTTTGGCCGCCCACATTAATGGTACCCCCAAAACTGGATGGCGTATGGGTGGCACTGGACACATAATTTGGATTAGCGCCCCAATGTTCCATGATGTCCATTTCTCCACAATCGGGCCAGGAAGTTGTTCCATAGCCTTCGTTATCCCAATAACTGCCGTTTTCATTGATGTTTTTACCCAACGTCCAAATAGCCGGCCAGGTACCCACACCCGATGGCAGTTTGGCTCGTACTTCGACGCGTCCGTACACAAATGCGAACTTGGAATTCAGGCGGGCAGAAGTGTACTGCTTGGTTACCCCCTGGTCGAAAAAGGTTTCCTTCTTGGCCCGAACTTTCAATGTGCCGCCGTTTACCTCAGCATTGTCCAGGCGGTTGGTGTAATGTTGGATCTCCCCGTTGTACCAGCTTGTTGGCGTAGGCAATTGCGTCTGATGGAACCACTTGGAAGTATTGATGGCACCGTCAACTTCAAATTCATCCGACCAGACGAGCTGGTCGAAAACCGGATCTACGGGTGTGTAAAGTGCATCGAAGTGAACATCGTCCAGGTAGGCCAAAACATGATCAAAGTTATTTTCGCCATTCACCTGAATGACAATGCGGTTGAAGTCAATACGGGTGGTTGGAGGAGGCGAACCCGGATTGAGGTTAATGTAAGGATCGCTGGCAAAGTCAAACGTGACTGTCTGCCACTGGTTCAGCGCGATGGGCTTAATGATTTCACTTTGCGTGACCCATGGAGAACCCAAATCGCCGTTCTGCAGTTTCAGGGAAACCTGGTTGGGCTGAGAGCCGGTAACACCGCTTGAAGGAACGTATATCTTGAGCGAGAACGTGGCATTCATGCTCAGATCAAACGTTGCCGGCACCTGAAAACGAACGTTGGCATACTGCCCACCGGTATCGTGGTATCGCAGAACGGTAGCTGATAAGTTTGTGCCGAGGATATGAGGATTGGCAAAAGAATTGTTCATGCCACAAGCGTCTCCAAACCAGGTGCTGATGGTGCCGCCCCCTTCAAAATTATCCTGCACAAACAGGGTTTGGGCCTGCACCTGGATTAAGAGCCCAAAAAACAAGGCTATCAGGGAGTATTTCATGAGTGTTGGGGGGCGGGTGCGTTCGGGGGGCTGTACAATAACTCTATGGGCGTGAATCTTCGCAATCCAAAACACGAATTATTGCAAGTAATTTACATCACACAGGCCTTAAATCCAAGGTAAAACAGGACCTGATAAACGAAACGCCTTTTCATGCATGGCTGTTAACCTCAAGGACCTGCGGGCAACACGAATGAGCCCTTTAAACTAAAACAGCCTGACCTGCATTGCGAATGCCCCCTTAGCATACTATTTCCTATGGCATGGCGGAGACTTACCCGGAGCACAAAATAGCATAGTGACCTCGCCAGGAATCGAACCTGGATCAAGAGTTTAGGAAACTCCTATTCTATCCGTTGAACTACGAGGTCAAAACGGAGACCAACGTCAAAGTTAAGACCTTCGCGCATTCTGTCCGAGCGCCAAAAGCCCCTAGTCAAGGCCACCTGCAGTCTTACCTTTGTTAAAAAAATGCTGGATAACTCCATCGTTGGTCTGAGCACCGTCATCAGGAACCGCCGGTCTATTTTCCCAAGGCAATATACGGGCGAAGAGATTCCGCACGCTGTGCTGCTTCAGATGTTGGAAAACGCCAACTGGGCTCCGACCCACAGAAACACCGAACCCTGGCGCTTTCACGTGATCCGCGGCACCGCCCTCGAGCGCCTGGGACAGTTCCTGGCAGAAGCGTACAAAGCCCGGACTCCCGAGGTCGAGTTCTCCGCTGCCAAGTACGATAAAACCCTTCGCCAGCCCATGCTGGCATCCGTGGTTATTGCCATTGGCATGCAACGCGACCCCCAGGAAAGAGTACCAGAATGGGAGGAAATTGCCGCGGTGGCCTGCGCGGTCCAAAATCTTTGGCTCAGCGCAACAGCCCTGGGATTGGCCGGTTATTGGAGCACCCCCAAAGCCATTTTGGGAACCCCCGATTTTCTAAACACAGCACCCGGTGAACGCTGCCTCGGCTTGTTCTACCTCGGAACCTGGAGCCCCGAACCGCAACCTTGCAAGCGCGGTCTCATAGGCGAAAAAGTCACCTGGATAGAGCGCTGAGGGACAAGAGTCGGGGGTGTCCAGCAGGCGGCAAGGAGCAGGTTAGTCCCAGTTTGTGGTTATTTAATACCTTCATGCAAACTTTTACCCCATGGACTACAATTACTTGTATTGGTTTCTGGCGGCACTCGTACCCGTCATAACCGGCTTCATTTGGTACCACCCCAAGGTTTTTGGCACTTCCTGGATGAAGCTCAACAACCTGACGCAGCGCGAATTGGATAAGGGTAACATGGCGCTCATTCTGGGCGTATGCTACGTGCTATCGCTGCTCCTGGCCGTGGGATTGACCGGCCTGGTTGTGCACCAAGCGGGTTTCTTTTCGCTCTTTGCCATGGATTATGAAAAGGCTGGACAAGAAGAAATCAAAGCGTTAGTAGATAATGTCATGACTACTTATGGCGATAGGCACCGCTCCTTTGGCCATGGCGCCCTGCACGGAGGGCTGGCCGCGCTGATGTTCGCGTTGCCCGTTCTCGGCATAAACGCCCTTTTTGAACGGCGCAATTGGAAATACATTGCCATCCACACAGGCTACTGGTTCGTGACGTTGCTGCTCATGGGCGGGATCCTTTGCCAGTTCATTTGAACCGCGACCGAACTAAATTTACCGGAAAATCACAGCGCGGTCGTTCTCTATTCCGGAACGGCCGTTCTGTTTAAGGCAGCGGCAATACGCTCCATCCAAAGCGCGCGTCGCAAAGGCCACTGGCCATCCATCACCAGCATTGGTGCCTCTTCCTCATCCGGCACTTCGCGTGTCTTAAGCTGAAATTCCAAAACCTGTTCATCGGCCTCAGAGGGGTCTCGCATTTCGGGAGAAAGGTTCCGGTTCCGCTCGCGACGCATTGCGATTCGCCTGCGCAATTCTTCGTTCGGCACATCCAGCACGAGCAACAACACAATAGTTCCTGTGTTTCGCGCCATGGCCAAAAAGGGAGCGCGCTGAGCCTTTGTAAGGAAAGCGGCATCCACGACCACGGGAAAGCCCGGTTCCAGCAGTTGAGCACTGAGCTGAAGCAATTGCGTGTAAGTGCGTTCACTGGCTTCCGGTGAATACAAGCCCGAGACCGGCTGGGATTGCGAGTCGGTCCCCGCAGATAAACCGTGAATGCGCTTCCGCTCCACATCGGAGCGCAACTGGATAGCCTGAAATGCTCCGGACACGCACGCCGCCAACCAGGATTTGCCGGAGCCCGACATCCCGTGAAGCAGAACCAGAAACGGCGGCTTGGCATAGACAAATCGATCGCACAAAGCCAAAAGATGATCCAGGTGTTGCAGGGCTTCCTCCCTTTTGGCCGGTTGCAACAAACCGACTTTTGCGCGCACCATAGCCCGGTAGACCCAAAACAGCGGCAACAGGGCCAGTCCGCAATAATCACCGCTCCGGCTCAGGTAGCGATTAAGCAATCCATTGGCCAGCACGGAAAACCCGCGGTCTTCCAGGTCCATCACCGCAAAAGCCAACTCACTCTGAACGTCAATCCAACGCAGTTCCTCATTGAACTCAATGGCGTCAAAGAAAAACACTTGTTCGTCCTGCCAAATCATGTTGCCCAAGTGCAAATCGCCGTGGCAATCGCGTACAAATCCATCCCGCCGGCGCTGCCTTAACAAAGGCTCGAGTTGCACCAGCCTTTGCTCCATCCATGCCTTCACTGCTGCCAGCTTTTCGCGCTTGGTTTCCGAATGAACCAATGACTCAACCGATGACTGCGCCGATGACTCAACCAATAGCTCAACCGGTGGCTCCAGCAATGACTCCATGGCCTCAAAATTCTCCAACGCCCAGCGCCGCACACAAGCGGGTGTGCCGTATTCGGCATCTTGCGCTACGCGTTCAGCATGCTGGTGCAACCCCGCCATGGTGTCTGCCACAGCCTCAGCGATAGCCGGCGTAAGCTGACCGTTCTGCGCCTTAGAAGCAAGTAGTTGCTCCTGCCCAAACTGCCGCATCTTGATAGCGTACTCCTGAACTGGACCTTTAGGTTGCAACGAGGGCTCCACGGCCGTTCCGTAAACGGGCACCACGGCCAAGTACAGGTCCGGCGCATAGCGGCTATTGATGCGCAACTCTTGCAAACAAGCCTGATGCCGGCGCTCCAGGGTGCTGTAGTCCAGAAAGCCAAAATTGACTGCTCTTTTGAATTTGTAAGCAAAAGGGCCCGTGAGCAAAACCAGCGAACTGTGCGTCTCCAAAACCGCAAACTGATCAACCAGATGATCAAACAAGGCAGGATGTTGCAAGTTGTGTAAAATAGTATTAACTATGGGTATCATATATTATGCTATGTATAACATAATTTATCTTAAAACCACCCTAAAAAAGTCCTGGTCACCTTAGGTATTGCAATACTTAAGCTAACCATGGGGCTTTTCAAGAGAAGTAAGGCTACTTCTATCAATCCTTCAGGCATCGCACGGAAAACCCGTAGTGGTTGTCGTTGGCGGCTCGGTAAACCATTCCGTCGCCATAACTTAATGCAATGTACCAGGATGTTAGCGCATCTTGTGGAGTAGCGCTCCACCAATATCCCGCATACCCGTAAATGCCGTAATTCCCCACTGGGAAACGGGTGCTTCCGGGCTCAGCAGAAAAAAGACTGCTGTTGGTAGCTCCTGCATTAGGTGACCGCCACCAACCGGTGCCGGCAATTAATGTCCCGGTTGTTTTTAAGGCTCCTCCGGCAATAGCAGCGCCGCCCAAATAGTTTGTCAAGTCAGTCCATTGGGCGTCGGTGGGAACATGCCAGCCAGTTGGGCAGAGGCCCCTGGAATCCGCCACGGCAAACTGGTTGTACAACAAACCGAAAACGGGAATGTACAGTGGATCATTGTAATAAACGCTGGAAGCCCCGCTCGTAGCAGTTTGCCAAGCGGCATTGGAAAGGCCAGTCAGGATGGGATCGCCATTCTGGTAGTTTTGCACTTGGAGGTTTTCGCCCATCCAGCATTGCCCGCCAATTTCAACGGTAGGATAGCTGTTGCCATCGATGTCCGTGACTTCAACCGGACAAGTAGCTGCACCGGGTTTGGTAAACGTAGAGGGTACGGAAACCAGCGACAAAGCATAGGGATAGGTGGTGCTGCAAGCAACCTGAATTCTCCATTCATAGGTTCCTGGTACAAGAACTACGTCTGGGACCATGTAGTGATCTTGGTCCAAACCTATCACCCGCTTGTTGATGTTTGATCCACCGGGCAACTGAACCCTAAGTAAAAAGCCCTGGCTCCCGGGAACGACATCCCAGTTCAACTGCGCCCCGACACCCGGAGTGTAGAGCGAGTGAAGGTTTTGGGGAGCGAATGCCGGGTCACAATCCGTTTGAGCAAGCAGATTGAGCGCAAAAAACAATGGTATAAAAAGTATTGTTTTTTTCATGACTGAGGTAGTTTAAAGGCCTGAAATAGCTCTTAAAATTCCGATTGACCTCCATAAGCATTTATGATGGCTGTCATCCGATTTTATGATGGCTGTCATCTTCAGCAAATTTCCCCGCAATATCCGATTCCCTTACAGCAACCTCCCGGTTTTCCGCCAAATCCTGAACTATTAGTGGCTCCTGAATTAGGGTACAGCCAAAGTCCTGTTCCCAAAAGAACGACTCCGGGGGGGGCTCCGAGCGCTACGTAGCATGGCTGCTCGCATTAGCCTAGAAGGAGCCAAAACAGTAGCTCAATCCGCTAAAGCACCCGAGATATCTTCTGGCCGGAGAACAATCAAATAATATATAATTTAATACTTAAATTATATATTTGTTACTCACACAGAAAAACGCAAGATTAACATGCACTTAATAAGTATATTTTCTATATAAATCATTGCACCACCACAGCAATCCGCGGAAAGCCGACACCAGCAGCGAGCCCTGACCGAGGCCCTGGGGTCAGGACCCAGCCCCCCACCCCCCACGGAGCCCGCACAGACAGTCCGTCTTGGCCCCAAAAGCCATAAGCCCGCACAGTCGTACCC
>CAYSDI010000048.1:0-27009 GCA_964429745.1 uncultured Chitinophagales bacterium | reverse complement strand
CCCCCCCTACCCATCTTTCAAACACCTCACCGAGAAACCATTGTTATCGTTGCCCACCGAGCGGGTGGCGGATTCCTTGTCGTGGTCCAGGCCGCGGTAGTAGACGGTCAGGGTAGTCGATGGGGTACTCGTCCACCAATAGCCGAAGAATTGTAGCCATTGGTAGTTCCCTGGGGCACCGCGGAGACCGCCGGGCAGACCGTTGAAACCGCTGGCGTTTGTGGCGCCGATATTTGGGTTAACCCAGGGCCCGGTGCCCAAATCCAGCGTGCCGGGTACTTTCATGCTGCCACCGGCAACAGCTTCGCCACCGAGCGTATCGGTGAGTACGGTCCACTCGGCATCGCTCGGGACATGCCAGCCGACGGGACAAATTGCCCGGACATCGGCAACCGCAAAACTGTTGTACAACCGGCCGTACAGGGCCACATTGGCGGGATCATTGTTGTACAAGGCCATCGCGCCAAAGGACGTGGTGCTCCAATCGGCATCTGACAATCCGGTGGGTATCACGGTCCCGTCGCGGTACTGGGTGGCTTGCAGGTTTTCCGCCATCCAACATTGGCCGCCAATGCTGACGGTGGGGTAAACATTGCCTTCCACATCGTTGACACTGGCCGGACAGGCAGAAACCCCGCCCACTAAAAAGCTGGCTGGAGCAGAAATCGGCGTTAGGTCGAAGGGGCTTGTGGCGCTGCACGCGGCCTGTACGCGCCATTGATAAGTTCCCGGCTCCAGCAGCGCTTCTACTACCGAAATCCGGTCGCGCTCTACCCCCGCAATCCGGCGGTTGATGTTGGATCCGCCGGGCGACAGCGCCTGCACCTGAACGCCCGCACTGCCGGGTACAGGATCCCAGCGCAGCAAGACTCCGGTTCCAGGAACCACGGTCGCGGTTAGGTTGATTGGTGGGTTCGTCGGGTCGCAGACCTGGGCTGAGGCCAGGTTAATCAATAAACCAAGTCCTGCAGTCAGGAAGGCACCAAGTAGGTTGTTGCTTCTCATCCGTGTTTTCTGTTCAAATGAATAGTGAGACGAAAAGCACAGGCAAGAAACAGGCCAATTCAGAGGACAGAAAAAAAGTCCTAAACGCTCCGCTCAGGAATTCCTCCCCTTCAATCCTGCACACAACGAACCGAATACCCTTCGCGCTTCAGGAAATCAAAACGGGACGTGGCATTGGAGGCATACTGGAGATCCTGGTAGTAGGCGCGGCTGGAGTTAAAAGCAGTTGCGACCCAGAAGTAGCCGTAGAAAGACAAAACGTTATAGCCACCTGAAGCAAGTCGGCTTCCGGCAGGCTGTCCTGAAAATCCCGAGATATTGGTGGCTCCGGTATTAGGATTGGCCCAAATACCTGTACCGTTGGTTAAATCACCGACAGTTTTCATTTTGCCGCCTGCTGCGCTCGCTCCGCCCAAAAAATCGGTCAGCGTTGTGTACTCTACATCGGTCGGAAGATGCCATCCCGCAGGACAAAGTCCGCGCAAATCAGTAGCGGCATACCAGTTGTACAACATCCCGTAAGTGGAAACATTCGCTTCCAGACCATCCGGATAGGCTGCCCCTCCAACAAGCAGCGTGGACCAAGTGGTATTAATCAATTCTGATAGAATGGAATCGCCGTCC
This sequence comes from uncultured Chitinophagales bacterium, assembly GCA_964429745.1. Taxonomy (GTDB): domain Bacteria; phylum Bacteroidota; class Bacteroidia; order Chitinophagales; family BACL12; genus WGOA01. The sequence continues at coordinate 25,380 of CAYSDI010000048.1, read as the reverse complement.
TGATAATGCCTTGTTTTTAAATTTTCCTGCATCCAACACTGCGTGCCAATGGCCACAACCGGATATATGTTTCCATCGACATCCGTGGCCGTACCTGGGCAAGCAAAAGGTGCCGCCACAGTAAAAGTATCAACCCCTGAAATTGGCGTTACGGAATAAGGGGGAATGGCGCTGCATGCCGCTTGCACCTGCCAGGTATAATCGCCGGGGGTTAGCAGTGCTTCGGGAACCAAAAACTGATCGCGCTCAAACCCAACGATGCGACGGGTAACCGCGGCCCCGGAAGGCGCAGTAGCCCGAATTTGTACGCCAAAACTTCATTCAACAGCTTCCCACTGCAGCAGTGCGCCCGTTCCTGACGTGAACGTCGAGGTGAGGTTTTGTGGAGGATTAGCAGGATTGCAAGGCTGGGCATTGATCCGGAAGGTACCAATTAAGGCCAAGCCGGAGAAAAGGATAAGGGAAACAGAGCGCATGACTTTTTTTTTAAGGTATCGCAGGACCAGACAGCCTCACAAAATGGCCAAGATTTTGGAAATTTCCAATAATTAACTTAAAATTATAAATAATATGCTTACGAAAAAATAGCACTTGACACCGTGGGCCCCCAACAAAAAACCCCCGTCTTTTCAGACAAGGGTTTCTTCGTAGCGCCGGCAGGACTCGAACCTGCGACCTCCGGGTTATGAGCCCGACGAGCTACCAACTGCTCTACAGCGCGATGTGGAGTGCAAAGGTAGCACAATAATCCAGAATATAAGCAACAGCGGGTAAAAATATCGAACAATGGACAGGGTTCTCCCACCTTTTTAATCGATGTACAACACCCCAACAGAATACGCCGGAACGCTGCCTTCCGCGCGGCTGATCTGGACGGTCTCCGGCTCTCCTAAAATGTCTTCGCTCTGGAGAAAGTGCACTTCGCCCGAAAAAGGAAGCTTGAACGACGCCGAGGAGCGGTTGTAGTACACGATGGCCTGTCCGTTAAGGCCCTGCACTCGCAGCCATTGGGTTTCGATATTGTCGCCCTTGCCCACTTCCAGGATGGGGCGGCCGTCCATGACGGTGAACAGGCGGTAGGTTCGGCCTTCGGGCGATAAACCCACCGTGTTGCCTTCGTAATAGATCAGCCCGCCCATTTTCTCGGCAAAGAGGTTTTGGAAGGTGACGAGTTCCACGACGTTTTCGCGGTAAGACGCGTTTATCTGGCCCATGGCGATCAGGGTTTTGGCGACGTCGTAACTGGCTGCCATGGAGTAACCGGCACCGGCACCCGATTTGCGGAGCGCCCATTCGGTAAGCAGAATTTTGGCATCCGGATAGAGTGAGCGGTAGAAATCCACTTCGGTTTTCTTGAGCTCTTCGTAATAGTTGCGCGACAGCGGGTAGCTTAATTTGCGGCGCAGGTCGTCATCGCGGACTTGCATTTCTTTGCCCTCGATGTCCCACTGGCTGTAGCGGTGCCTGCTAATGCCCTCACCCTCAAGAGCCCCGCTGCGCACACGGTCCGAGCCCATTTCGTTAAACATGCGGTCGGAGAGCGCTTTTTTCTCGCCCAGATTGGCTTTGTCGCCCATGGTTTCCGGGTCCAGCATATCGGGGAAGGCATAGGCCGGCGGCGTACCCACGTAGGCTACCGGGAGCTTGCGGGCCTTGGCAAAATCTTCCAGCTCCTTGACCCAATCCCAATACAGGCCGAAGGCCTTCTCAACCCTTGTGCGAGCGTCGTAACGGGCCGCTGCGGGGTCGCGCTCGGCCAATTGTTCCTGCCATGCTTTGAGATCTGCCGGGCTGTTCATTTCATTGCCCGCTTCGAGCCAGAGCACGCGTGCGCCGGCCGCTTCAGCGTCGTCCAGAAATGCAGCCAATTCCGAAAAAGGCATGTAGGGGTTGGCCACTACCACCAGGTCTTTGGCCGGGCTGGCCTGCACCATGTTGAGCCAGTCGCGGTAATGGTTGTTGGATTCCGGAGAGCGTTTGTTGCCGGCTTTTTGGGCTTCGCTCACGCCGGGAAAGTCAGCAGCAGCGCGGCTCCAACCGTGGCCTGCGTAAGCGGGATCGCTGGCGGGGTCGCCGTAGCGGGAGAACGTGGAGCCCGAGCCGCTGATGCCCCGCGTCATCGTGATGCCCAATTCGGCCAGGGCCGGGTATTCGTAAAAGTACTTGCCGCCCACTTGCCGCTTTTTCATGAAGACACCCTGCACGTTGGCGCCCATGCGGGGTGCCAGGGCAAGGCCTTCGCTGCTGCCTGTGCGGGCTTGTTCGGGCGAAGGGCTTAGGCTGCTCGTGGCGGCATTCGGTGGGTTGCACGAGGGCATCGCCAGCGCGGCGAGAAACAGCATCGCCAGCGCGGCCAGGGTGTTGGTGAACAGGGGAGTTTTCATGGAGGTAGCTGTAAAGTGCGTCGCTAAAAACCGTCGCTAAAAACCGTCCCAAAAAATCCCGGAGACGATGCTTACCCAATTTTAACACCCGGAGTTTACTCCTGTAAATGAGGATGTTAAAATTGGGCGTAACGCAGTATCCGGGGTTTTTGGAGATGCACCAAAGCTACCACTGCCAGGGTCGCTGTACCTTTGTTGCATGGAGCAGGATGCCCTTTCGCCCGAAAACCAAGAAGAAATACCCGTTACCGAGGCCAGCGACGATGGCCAACATGGCTCCGCAGCCCAAACCGATGACGCCGATCAACAAGGTCCGAGGCACTTCGCGGGGTTCATCAACATCATCGGGCGGCCCAATGTGGGCAAAAGCACGCTGACCAACGCGCTGGTCGGCGAACGGCTCAGTGTGATCACCCCTAAGGCCCAAACCACCCGGCACCGCATTTTCGGGCTCGTCAATGGGGAAGATTACCAAATGGTGTTCTCCGACACGCCCGGCATCATTCAAGAGCCCATGTACAAGTTGCAGGTGCAAATGAACGAATATGTTCGTTCCAGTTTTTTGGATGCGGATGTGATGTTGCTGGTCACGGAGCCCGGAGAGACCTTCGCCCCGGATGACCCGACTTTGGCGCGGCTCGGCAGGCTGGAAATTCCGCTGATGGTGCTGATTAACAAGGCGGACAAAGGCGATCCGGAACAGCTTAAGGCGCTGCACCACCAGTGGCTGGTGCAGTTTCCGCGCGCAGAGGTGCGGATCATTGCGGCCAAAACCGGCGAAGGCGTGGCCGCCCTCAAGGAAAAACTGCGCTCGCTTTTGCCCGAGCACCCCCCGTATTTTGACAAGGACACCTGGACGGATCGGCCCGAGCGGTTTTTTGTCACGGAGATTGTGCGGGAGAAAATTCTATTGAATTACAAGCAGGAAATCCCCTATTCGGTGGAAGTGGCCGTGGAAACCTTTCAGGAGACCGAAGCCATCATCCGTGTTCGGACCCTGATTTTCGCCAACCGGCAAAGTCAGAAAGCCATTTTGATCGGCCGTGAAGGCCAGGCTCTCAAGCGGGTCGGCATGGCGGCGCGTCAGGATCTGGAGGCTTTTTTTGGCAAACAGGTGCACCTGGAACTGTTCGTCAAAGTGCGCGAAGGTTGGCGAGACAAAGAGTCCGATCTGCGCAGTTTCGGGTACGACGGATAAGCCGCAGCCCGGAATGCCCCATTTCGACCTACCTTTGCAGGCCGGAGTGCGCTCCCGGAGCTGGCAGGCACAGGAAAAACCTCTGCAGGCATTCCCAAAGCTCGCCCGGAAAGGACCCCATTGTCGTTGCCATGCCCCAGTTTACCGTAGCTATTGTAGGAAGACCCAACGTGGGAAAATCCACGTTGTTCAACCGCCTGCTCGGTCAAAAGCAGGCCATTGTGGATGACGTCAGCGGCGTGACCCGCGACCGGCAATACGGCCTGGCCGAGTGGAACGGGCGAATCTTCAACTTGATTGATACGGGTGGTTTTGTACCGCGCTCGGATGATGTGTTTGAGGCCGCCATCCGCGAACAAGTGCAAATTGCTATAGAAGAAAGCCAGGTGGTGCTCTTCATGGTGGATGTCACCACGGGCATGACGGACCTGGACGAGGAGATGCTCGAGTTGCTGCGCCGTTCGCCCAAAAACGTGATTGTGGTGGTTAACAAGGTGGACAACCACCAGCGCTTGTTGGAGGCCGCTGAGTTTTACGCCATGGGCATTTCGTCTATGCATTTTCTTTCGTCTATTTCCGGATCGGGCTCGGGCGAATTGCTGGACGAAATCGTGCAAATGTTGCCGCCTGAAGACACAGAGGACGGCACGGAAAACCTGCCGCGCTTTGCGATCATCGGCCAACCAAACGTAGGAAAATCTACGTTGGTCAACGCGCTGCTCGGGAAGGAACGAAACATAGTAACGCCTATTGCCGGCACAACGCGAGACGCCATTCACACCCGTTACCAATTGTTTGGCAAAGACTTTTTGCTTATTGACACGGCGGGGTTGCGCAAGAAAGCCAAGGTGCACGAAAACCTGGAATTCTACTCGGTCATTCGCGCCATCAAAGCCATTGACGAGTCTGATGTCTGCATTCTACTCGTGGACGCTCAGGTGGGCATGGAGGCCCAGGATGTCACCATTTTTGGCATGGCGGAGCGCAAGCGCAAAGGCGTGGTCATTCTGGTAAACAAATGGGATGCGGTAGAGAAAGACGCCAATACCCACCTGGACTACCAGGCGCGCATTCAGAAGAAAATTGCGCCGTTTACCGACGTGCCCATTTTGTTTGTTTCGGCGCAGGAAAAGCAGCGCATCTTTCAGGCCATGGAAGAAGCCATTGCCGTTTCGGAGCGCCGCAGAACCCGAATTTCCACTTCCAAACTCAACGACTGGCTGCAGGAAACCATCGAAAAGCACCACCCGCCATCCGTTAGGGGAAAGTACATTCGCATCAAGTACATGACGCAGTTGCCGGGCCACACGCCGTCCTTCGCCCTGTTTTGCAACCACCCGGATGATGTGGCTGATTCTTACCGCAACTACCTCGAAAATCAATTGCGAGAGTCCTTTCCGCTGCGCGGTGTCCCGATTCGTCTGCATTTCCGCCAGAAGTAATTCGGGCGAAAGAATACCGCACTCCGAGCGGCTTCTGTACTTTTAACTCCTCCATAATTCCATTCCAACCATGAAAAAGCACCCCCTCTCGACCCTGTCTACCCTCCTCTTTGCGCTAACCTTGAGCGCGGCCCTGGTGTTTTCAGGCTGTGCCGGCAAAACCGAAGAAACGGCCGAAGAAGATACCCTGACCGAAGTGCCCGCTGATGCCGCTAATAACATGAATGACGTCACCACCAGCACTTTTGGCGATGAGCTCACGGACGAAGAAGTGGAAGACGCCCTTATTGGCGACGATAAGGAGAAGAAGTGAGCGAGGCTTGACTAAACAAGGAAGCGCGGCTTGACTATTTGATCAGGTTTCGAGCTTCACCGCTTCGCAACAGGTCATATGCTTTCTGAAAGTCGGGATCTATGCCGTGAAAAACCGGGTAGAACCCGTCGTTTTTCCAGGCCTGACGGGCAACTTGTGCCTTAATGGCGGTCTCTACCCAGGGCCGAATACGTTCGCGTTGTTCCGCATCCTCAAGAAGCTTGCTGGCCGCTACCCGGTTGACAAAACGCTCCCACTGGTCTGCATTAATGGAATAGCTTTCCTTGTACTCCGCCACGGAAGCATAGGCTTGAATGCGCGCCTGATCCTGGCCGTAAAGGTCATAGGCAAAGCGCTGCAATTGGCCGGAATTGTAGAGGCGGTAAAAGGCTTTTCGATCATCGGTGGTATCAAGCGGAATGACGAAGTTGGGCAGAATGCCGTAATCCGCTTTGGTAGATTCACCTGGGTTCCCTTCTTCGCCAATGGATTCCAAACGGTCCGCGTATTCTTCGTAGTAAGCATCCACCCCGTTGTCGTAGGGGCGCTGGATGCATCGGCCGTTAGGTGTGTAATAGCGGGCCACCGTTAACCGGATAGCAGAGCTGTCGTTGAGGCTGAAAATCTCTTGCACCAGCCCTTTTCCAAACGAGCGGCGGCCCACGACGGCGGCGCGTTTGTGGTCTTGTAAAGCGCCAGCCACAATTTCACTGGCCGATGCGGAGCCTTCGTCGATCAACAGGACTATATCACCCTGCTCAAACCGCCCCTGGTTGCCGCTTAGGAATTCTTCGCGGCGGGCTGTTTTTCCCTCGGTGTACACGATCATTTTCTTGCCGGACAAGAGTTCATCTGTGAGCCGGGTGGCCGCAATCAGGTAACCCCCGGGGTTGCCTCGCAGGTCAAGGATCAGGCTTTTCATGCCCTGCCCTTTCAGTTTATCTAATGCTTCACCAAACTCCTCCACTGTGGTGGCGCTGAATCGATTAAGTTTAAGGTAACCAATGCGTTCATCCACCATGTAGGCCACGTCCAGGCTGTAAAGCGGAATTTGATCGCGCACAATCTTAAAGGGCAAAAGCTCCTTGTCGCCGCTGCGGCGCACAGCAATTTCAACGGTGGTGCCTTTGGGACCGCGCAGCAAATTGCGCACCTGGTCTTCACTGATGCCCACACCCGCCACGATGCTGTCGCCCACTTCAACAATTCGGTCGCCGGAGCGGATGCCCAGCGATTCCGAAGGTCCCCCGCTAATGGGCGAAACCACCAGGATGGTATCGCGAATGATGTTGAACTCAATACCGATGCCTTCAAAATTTCCCTGAAGGCTTTCGGTTTCTGATAGAAGGCTGGTGGCTGGAATGTACCCGGAATGCGGATCCAGGCGCTTGAAAATGTCTTCGATGACCTCGTCGCGGTCCAGGTATTCCTTGACAAGACTGCGCATGAGGGCATCTGTGTTCAAGGTATCGACGTAGTTGTAATCAATGTAGCCCAGAATTTCCTCCAGGCGGCTGCCCTCAGCCGTGGCGAAAAGAGCGGGCTTGCCCGACGATGAAGGGCTGAGCCGCAAACCGATGGTTACCCCGATGAGGAGCACCAACACGAACAAAAAGGGCAAGAGCGTCCGAAAGGATAGGTTCACAGGGTATTCACTTGGGGGATGCAGCAGCCAAGGCGTCAGCCGGGGCAGAAGCTATTTGGATCTGCCGCGCAGACAAAGAGCAAAGTTAGCAATGAATATTGGGTCGGGAAGGCTGTCCGGTCCAACTCTGCCCGTGTTACCTTCGCTACATGAAAGCGTACCAAGCCAACCTTTTGAATGCCATCATCCTAATTCTCATTGGACTGTGGGGATACCTATCGGAAGCAACCGCTGACCGTTCACCCACTGCCCTGATTCCGGTGGTCTTCGGCGTTATCCTGCTGGCCATGACCAGCGGTGTGCGCAAAGAAAACAAAGTTATTGCCCACATTGCCGTGACCCTGACCCTGCTGGTTTTGGTTATGCTGGCAGCCATGCCCCTCCCCGCCAGGATTGCGGCCGGTGATCAAATGGGTATTCTCAGGATTGTCCTGATGATTACTGCTTCCACATTTGCCATGATCTCTTTTGTGCAAAGTTTTATCGCGGCACGCAAGGCTCGCGGCTAGCTGAACGCAACGCCATGCGCATTACCGAACAACCCTCAGCGCACCGCCACCTGGACCAACTCTCCGTGGGGGAACTGCTGGTGCGCATGAATTCTGAAGATCAAACCGTCCCCGCAGCGGTTGCGAAAGCCCTTCCCCGGATAGAAGCGCTCGTTGAAGCCGTGGTGGATCATTTGCTGGCAGGAGGTAGGCTTTTTTACCTTGGCGCCGGCACCAGCGGACGTTTAGGGGTCGTGGATGCTTCGGAATGCCCCCCCACGTTTGGGGTGCCCCAGGGACTCGTCGTGGGCCTGATTGCCGGGGGCGACGCCGCCATTCGCAAAGCAGTTGAGTTTGCCGAAGACGACCAGGATGCCGGGTGGAGGGATTTGCAGCAGCACGGGGTGACCCAGGCAGATTTCATAGTGGGCATTGCGGCTTCGGGGGGCACGCCTTACGTGGTCGGAGCACTTAAGCACTGTCGGGAAGCGGGCATCAACACGGGGTGCATTGTTTGCAACCCGGGCAGTGCCGTAGCGGCAGTCGCTGATTACCCGATTGAAGTGGTGGTGGGCCCGGAATTTGTCACCGGCTCAACGCGCTTAAAGGCTGGAACTGCGCAAAAACTCGTGCTCAACATGGTCAGCACAGCCACCATGATTCGTTTGGGGCGCGTTCACGACAACCGGATGGTTGATATGCAGTTGAGCAATGAGAAACTCGTGGACCGGGGTACCCGTATGGTTATAGAGGGAACCGGTTTGCCACACGACTCCGCTAAAACATTGTTACTGAAATGGGGCAGCGTCCGGGAAGCCCTGACCCAGTTCAAAGAAGAAAAACCATAAGTTTAGCTGTCCCTCCAGATTTTCGTTTAGCGACAAAGCCTTGATCTCACCTTAGTATATACGAATAATACAGTGCACACGCTTGAACCTTTTTACAATTGGCGGCAATACTATGAACCGGATGAAGACGCCTCTTCGCCGTTCTACGGGACTGGAGATTCTCCTACTGGACAAGGAAAATTGATATACAATTATGTTCTAAACCCAGAGTGGGAAGACTTTGGATCGGCTACGCTCTACCTGAAAATCTTGTTCGCAGACTACGACCGCGGGTTTGCGGTACTGGAAATGATGGGGGAATGGAACGACTGCCTCCACAACGATGTAATGTACTTCAAACGCGATGTCATTGAGCCGTTAGAAGCCGAAGGCATTCGGCACTTTATTCTGATTGGCGAAAACGTTTTGAATTTTCACGCATCAGACGACTGCTATTACCAGGAATGGTTTGATGAAACGGTAGAAAGTGGCGGATGGATTGCCGCTATCAATTTTCGCGATCATGTCCGTGATGAAATGGAAACGGTGGATATTCCCCGATACTTTTTGATGAATTCGCAAGTGATCAATTGGCGAACCTTCACCCCCTGGCAATTCTTTGAGCTGGTAGACCAGGCCGTTACCCGACGACTTTCTTCAGCGGACTGGAGCCAGGAAGGGGGGACTGACTAGCCTGCAAGGACACCAGATCGGCATCCTTGCCTTTTTCAATCGTCCAGGAGTCGGCAGAAGGAAAAATGGCCCAAAGCGCGACAAAGAAAGCAAAGGGTAAGACCCCCATTTGTCGCTCCAACATGGCTTCGCTCATCATGGCCATCCCGAGGAAGACCATTGCTGCTGTTCGCTCTGGCCGGTTGTTTCGCCAGGCATCAACACCTAACTGCACCATAATCATCAACAGCAAAAGCAGCCCAGGCAGACCGAGCATAAGCCAGGTTTGGAGGTACTGGTTGTGTGCGTTGAACGCAGCATCCACCCCGGTTTGGAAATCCCTTTCCTGGTAGGTATCGACTAAATTTTCACGCACCGAGCCCGTGCCATATCCCGATAATGGCTCGTGGAGCAAGGTCTGCCAAGCACCTTTCCAAATTTCCAACCGCAGCGAAGCCGTACCTTCCTGAACCGAAATTTCTTTGGTCTTGGTCATGCTGTAGATCCGCTCCCGATTCTGAGGCAGCCCCAGACTGATGGTGGCGCCTAAAAACAAAACCCAAGCCAGCGTCCAGGCAAATCGCTGACGGTGCCCGTTAAACCACCAACGCCAGAGCGTGTAGCCTGAAAAGGATACAAAAAACGCAACTAACGTGCCCCGGGAGTTTAGCAGGAACAGGTAAACCACCAGCGCCGTAAACAGGCTCCATGAGGATGCCTGAATTCGCTCCGAATGCCTGATTTCGGAGAAGAGGAGCAACACGGCCAATCCGGCATAAAAGGTGCTGTATGCCGGATGCAGATTCAACCACGAAACCAATTCTCCGTAGCTGAACACGTCAGGGTCTCCTGTTTGGTGGAAGCGGAAGGCGGCGCGCAGCAAACTCATGGTCATGGCCAAGAGGTTGCCCGCCAGAAAGGAGCGTACAATGCGGCGGTATTGATGCCCCACCAAACTGCCCACCGGACGGCTCAGCAGCATCACCGGTATGAGAAACAACGACAATTGCACACGTAAAACATCCCAGCCGGATTCCGGCGCTGCGCTCCACGCCAACCCTAACAGGGCCAACCCATACAGCAACAAAATAGGCAATCCCCGGGCCAAGGTTTTGCGTTCGGGTAAACGCTGAGCCCAACGGCCTGCCAGCAGCCAGGCACAAAAAGCCAGGGACATGGCCCATGCACTCGCGCTCGGATTGATCGGGATGAACAGTGCCACTAACACCAGGGCAGCGCTAAACACGCTGGCCAGAAAATCTGATATTTTATCTACTAATCTCAAGATTCAGGATGCTTTCTGTTTTTGAGAAACTGCCAAAGTGGCCATCCGGAGAGGGCTTGAATAAGCGCAAGGTTTTGAATGAAAAAGACTTTGCGGCTTGGGGCAAAAAACATTGGCGCAATGTGGTAGCTGAGCACTTGGGCACACAACGTTGCCCATGCAGCGCCCGTAATACCGTATCGAGGAATCAGCCACAGGTTTAAAAGCACATTGACCACGGCTCCCGTCAGCACGGAGAGCATGAAGTAATACTGCTTGTCTTCGGCAATTAACCATTTTTCAGCGGCATGCCCCATAAACACAAACAATGCCCCTGCCACTTGAATGGTTAACACAGGAGCCGCAGGTGCATAAGCCGTGCCAAAAATGAGTTGGATAATGCCATCGGCAAAAGTCCACGTAAGCAGGATAAGCCCGGTGGAGATATAAATGAGCAGGTGGTAGAGCCGGGTCATTCGCTGGCGAAACAACTCCTTGTTGTTTTTTGCCGCACTGAGGATGGCCGGGAACAGCGAATTGGTCAAAACAAAGGGGATGGCATAGGTTGCCGTAGAGAGCCGAACGGCCGCATTGTACCAGCCCACTTGTTTGTTTTCGCCCAAAAACTTGAGCATGACCTGGTCAATCTGCATGTAAACAGTGAAAAGGATCAGCGAAAACATCAGCGGCCATGACTTTTTGACCAGACCGGTGGCTAATTCCCGATCAAAGCGCCAATTGGAGAAATTCAATCCTTGTTTATTGTAGGCAAGGGCCAACAGGGAGCTGTACACCGCCGCGTCCACCAAAACCAGCCACAGAAAGGCTACAACATCCAAATTCAGCAAGATGAACAACACTTTTAGTCCGTTTGAGACCAACAAAGAGACCAAATGGGGAATGGTGCTTTGGCGGCTTTTGACAACAGCCTGAAAGTAGTAAATGAGCATTTGCAGGCTGCGCAGGACGATGGCCGAAGAGGCGAGCACGACGGCAAGCCGTGTTTCCGGGTCTGGCAAAAAGAACAGCAGCCCCAACGCAATCAGGCTGTAGGCTACACCGGTGCCGATCAGCCTTATGCCCATGGCGGTGCCCAAAACGGTGTCCCGCTGAAGCGGATCTTTGACAATTTCCCGGACTATTATCTGACCCAACCCGAGATTGGCCAAAGGGGCGAAGAGGGTGGCGAAACTCAGGGCAAAAGCATACCCGCCATATCGGTCAGGGCCTAAATAGCGCGATAGCCAGGCACCCACGACTAATCCTAATAGGATTTGAGCGCCCCGCCCGGTCATGAGCCAGGAAGTATTGACCAGGTAGCGCCGGAAGCCAGACTCGGCACCGGCTAACCTGGAAAGGCCGTCGAGCAATTTCGCCACGGGCGCGAAATTACGGAATCCGGGACGGAGGGCGCAGTTTGCCTTGAAAATGAATCAGTTATGTGAAAAAGCCTGCTCCGTTTCAGGGGGCTAATGACGTGGGTAGGCTGGCCTGGTTTCGTAGATGCGTTCGATAATCTCCACCACTTTGAGACCTTCCAAGGCGTTTGTGGTGGCTATTCCGCCATCTTCAAGGGTGTCTACCACGTTCTGGAAAATGAATCCGTGGTTGGCGGCGCTGCCTTTGTAGGGCCCGTAGTCATTCGGGGGATTGGCCGGCGGCAATTCCGGCATGGTATAGTCCTGAATATGGCACCACTCCACCTTTTCCATGTATTGGCCACCTACCTTAATGGAGCCCTTGGAACCGATAATGGTCATGGAGCTCTCCAGGTTGCTGTCCCAAACGGAGGTGGAATAGTTGATGGACCCCAGGCCGCCGTTGCGAAACGCAAAATTGACTTGCCCGGAATCTTCAAAATCCGTATTGTAGTGGTGGTTGAAATTGTGAAAACGCGCGCGGATGTCGGTGATGTCGCCAAAAAGCCAGTACATGATGTCCACAAAGTGGCTGAACTGCGTAAAAAGCGGACCGCCGTCTAATTCCAGGCTTCCTTTCCAATCCGAACTCTTGTAATAGCGGTCATCGCGGTTCCAATAACAGTTGATGTGCACCATGAAAACCTGGCCCAGGACGCCGCTGCTAACCACTTCTTTTAGCCAAACGGAAGGCGGGCTGTAGCGATTCTGCATGACGCAAAACACTTGCCGGGACACCTGAAGCGCTTTGAAAATTACGGACTCGCAATCGGCCTTAGTCAGCCCCATGGGCTTTTCGCACACCACGTGCTTGCGGTGTTCCAGCGCCAGGATGCTGTGCGCAGCGTGCAGCCCGTTGGGGGTGCATACACTGACCACATCCACCTCCTCCCCTTTGGCCTGGAGCATGGCGGCTGCATCGGCAAACAGCGGAACGCCGTGTTGGTCGTGCGCGTGGGCTTCCATCTCCGGTTTGACATCACAGACTGCCACCAATCGGCAGCGGTTGTGGCTTCGGATCATCTCGGCATGGCGCTTGCCAATATGCCCGTACCCAATGACCGCAAAATTAATTAGCTCGCTCCCCATAAAATCCCTTGCTCGTTGATTGGAATGTGGTCAGACAAGACCGATAGCCTGGCTTTAAAATCGGGCGGGCCTTCCGACCGGCTCAGTTTCGCTCGACGATAAAAAACGGATTGAGCAGGCTCTCCTTGTTGTAACGCAAGTCCTGATCTTGTCCGTAAACCCGCACCGATGCACCGGCTTCTAAGGCGATGGCGTGGCCGGCTCCTGTGTCCCATTCCATGGTCGGGCCAAGGCGCGGATAGACGTCGGCAATGCCCTCGGCAACGAGGCAAAGTTTTAACGAACTGCCAGCAGCTACAAAATCCACTTCGCGGTATTGCGCCTGCTTTTGGTTCAGGTAAGCATCAAACTCGGGGGAAGGGTGTGAGCGGCTGCCGATCAACACCAGTTTGTCGGGGTCGGGCTGCTTGACGCTGATCTTTTTAGCCGAACCCGATGCGTCAATTTTATGGGCACCCTGACCTTCAACCGCATAATAAGTTACGTTCTGAGCAGGAACATAAATGACGCCCAACACCGGTTTGCCCTCGTGCACCAGCGCGATATTAACCGTGAACTCGCCGTTGCGTTTGATGAATTCCTTGGTGCCGTCGAGCGGATCGATGAGCCAAAACCAATCCCATCCAGCACGGTCAGCATAAGGCACCTCTTTGTTCTCTTCGGAAATGATCGGAATAGCTGGATAAGCAGCCTGAAGGCGTGCGATGATCACGGTATTGGACTCGCGGTCAGCGGCGGTCAACGGCGACTTATCGGCCTTGTCTTCTACACCGAAATCGGTGTCATAAATGCGCATGATAGCCTTACCGGCATCTTGCGCAATGGAGATAATCTCTTGAATATCAATTTTTTGGAGCATACTATTCTGAATTGAGCAGCAAAGTTAAGCATTCCTTAAGACTGTCCTCCCACCGCGGGATGACCAGCCCAAAGCGTTCCTGGATTCGCCCGGTGTCCAAAACGGACCACGCAGGACGGCAAGCCGGAGTGGGGTAATCGGCGGTTTGAATGGGATTGACCACGCAGGGCAAACCAGCACCTGCCATGACTGCATTAGCCAGCCCGTGCCAGGTGGTTGTTCCTTCATTGGCGTAGTGGTAGATGCCAAAGTCATCGGTGTGGAGCTCCTGTTCCAGAAAAACCATCAGCACTTTAGCCAAATCGCGGGCCCAGGTAGGGCTTCCGTGTTGGTCGCTAACCACACCCAATGCTGGTCGTTCTGCGCCCAGACGCAGCATAGTCTTTACGAAATTGCTGCCCCATTGCGAGTACAGCCAGGAGGTGCGCACCACCACAGCGCGCGAACAAGCCTGCAACACCCGGCTCTCCCCTTCGGCCTTGGTCCGCCCATACACGCTTAGCGGCGAAACCGGACTGTCCGTACCATAAGGTTTGTTAGCTTTTCCGTCAAACACAAAGTCAGTACTGATGTGGAGCATGAGCGCACCGAATGCTTCGCAAGCTTCCGCGAGGTATTGCGGGCCGTCCACATTGATGCGGATAGCGAGGTCGGCTTCGGACTCCGCTTTATCGACGGCGGTGTAGGCTGCCGCATTGATGCAGGCGCGAATGGGGTACGCTTCAAAGAGCGCCCTGACGGCTTTAGCCGACGTGATGTCCAACTCCGGAAGGTCCGTAAACAGGGTTGTTTCGGCTGACAGAAGCCTGCGAAGCTCGAGTCCGAGCTGCCCATTTGCTCCGGTAACGAGGACCATTCCCCCGGAAGAAAAGGGCTTGTTCCGGCCCTGGTCAGAGAGTCTGCGATCCTGCGCCATGGTACTCAAAATTGAAGTCTGCATCTGCGAACAGTGGCAGTGCTGCATCGCGATCCGAAATAAGCAGTTTTTCGGTGGGCAACTGCCAGTTGATGCCCAAGACCGGGTCGTCAAAACGAATGCCGCGCTCGCTGTCTTTGTGGTAGAGGGCGGAGCATTTGTAGAAGAATTCCGCGCTCTCGCTGAGCACGACAAAACCGTGGGCAAAGCCTGCCGGAACCAGCAATTGACGCTTGTTCTGAAAGGATAAAAGCTCGCCGTGACACTGGCCAAAAGTGGGCGAGCCGCGCCGCAGGTCAACGGCCACATCCAGCACTTCGCCACTTAAAACCCGTACCAGTTTGTCCTGGGCGAAGGGGTCCAATTGGTAGTGCAGCCCCCGCAAAACGCCCTGGCCGGAACGGCTCTGGTTGTCCTGCACAAATTCAAGGGTAATGCCAGCTTCGGCAAATAAATCTTTGTTGTAGCTCTCGTAGAAGTAGCCGCGCTTGTCTTCAAAGACGCGGGGCTCGAATACGAGCAAATCGGGGATATGGGTTTTTACAAAAGGCATGATGATTTGCTTTGCGCGGCCAGGTTCATAAGTTTACAGGCACGGGGGGCCGTTTATTCAGCAACGTTGGCTGCGAGACCCGCATTGAGCAAGCGCCCGCTGTCCAGCAATTTATGAAACCAGCGGTCCGTGCGGAGCTGCTCCAAATCGCGGGTTTGCGAAGCGCGGTGCACATCGGTTCCCGCAAAGTGTACGAGCTGGGCATCGACAAGTTCCCTGGCTAAGTGCCGGGCGAAAGGGCCGTGCTGCCCGGTGAGCGACCCTAAATTAAGTTGCAAAAGCACTCCTTGATCAGCCATTTCGCGAAAGGGCGTCAGGTTGCCATCCTCACTGAAATAAGGGTAGCGTTCCGGATGAGCAAGTACCGGCTGGTAACCGTGGGTTTGAATTTGGAAGATGGCCGTCTGAAAATTTGACGGGCGGTTGACGTAAGAGAGTTCAAAGAGCAGGTAATCTGCCCCAAAGGTGAGCATGTCGCCCTTCTCTAACAAGGCGACAAACTGCTCATCCAGGTAGTATTCGGCAGCCGCTTCCAAACGAAGCGAAAGCCCCGCTGCCCGAGCCGCTGCCCGCACGTTTTCCAGCCCCTCGCGAATGCCTTGAGGTGTGTTGCGGTAGTAATCCGCCATGATGTGGGGAGTGGCAATACAGGTCGTAAACCCGAGCGTTGCCATTCCCTGGAGCATGCTTAAAGCTTCGTCCATGGTTTTAGCGCCGTCGTCTATGCCGGGGATCCAATGGGCGTGCATATCTGTCCCTAATTCCGTGACGGAACGGGGGGCGGGGCCGGATCCCCAGGCATTTTTTAGCTTGTCAAGCCATCCGCTCATCGGCTTGTGTACTGGTCCTGGTAATATTGCTGGTAGGCACCGGAGGTGACGTGTTCCAGCCATTGGCTGTTAGCCAGGTACCAGTCCACGGTTTTTTCCAGGCCCTGTTCAAACGTCACCGACGGCCTCCACCCCAGTTCTGTGGCAATGCGGGTAGCATCGATAGCGTAGCGTTTGTCATGGCCGGGACGGTCCTTCACAAACGTGATCAGGTTAAGAGCGTCTCCTTCGGGACGGCTGAGCTTCTGGTCCATGATGTGGCACAGCGCGTGGATCAGGTCAATGTTCTGCCACTCGTTAAAACCGCCGATGTTGTACGTTTCGCCGATAACGCCCTGGCGGAACACCACTTCAATGGCGCGGGCGTGATCTTCTACCCAAAGCCAGTCGCGGGTGTAGCGGCCGTCGCCGTAAATCGGCACTGGTTTGCGGTGCTGGATGTTGTGAATGGCCAGCGGCAGCAGTTTTTCGGGAAACTGGTTGGCGCCGTAATTGTTGGAGCAGTTTGAAATCACCACTGGCAATCCGTAGGTGTGGTGCCAGGCGCGGACAAAATGATCGCTGGACGCTTTGGATGCGCTGTACGGGCTTCTCGGATCATAAGGGGTCTGTTCGGTGAACAAGCCTTCCGGGCCCAGGCTGCCGTAGACCTCGTCGGTTGACACATGGTAAAAGCGGCGAACACTCATATCGCTGCTCCACTGTGCCCGCGCTGCGTTCAACAAATTCACCGTTCCGAGCACATTGGTCCGGACAAATTCCAGAGGATTAGTTATGGAACGATCCACGTGAGATTCCGCTGCCAGGTGAACCACCCCTTCAAAATCATATTCCTGAAAAAGAGAAGCCAGCAATTCCGTATCAGCGATATCACCCCGAACAAAAACATAATTATTGTTATGTTCAACGTCCAGCAGGTTTTCCAGATTGCCGGCATACGTCAAAGCGTCCAAATTAACGATCCGGTAGCCCTCAAATGAAGCCACAAACCGCCGCACCACGTGCGATCCAATGAATCCAGCTCCACCGGTAATTAACAAGGACTTCTGCATAACATTTGTTTCTTTATGGTTCGGGGAAAAGGCTTTATGGTTCGGGAGAAGAGCTTTTGCGCAAAACGCAACTAAATTACAACGACCAATAACGGAGTGAGTGAATCTTGCCGCGGTAAAGCCCTTTGATGTCCACCAAAATGCCGTCCGGCTTAACAAAGCGCTGGAACCAGGCCTCATCGCGATTCAGGTATTCACGGTGGCTGACCGCCAGGATAACGGCATCGTATGGGCCTTCGATAGCGGGTTTTAAGTCAAAACCGTACTCGTGCTTAACCTCTTCCGCATTGGCATGAGGATCCACGACATCCACGGTAAGTTGAAATTCCTGAAGCGTGTGTACTACATCTGCCACTTTGGAATTGCGAATATCCGATACATTTTCCTTAAATGTAGCACCCATAACCAACACCCTTGCATCCCGGGAATTGGCCCCCGACGCCAGCAGGAACTGAACCGTGCGGCGCGCCACATAAGCTGCCATGGCATCGTTTACCCTTCGCCCGCTCAAAATGATTTGCGGGGTATAGCCCAACTCCATGGATTTGTAGGTCAGGTAATAAGGGTCCACACCAATACAGTGACCACCCACCAGACCCGGCTGAAACTTAAGGAAGTTCCATTTGGTGCCTGCCGCTTCCAGCACATCGTAAGTGTTGATCCCGATTTTATCAAAGATCTTGGACAGTTCATTCATCAGCGCGATGTTGAGGTCGCGTTGGGTATTCTCGATGATTTTTGCCGCTTCAGCCACTTTGATGGACGGTGCCCGATGAACGCCAGCTTCGACCACCAACTCGTAAGTCAGCGCAATTTCTTCAGCGGCTTCCGGATCGGAACCAGAGGCCACTTTGATCACGTTAGCCAAGGTGTGGACGGTGTCTCCGGGGTTGATGCGCTCGGGGGAATAGCCCAGTTTGAAGTCGCGGCCGAGTTGCAATCCCGACCCTTTCTCCAGAATGGGCAGGCAATCTTCTTCGGTGCAGCCGGGGTACACCGTAGATTCATATACGACATAATCACCGACTTTGAGCACACGGCTAAGAGTTTCGCTCGCTTTGACCAAAGGCGTTAAATCGGGCACGCGGTGCTGGTCTACCGGCGTGGGGACCGCCACGACATAGAACGAGGCCGCGCGAAGGTCTTCCGGGTTGGCGGTAAACTGGATGTCGCAGCCTTTAAAGGCTTGGGCATCAAGTTCGTTCGAAGGGTCAATGCCCTTCTTCATGAGCTCTACGCGCGGCGCCGAAATGTCAAATCCGATGACCCGGATTTTTCTGGAAAACGCAAGCGCGATGGGCAAACCGACATAACCCAATCCGATAACGGCAAGGGTTCTTTCTTTCTGGAGCAGTTCCTGGTACATGAGATCCTTACTCTTGCTGCTGGGTTTAGCAGGGTGAATGGAAAAACTGGAGCGGATAGCTCTCAGGGTAGTTTGGGGGGAATTCGATGAAGTTGTATGGGTGGATTATGAATGAGCCTGTTCTAAAAAGACCTGGCTGTTGCGCAAACGGTAGCGCTCCTGGCTCTCTGGGCAAACAGCCAACCCATCGGCATCAAACGAAAGCTTGTGCCCATAGGCACTCATCCAGCCAACCTGCCGGGCAGGGTTGCCCACGACGAGGGCATAATCCGGCACATCGCGGGTAACCACAGCTCCGGCACCGATAAAGGCATAAGCGCCAATGTCATGCCCGCAGACCACCGTGGCATTGGCACCGATGGAAGCCCCCTTCCGGACGGTGGTGCGTGCGTACTGGCCTCTGCGATTTACTGCGGAGCGAGGGTTGGTTACGTTGGTAAACACCATGCTGGGTCCGAGGAAGACGTCGTCTTCACAGATCACGCCGGTGTAAATGGAAACGTTGTTCTGAACCTTGACATTGTCACCCAGAATTACATCCGGGGAGACCACAACATTTTGACCCAGGTTACAATGTTTGCCAATGCGGCATCCCGGCATGATGTGGCTAAAATGCCAAATGCGAGTGCCTTCCCCAATGACACATCCGGGGTCAATGACCGCTGTTTCATGCGCGGTAAAAGCTTGGTTAGGCATATCCATGGGACTGACGTACAACGAAACCGCAAAGGTAAAGCAGTTCGGGCGGAGGCCCGTCAGGAATGGATAAAATCCTTGAAATCAGAAGCCTGGCGATACAGTTCGTGTTCAGGCAACGACTTGAAGTAAGCGTATGTTTTGGCCAGACCTTCTTCACGGCCCACTTTCGGGCTCCAACCCAACAAGGTGCTGGCTCGCGTGATGTCCGGCTTGCGCTGCTTCGGATCATCGGCGGGCAAAAGTTTGTGGACGATCTTTTGGTGGCTGTTCGTCAGTTTTATGATCTCTTCGGCAAACTGCAGGATGGTGATCTCCTCCGGGTTGCCAATATTGATGGGTTGCGTTTGGTCCGACATGAGCAGTCGGAAGATGCCATCCACCTGATCACTCACGTAACAGAAAGAGCGCGTTTGGCTGCCGTCGCCAAAAACAGTGAGGTCTTCGCCGCGCAGCGCTTGTCCGATAAAAGCCGGCAGTGCGCGACCATCGTTGAGGCGCATGCGAGGGCCATAGGTGTTAAAGATCCGCACGATCCGTGTCTCCACCCCGTGAAAGCGGTGGTAGGCCATCGTGATGGCCTCCTGAAAGCGCTTAGCTTCATCGTATACGCCGCGCGGTCCGATAGGATTAACATTGCCCCAATAATCCTCGGTTTGCGGGTGGACCAGCGGGTCACCGTACACTTCGGAGGTTGATGCAACCAAAATACGGGCCTCTTTGGCCTTAGCCAACCCAAGCAGGTTGTGCGTTCCCAGCGATCCGACCTTGAGCGTCTGGATCGGAATCTTCAGGTAGTCAATGGGACTAGCCGGCGACGCGAAGTGCAGGATGTAGTCCAGCGACCCGGGAATGTGGACGTAGCGCGAAACATCGTGGTGGTAAAACTCGAACTCCGGAAGCGGCAACAGGTGTTCGATGTTTCGCATGTCGCCGGTAATCAGGTTGTCCATGCCAATGACATGGAAGCCTTCCCGGTGGAACCGGTCGCAGAGATGGGATCCGAGGAAACCCGCTGCTCCGGTAATCAGAACTTTTTTCATTGGCCGTTGCCCGATTGGATGCGCTGTCTGCCGATGCTCTCGTAATGAAAACCGGAGCCTTCAAACTGCTCCACATCATAGAGGTTGCGCCCGTCGAAGATAGTCTTTTCCTTGAGCAGCCCTTCCATGCGGCCAAAGTCCGGGGTCCGGAAGACCGACCATTCTGTAGCAATGATTAAGGCATCCGCGCCTTGCAGTGCGTCGTAGGCACCTTCGGCATAACCAATCTTATCGCCCAGAAGTTTTCGTACGTTTGGCATGGCTTCCGGATCAAAGGCCACAATCGCAGCCCCTGCTTCAACCAGAGCATCAATCATGTACAAGGCAGGAGCTTCTCGGATGTCATCCGTATCCGCTTTGAACGCCAGACCCCAGAGCCCAAACTTGCGGCCTTGAAGGTTTCCGCCGTAATGCCGCTTGATTTTTTCGACGAGCACAAGCTTTTGGCGGTCATTAACCCGCAACACGGCATCGATAATTTCAAACTGGTAGCCAGCATCCTGGCCGGACTGCAACAATGCGCTGACATCTTTAGGGAAACAACTTCCCCCAAATCCGATGCCAGGAAAAAGGAAGCGTTTGCCGATACGCGTGTCGGAACCAATGCCAATTCGAACTTTGTCCACATCCGCCCCTACGAGATCGCAAAAATTGGCAATCTCGTTCATGAACGTGATTTTGGTGGCCAGGAAAGCGTTGGCAGCGTACTTGGTCAGCTCGGCGGAACGCTCATCCATGAACAGGATGGGGTTGCCCTGGCGCACGAAAGGTTTGTACAGATCGCCCATGACGCGACGGGCGCGCTCCGAGGTGGTGCCAATGACGACGCGATCCGGTTTAAGAAAGTCATCGACGGCAAACCCTTCACGAAGAAATTCCGGGTTAGACACCACGTCAAAATCCACCTTGGCATTTGCTGCAATGGCGGCGTGTACGCGCTCGGCTGTACCGACAGGAACCGTACTCTTGTCTACGATGACTTTGTACTCGGTCAGCATTTTACCCAGTTGATCAGCCACTCCAAGCACATAGCGCAAATCGGCAGCTCCGTCATCACCTGGGGGGGTGGGCAGTGCCAGGAAAATGACTTGGGCATCTTTAATGGCCGAAGCCAGATCTGTTGTGAACTTCAGACGATTTTGCTTGATGTTGCGCTCAAATAGCATATCCAGGTGGGGCTCATAGATCGGAATCTGGCCTTCCTGCATACGACGGACCTTGTTTTCGTCAATATCGACACAGGTCACGTTGTTGCCTGTTTCGCTGAAACAGGTTCCGGTAACCAGGCCGACGTAGCCTGTTCCGACGACTGCAATGTTCATACTACCGTGATAAAGAGAAGAAGCCCCGGAGGGTTTGGGTAATGTTGTGGAGTTGTTCATGGTCTAATTCAGAATGCATGGGCAGGGAAATGACTTCGCCGGCAAGTTGCTCTGAAACAGGAAAATCACCTTCCGAATACCCATAACTCCGGTACGCTGCACTGAGGTGCAAGGGAACCGGGTAATAGATCATGGAAGGAATTTTGTGCTCTTCCAGCGCCGCCCGAAGCGCGTCTCGACGCCCTTCGCCCACCTTTAATGTGTATTGATGGAATACATGGGTGGAATACGGCGCACGGTAGGGTTGGGTTACGCCCGGCAGACCATTTAGCTGGTCATCATAATAGGCCGCTGCCTCCTGCCGGCGCTGGTTGTACTGGTCCAGGTGGTCCAGTTTGACCGATAAAACGGCCGCCTGCATGCTGTCCAAACGGGAATTGACCCCAATGGAGTCGTAATAGTATTTTCGGGTTGAACCGTGATTCGTGATGGTATGAATCCTGGCGGCCATCTTTTCGTCGCGGGTAAAGAGCGCCCCACCGTCGCCCCAGCACCCCAGGTTTTTGGTGGGGTAAAAGGAAGTAGTGCCAATTTGGCCCAGCGTGCCTGCCTTGACCATTGACCCATCCTGGAGGCGATAATCAGAGCCGGTGGCCTGGGCATTGTCTTCAATGACCGGGATGCCGTGTTTGGCCGCAATAGCCAAAATGGGCTCCAAGTGGCTGCTCTGCCCAAACAAATGCACCGGAATAATGGCCCGTGTCCGGGGGCTGATTGCTGCCTCCAACTTTTCCGGATCCATGTTGAACGTGTGCGGCTCTACGTCAACAAAAACTGGCTTGCCACCGAGCAACGAAACCACTTCCACCGTAGCCACAAACGTGAACGGAACCGTGATGACTTCATCGCCGGGCTGCATATCCAGCGCCATCAGCGCAATTTGCAGCGCATCGGTGCCATTGGCGCAAGGTAACACGTAGGGAACATCCAAATAAGTGGCCAGTTTCTTGCTAAATTCCTGCACGGCAGGTCCGTTAATAAAGGCCGTACTGCCAATAACCTGAGCCAGCGCATCGTCAAAGAGCTGTTGGTCGCGCAGGTACTGGCGCTGCAGATCAACCATCTGAATGGGGTGCATCAATTGGGGTTTTACACGTCGGGGGAAGGGGTTCCTTTCCCTGCGCGACAATCGGTTTTGTCAACGAAGGCACAAAAATAGGTCTGGGCGGGCACTTAGGCCGATGCTAACCGTTATTTTTGAATCCATGCGAAACACGATGGTTCTCTTCACCTTGTTTGTTTTGATGCTAGCCACTTCAGCGGTGAACGGCCAATCAAAGGTTGGGGTGGCAGACTCCATCCTGCTGGCAGGGCTGGTGCAATTAGAATACGGGGCTGTCTTACCGCTCGCAGACCTGAGCGACCGATTTGGCATCCACAACGACATCGGCCTCCAAATCAGCATCAAAAACCGGAAGAACGTCGTTTTTGGGGGGGGCATGCAATTCTATTTTGGTATTGCCGTGCGGGAGGATTCCATCCTGAAACCTCTGCAAAACGACGCGGGTTTTATCATTGGCACCGACGGTTTTCAATACCTGCCCAATTTGAACATGCGGGGTTGGAGCGTTTCGGCCCACGCTGGTAAGGTGACGGGCTGGGGCGCAGTAAACCCCAATTCCGGGGTGATCTTGTTGGGGGGGGTGGGATTCATTCAGCACCGCATAGACCTGAGTTTTGAAAAGGAATTTCTGCCCCAATTGGGCGGCGATTACGAGAAAGGCTACGATCGCCTGGCAAATGGCCTATTCTTGCGCCAATACATTGGCTACCTGTACAGCGGCAGTGGGCGTTTCCTCAACGTTCGCGTGGGCATGGAATGGACGGAATCGTTCACCGCTCCGAGGCGCGATGCGAACTTAGATACCGGTCAAATTCCTTCTGGTAACCGCCTGGACATTCAGGCAGCGCTCAAAGTAGCCTGGGTGTTGCCCATCTACGAGAACCCCAAACTCCAGTACTATTACAACTGATCCTAATTCGCGCATAGCCCTACCCCCCGCCCCCCCCTGGCCTTACGAGCTGGGCATCCGGCTGTACGGAGCAGCAATTGCAGCGGCAGCCCCCTTTTCAGCCAAAGCAAGGGCTTGGAAAGACGGGCGAAAGAACGGCCTGGAGCAAATTCGGAGCAAGCGCCGCAGCCTCCCCCCCCGCCTGCTGTGGATGCATTGCGCCAGTCTGGGCGAATTTGAGCAAGGTCGCCCGTTGCTGGAGGCCCTTCGACCAGCATTTCCGGACTGCGGGCTGGTGTTAACGTTCTTCTCCCCTTCCGGGTACCAGATCCGCAAAGACTATCCGGGAGCGGATGCGGTGTTTTACTTGCCGCTGGACACCCGTCAGGCTGCGGAAGCCTTTGTGGAAGTGCTGTACCCTATTGCAGCCATATTTATAAAATACGATCTTTGGTTAAACCATATTGCCGCGGTTGCCGCCAGGGCAATACCGCTGTACCTCGTTGCTGCGCGTTTCCGACCCGATCAGGTTTTTTTTAAGCCTTGGGGAAACTGGCACCGCAACGGCCTGCATCACCTTTCACGCATTTTTTGCCAGGACCAAGAATCCGTTGAGCGAGTTTGCTCCCTGCTGGCCCAGGACAAGCGGCCGTTGCGAATGCCCACAGTAGCCCTTGCGCCGGATACGCGCTTTGACCGGGTGCTGAAAATAGCCGCCTCGCCCACGGTGCCGGATGCCATTCGGGTTTTTGCTCGTGGTCGTCCTGTGTTCGTTGCCGGCAGTACCTGGCCTGCGGATGAAGCCTTGCTGGTGGATTTAGCGGCCCACAACCTCTTGCCTGCCGGATGGAAGCTGATCTTGGCCCCCCACGAAATGCATCCTTCAGCCCTGCGCGAGTTGGCCGCGCGGATACCGGGCCAGGTGTTGCGCTGGAGCGAGGTTAGCCCTACGCTTTTGAAGGAGACGGACCAACACGCCAGCCCGCAAACTTCCGCAACGGCTTTTGCAGACCAGCACTTGGCCGAAGCAGATTGTCTGATTGTGGATAAAATTGGCCTGTTGTCATCGCTGTATTCGCTGGGCAGCGCGGCTTACATCGGCGGCGGCTTTGGTGCTGGCATTCACAACACGCTTGAAGCGGCGGTTTACGGCCTTCCGCTGGCCTTCGGGCCGCGTTACCACAAGTTTCGCGAAGCCGAAGAACTGGTGGCTCTGGGCGCTGCGGTCTCTATTCGCGATGTTTCCGAACTGCGCTATTGGTTCGAAGGGCTTGTTGATCATGGAGCAAGTTCTGCAGGTGTTCCCGCGAGTGGCACTGATCTGAGCAACAAAGCCAAAGCCGCTGGGCATGCGGCAGCCACCTATGTTGAATCGGGCCGCGGAGGCACGGCCATCGTCTTGCAAGCCCTTCAAGAAGACCTGGCGGGACGAGCCTGATTTACTGTAGGGTACTCCTAAAAACCCCATGTCCTGCGTTATGCCCAATTTTTAACATCCTCATTTACAGGAGTAAACTCCGGTGTTAAAAATTATGCAGGCCTTGTCTCCGAAGTTAGCAGAGGGGTTTTTATAAGCACCCTGTGTTGATTTATTCCGCGAGCCTCAGCGGTAACGCTGCTCCAGGATGTCGCGCAAGTGCAGCACCACTTTGCTTTCCGGGTTCCACGCGTGTGCAGGGGTCAATTCCCGGTCCAAATAACGCAGCGCATCCTCCAGGCTGGACAATTCATTAAGCTGGCGGATGGCCTGGCCGTAAGTCTCTGAATTGCCGGCAAACAGCTCCCGGGTAAAGAGAAAGCGCTCATTGACGTCAATGAGCTTGCGCAGGTCTTCCGCGGGGCGGACCGCCAGCGTTTGGCCCAGTTCGCGCTCGGAGCGCGCAAAACGGTCATTCAGGGCTGGTTCGTCGGGGGTTGGGTTGGGATTGGTGGCTGGGGCTGCAACGGGGATTGGGGAAGCGGTAACTGGCGGGGCTGGAGTCGGCGGGTCT
>CAYSDI010000047.1:0-27030 GCA_964429745.1 uncultured Chitinophagales bacterium | reverse complement strand
CCCCAAAACCAGGCCGCGAGCGGCCCCCTCCACCAAAAGATGATTTAAAATCGCCCCCCCCAAATGAACCAACGTACCACCAAGGCCAGTAGGCTTCACGGTAAACGCGGTAGGTCACCTGCGCACCCACCAGCGAAGCACCGGTGTACGCCAAAGCCGTACCCCGAATCGCCAGGCTGTCTCCAAGCCGAAGCTCGCCCTCGGGGCCCTCCAACAGCACCTCAAATCGCGGCCTTTTGTACTGCTCTACCTGAACGCTGATCGCGTTGAAATCGTCCTGAATGGTCATGCTGCCGCTCAACCCTGATGGTGGTGCGGTAAAGACTGCCGTGTACGAGCCAAAGTCGTTGGTGCGTACCACCTGGCTGCTGATGGCTTCGCCGTTGGCATCCCGGAAGTAAACGGTCGTCACTGCATTCGCCAGCGCTTCTGCAGGCAATGCGCCCCGGTTTCGAATCAGTATGCCCTTGACATAAACGGGTTGACCAGGTCGGTACAAACTCCGGTCGCTGAACAAAAAGCTGCTGGTGTTGAGCGTGTTGTTGCTGCTAAAATCGCGGTAGAGGTACACAGCGTTCTCCACCTGAAAACGGTCCTCACCGCGCACCAATGCGAGGCCTAACTGCCGTTGTTCCGGGCCTGCAGGTAAAGTAAAAGCGCCGCGCGCATCGCTTTGTTGCGTGCCGTTTTTCTCCACCACTGATTTACGCGTTGCGTAATCGTAGCGACGCAAATAGGTCTCCACCGTTACGTCTGCCAGCGGTGTGCCCGTTTCGCGGTCCAATACAAATCCTTCTACCCCACCTTGTTCCATGGGTGTGGACAAGTAAGCCATTTGCGTGGCCGTCAGCTCGGTAGCAGCCACTCCAGATTGCCTCTGATCGAACGCTGCGTCCGGACTGGCCAGCAGCATGTATTGGCCTAAGGCTAACGGGGGAAGGGCTATTTCTGCGCTATGCTGGTTCCGGTTTTCGTATGCCGGCAACGCCAGTGTCCAATAGGAAACAGGTGTTTGCGCGATCAACAGCGCAGTGCGCACCGAATCATTCAGGGCCTCTTGCCAGGTTTTGCGAAGGGCATCGGTCATTCGGACAACACGAAAATGGGCATTGCCCACGTTGCGGTAGCTGACCAAAAACAGTGCTTCCCGATTTGGAAGCAGCGCAGATTCTACCTCCATTTGCAGCAGCGGTTCACGCAATTGTTGCAGCAAAACCGCGCATCGCTTGGCACCGAAACTTTCGGGGTACTGGGTCAGCGCCTGCTGAGCAAACTGTTCGGCTTTGAGGCGGTATTGGCTCAGCGGTGTCGCGTCGCTGGCAAAGGGCGTTTCGGCGTCTGCTTGCTCCCGGTACGCCGATGCCAGCGCATGGGCAACAGCCGCGCATCCTCCATCGCTGTGGCGGAGGATTATCGAATCTTCGGGTTGAGTAGGCTGCGGTGTTTGCTTGCCGGCGCACGTATTGGTCTGCAGCTTGAGAAGTGCCTGAAGGTATCGATCCTGGGAATCTGGAAGCGCGCTGATAGATCGGGCATAGGCCAGACGGTCCAGGTCCAATTGCAAAAGGGCGGCTTTTTGCAGGTATCCGTCGCCGCGCGACCTGTGGAAGCGCGTCAATTCCTGATACAGCATCAGTGCCTTAAACCGATAGTCCAGTGAATCGGGGCTGCGGAGCGCAAAGGCCGCAAATTGCTCCGGTGGAGCAAAGAGTTCGGGTTGGTTGGTTTGGAAACTCTCGCGAGGTCTGGTCAACCCACTTTCTGCACTGCTGTAAAATTCCAAGGCGTGATGCGCTACCAAGTCAAAGAGGGTTGGTCGCAGGTCGCGGTCAGCGGCGGCTTGTTTGTTGCTGAGCCCTAGTGGGAAGTTGCTGAGAGAGCGCTCCTTGAGAGACTCCGCATCGCTCAGTGCGGCCGCATAGCCCACATCAATGCGCGTGACAAAATCCAGCAGTGTCCAACCCGCCAAAGGCTGGCTTGGTGCGGCAACGCCTGAGCCTGCTGCTGCTCCGCGTTCCAGGATACGCCAGCGGTTTTCGTTGAGGTAATTGCGGTAGAGCAGGGCGGTATGCGCTTCTGCCAAAGCCCGGATCGTGCCGCTGGTTTTGCTTCGCTCTTCTTCCGCGCGGCGGATCGCGGTTTCCAGTCCGGGATCGCTTGTTTCTGTCAACAAGTCGCTGAGGTACACCAGCGCCCTGTATTGATCATCCAGGTCGCCCTTTGTACGGGCGTCCTTCAGAATGTCTTCTACATAGGGCAGCGCACTGGCCGGAAGGCCTTTCTGGCGAAACTGGTCAACGGTGTCCCAACGAGCGTCTGGCTTTATGGGAGTTGCCGCGTCAGTCAATGGTCGGGTGGTTTGGCATTGCGAAAGCAACAGCACAAGCGCCGCGAAAGCAAACAGCTTCCCGGCGCCCTGAATCGAAGCGCGTAAGACGATCATGGGTTTCCTTGTTCAAGTACGTTCGGGCCCTGGCATGGCCTATTTGGTGGCCTGTCGTGGCCTATTTTGGATAGATGCAGGGTTGGTTAAAATTCCACAAAAGCCACGGGCTTTTGTCGCGGGAAGGGATGTTTGCGATGGCCGGAGCCCATTCTTTCGCCCTACCAGTTCATTTGCAGTCGGCGCTTTTGTGGCTGGTAACTGCCCTGTACGCAAGCCTTCTTTCAGTCCGGCTGCTGCTCTGGAGACGGTGGCCCTTCGCCCGGAAAGTACTTGAGGCTGATAAAGATGGCAATGTCGATGATGGCGTGCGAAACCATGGCAGCGATGAGTCCGGAGTGCTCGTACAAGTAGCCCATTCCAGCCACAATGATGATCATAAGCAGGCCGTACAGGCTGATGCGCCAGTCGCGGGGATCGAGGTAACCGTGCAGCGCAACAAAGGCCAAAGCCGTGAGCCAGATCCCCAGCCAGTCTTGGACGGCTCCGCGAAACAACCATTCTTCGCCAATGCCCGCACAGAGCGACAGAAAAAAAATGTCGGGCAATCTAATGCTAAAACGCTTGATGAGCTGCGCAAAGAAGTGCCGGGGCTGGTCCAGGATCCGGTTGTACAGCAACCACAGAATGTTGGCGCTGGCCACCAATCCGTAAACTGCGC
This sequence comes from uncultured Chitinophagales bacterium, assembly GCA_964429745.1. Lineage (GTDB taxonomy): Bacteria > Bacteroidota > Bacteroidia > Chitinophagales > BACL12 > WGOA01. The sequence continues at coordinate 23,926 of CAYSDI010000047.1, read as the reverse complement.
CATCAAGGAGTTGCCGGTGCCATTGGCGTTCAGTGGGAAAAAAAACGTCTGTGATGTTCCGGCCTTGCAGGAAGGTGGCAACTGCCCAGCCGAGTGCCCCGAACCCGACCAGCGTGACCAGACCCAGCCCGGCAAGAAACAACCTGGGGTAGCGGATGGAAGAGATCAGTTTAGCGTAGTCAGACGCACCGTGCCACTAATGGCGGCGGGCATTTCCATGCCCATGGTCACCATGTCCATCTGGAATTCCTGGCGAATGGTGGCGCTTTGCGTAAAGCCGTCGCGTGTAGACACCAATATTTCGCCCGTTTGCGTGCCTTTCATAGCAATGGTCATGGACATGCCTTGCTGTTCAAAGGTGGATGAAGGCATGTCAATCAAGGCACTGATGCCCAGTTTGGCGATGTTGTCTTTTACCTCCAGCAGCGTATACGTGTAGGCAACATTCATGGGCATGCCGTTGTTGGTGAGCTCTACTTCTTCTACCCAAGTGCTTCCGGGGCTTACTTTTTTAGCGGCATAAACGGGGAAGAAAGCTTGAAGGTTTTCGTAGGGATTGGAGGACATACCGGCGGTGCCGCCGCCAGCCCCCAAGGCCTCGTTAAGTTCTGTAATGCCTTGAAGCTGTTGCACTTTGCCCAGTTGAGAAAAGATGGCCACGATTTTGCTTTCCAACAAGGGCCGGAGCGTTTCTTCCATGGCAGCCTGGTTGGGATCATTTGGGTTGCTTGCAGTGGAGCGGTAGTTCATGTCCATGCCAGGCATACCAGTCATGATCATGCTCATGCTGTCAATGGTGTTGCTCAGGGTAACCGTTTCGTTGGCGACCGAAACTACTACCAGCGACAGACCAATGCCATTTCGCATGGCCAGGTTCATTTCCTGAGGCATGCCGGGAGGCGTCATCTTCATGTTCATTTCGGTGTCAATGAACCAGGATACTTTTTTGCCGTTTTCGGGCTCCAGGCGTAGCAGGATTTTTGAACCCGGCGTCGGAAGGGAAAGGGCACTTATCAGGGCAGCCAGAGGGAGGGTCAACCAAGTCATGGTAGCGAAGGTTTAAGTTTATTGAAGTACGCGGATGGTGTTCTGCACAGTCACGGGAATGGTGAGAGCGCCCAACCGGAATTCCATGTTTACGTCTTGCGTCAAATCAGCCGTTTGTGTCCAGCCGGTCTTTTCATCCACGACCATTTGGCCTTTTTGCGTGCCTTTGACCAGGAAGCGGATCTGTTCGGAGCTGGGCAGCGACATGCCGTCAAACGGCAAGTGTACGCCCGTTTCTTCCAGTTTCGCAGAATCAATGGAGAATTGCCCGGCCACCGCAAAGGTAGCTTTTCCGTTTTCCCGGCTGCTAAACGTGTAAGTATTGGTCAGTTTAACCGGCATGCCCAACATGTCCTGCGTATTGGAACTGGTCCATTGGTCGCCGATGCGCACTGATTTTTGCGGCAACACCGCCCGGAGGTTGGCCAGCCTTTCCAGCAAATTGGCCCCGAGCATGCGCTCCATGTTCAGTGCCGCGACTTTCAAGCTGTCTTGCTCTTCTGTTGTGATGGTGGTAATACCGGGATTTATTTGTTGGATAATGCCCAGTTCATCATAGGAAACCCGGATGGATTCCTGTTCATAGCGTTCAGCCAGTTTCTGCGATTGTTCTTTCATCTGGCCGGCGAGCTGGTCATTGCCAAAGAGGTTCTGGTCTACGCCCAGATCCAGGCCAACATCGCTCAGTTGGAGCCGTATCCAAGGGTTTTGTCCGGTGGAATTGGTTTCAGGGGTTTGTTGCAGCTTGCCGGTAAACTGAAGACTGAGTTGCACGAGGGTAAAGAGCCTGAGCGAAGACTGCGCTTTCATTTCAACCCGGCTGAATACGGGTTCTTCTGCTTCCGGTTTGAACCGAAACCTTACCGAATCTCCCGCCTGACGGCATCCAATAAATGCCCCCAAAAGGACCAATACATAAGCAATTTTCTTCATTTGGACGTAAAGGTAACCCCGGCGGTTGAAAGCACTTGTCACGCTTGGCTTGTAGAACCCTACGCTTAAAAATATCTACCGCTTTCGAACAAAAAAAGGCTGGGTTTTGGTCTTTGTTTTAGGTACCTTTACTTAGGGTCAATTATAGTGAGGATACAAATATAATCAGGCATTTTAATTCGGATAACTATCGAACCAACTCGAGCCAAGTGGACTCCAGAAACACCCAGAATGATCCAGAATCAAAAAGGGTGTTTCTAAACCTCGCAAGACTCACAGCGCAATAAACATGAAAAAAAGACTTACCCTATTTTCGGCGGGCATTCTATGCCTATCCGGGTCGCTTTTAGCGCAACCGGCAGCCGACTACAACATTGATACAGACGGTGATAGTATTCCGGAAGGCGTACTGTACCGGGATGAGGTTTACCTCGATCCAGCGTCTATGATTACTTACAGTGATTATCGACCGGGTCCCGGTGGTATTCTTTATTCAGAAGACGCGCTGTTGTACAATGGAACAACAACTGACCTCAAGCTGGACGTCTATTATTGCGACTATGGCACTGACACCATTGCCGCAAAAGACAAACCAGTGATCTACTTTTTTTACGGGGGTGGATTTGTGGAAGGTGTCAGCCTTCGCGTCCGCGACCTCTGTGAGCAGTATGCGCGTCGCGGCTACATTTCCGTAGCGCCCAATTACCGAGTGGGTTTCTTGGGTGCCTACCCCTCGGATTCCATTTCGGTTTGTTATGATTTGCAGGGCCCATCCGTTGCCTCATACCGCGCCTTGTTGGATGCCCAGGCGGCCATGCGATGGATGAGGGACAATGCGCAAGCGGTTCTGGGACTGGATATTGATCCCGACAATTTCTTCGTGCAAGGACCCAGCGTGTTCCCCATGCTCGGTCACATGCAAAGCGATGAGGTTCCCAATTTCCTTCAGGCTTTTGGCATCCTCGACGACAGCATCAAAATCAAGGCATCGGTAGGACGTTCCGCTGCAATGACCACGCCTAACTTTTACATTGATGCGGATGACCAGTCTCCTTTGATGATTTTTCAGGGCACCTGCGATAAGTCCGTGCCTTTTACCAAACTTAGGTTATACGACCGCTACGAGTGCTCCAGTGTTGTGCCAAAAGATTCTGTCGCGGACTACTTTCTCTTTGGCTCTTTGACCATTATACAACAGGTCAGCCACTACTTTGAGTTCTACCCAATTTGCGGTTTGCACCACTCGTTGAAAAAAATTGAAGAGAAAGAGATGAAAGAGCCAATGGCTCAATTCTTCTACAACATCATGGTCGGAAACATCCTGCCTTCCGATCCTCCGGTTCGCCAGGCGTATATCCGGGCTCCTTGTGATGTCAACAGCAAATGCACTGGCCGCGATTACTTTAACTTCTGTAATACGGCTATTCAACTGCCTCCAGACAACGGTACTTGCGACCGCGTAGGAGAATTTGAAGAAGACTTGTCGACGATGGAAAGGGGTGGCAACTCGGACATCAACGTATTCCCTAACCCAAGTTCCGGTCCGATAACGCTGTCTTACCGGTCCGCTGAAGCGGGTGTCGCTCAAGTGCAGGTGATGGACGTTTTCGGCCGTCTTCATTTTAGCGCCCAACTGGCTATGAACGAGGGGTTGACTACGCACCGTCTGCAACTCCCAGCGTCTTTGGAGAAAGGAATCTACCTGATCTCCGTTGATGGCAAGCCCGGTACTCGCTTAGTTCGCAATTAGAATAGCAACGAAACAAGTCGTGAGCGAATGAACGCGCGACACTAAAAAAAGGGGCGTCTCTATCGGAGACGCCCCTTTTTTATAGCACAGAGTTGAGTAAAGAAAGCAAAGCTTATTGAGCCAAATAGGCTTTCAAACTTTCGCTGCGCGATGTCGTGCGCAACTTGTTGATCGCCTTGTCCTTGATTTGGCGAACGCGTTCCCGGGTAAGCCCAAGGTGCTCGCCAATGTCCTGCAGGGTCATGGCGTGTGGCACGCCGATGCCAAAGAAGAGTTTGATCACATCGCGTTCGCGCTCCGTCAGTGTAGCCAGCGTGCGCTCGCATTCGATGCGGAGGGAGTCTTGGAATTCCAGGTGGTCATCTGTGCCGTCTGCTTCGCGGTTTTCCAATACGTCCATCAGTGAACCGGATTCCCCGTCAGAGAAGGGAGCATCAACGGATACGTGACGGCTGCTGACCTGCATCGTTGACTCGATGTCGTCGGCGCTGATGTCAAGCAATTGAGAGAGTTCGTCGGCGCTGGGTTCACGCTCGTATTTCTGCTCCAGCTCAGAGAAAGCTTTGTTGATCTTAGAAAGCGACCCCACTTTGTTCAGCGGAAGACGAACCAGGCGGGATTGTTCGGCCAGGGCCTGAATAATAGACTGGCGAATCCACCAAACGGCATACGAGATGAACTTGAAGCCGCGAGTTTCGTCAAAGCGCTGAGCAGCTTTAACCAAACCCAAGTTGCCTTCATTGATCAAATCATTAAGCGAAAGGCTGTTGTTCTGGTATTGTTTGGCTACAGACACAACGAAGCGCAAGTTGGCGCGCGTGAGTTTTTCCAAAGCTTCCTGATCCCCTTTCTTAATTCGCTTGGCGAGCTCAACCTCCTCTTCCGGAGTGAGCAGCTCTACCTTTCCAATTTCCTGAAGATATTTCTCGATCGATTGGCTTTCGCGATTCGTAATCGATTTTGAAATCTTTAGTTGGCGCATCCGGTTTGGGTTGTTGGTTTTTCGATAGTTAAGAACTCCGACAGTTATTCACATGAGGTAATCACTAGTAGCAAATACAAATCTGTTGTACCCCCTGCAGAAAAAAATGCGTTTTGCGAAAGTACGCAATTACATTCAGTGTGAAACCATTATCTCCCGTTGAAGTAAAATCAACAACGACGGGTGAACCTAAATAGCCACCGTCTTCTGCGGTGGATAAAGAATTCACAATTGGCTTGCTTGGATGGTCCTTGCAACCACGTCTTGCTGATCAGGTGAGTGTTTTGCTGGAGCATTCTGCCTTTTCCCTGCGGCGTTTTCCCGACAACAAGGAACCGGCAAGCGGCTCAGCGGATGCCCTGATTTTTCTATTGCCCCAATTGCTTCAGCAAAGTCGACCTTGGAGTGGGCAGTGGCCCCTACTTTTTCTTGGCGAGACTTCGGCACTGTTGCAAGTCGGAGTAGTGGGCCAGGGGTACAGTTGTTGCTTGTTGTCTACCGATGCCCCGGGTCCGTGGGATTCCAGGCTTTTGGAGGCTCTCCAATCGATGACTGCTGCGGACACAGAAAAAAGGCACTTTCGTTTTACGCCCGATCCCGCGCAGGTCTGGTCGCTGGTTTTTGACCGAAAGGGCGTAGTTCGAAGGGCTGGTGAGGCCTGGAGCGAGTTTGCTGTTGCAGAGCGAACGGAAACCTTTCCCCCGGTATGGGAACTCTTGAACCTGGACGCCAAACGATGGGAGATGTGTTGGAATGCCGTCAGCACCGGAGCAAAGGTGTGCGTTAACGACCACCCTGTTGTGCGACCCGATGGCCATTTGGTCTACCTGGACTGGGATCTGGTTCCAGGGACACAAGTGGGCTATGGTGCTGCTGCTGCCGTTTTCTTTGGAAGGGATGTTTCAGCTCGGATTCGGGCGGAAGAAGAACGCGTTAAGGTAGAAAAGGAACGGGCTTGGTTGCAGAAGGACATGGACCAATTTGTGGAAGCGGCCTCACACGACCTGAAGGAGCCGCTCAGAAACGTGGCTAATTTTGTTCAATTGCTACAGCATCGTTACGGGGAACAGTTGGCTGGCGAAGGGGCCGACTATATTGCGTATGCAGTGGGTGGCGTCAGGCGCATGTGGCACCTAATGGACGATTTGCTGCTCTTTGGCAACTTGAACAAGGCCCTGGACCGCTACGGATGGACAGCGCCGGCAGATTTATTGGCGGATGCCATGATTCAATTGGACCAGCCAGGGCCGCTCTCGACCCAAAATTTACCGGACCAGGTTTTTGGGCATCCGGCTCAGTTGGCGCTGCTTTTTAAACACTTGCTGGACAACGGCTTCCGCTACAATCCCGAGAGCGACCGGGTAGTTGGTGTAGAATGCGTGGAGGAGCGCAGCAATTGGATTATCAGCGTTTGGGACAATGGTCCTGGCATTGCTGCCAAATACCAACAACGCGCGTTTTCGTTGTTCAAGCGTTTGCACGGGCAGCAAGAAATTCCTGGTCGCGGCATGGGCTTATCCATTTGCCGCAAAGTCATGGAACTTCACGGGGGGAATATTCGCCTGACTTCTGAAATGGGAAAGGGAACGGCCCTGCACCTCTGGCTTCCAAAACCCGAGCCATCAGCGACCAGAGTAGAACAGCGGCGGGGAGTTTGAGCAGCTGCTAAAGGTTCACTTGAGCAGCTGACAAAGCTCTATTGGAGCCATTAATTTGGGTAGAAAGAAACCGTTGTCTGTGCGCTCACTAATCCTTGGGGCACTTCTTGCAGCGTTTGCCCTTTTCAAATTTCTTGCAGCACTTTTTGGACTTGCAGGTATAGCAACCCTCCGGGAGTTTAGCCAACAAGTTGGCTTCTGGCAAGGCTGCTCCGTTTACTTCGCGATGCGACAGGTCGGCTGGCTTCATTCCGAATGTTCAGCCCATTCGTTCAGCGGGAATTTGCGAAATCCGCGATTTCCGGCTCCCGAACGAGGAGGACGAGGCAAAAGTACTTCAGAAAATTATTTAGAACAATTCTAAACAAGGATTTAGGGCGCTTTTTTCCGCGACGGCGAAAAGCCGATAAACTTGACCAAAATCCGAGACAAGGCCCTTGTCTCGGCCAAACTGCGACGGAGCCGCGGGTGACAGCAAGACCTTAAGCCCGAACCAGCTGGTACTGCAAACCAAAGCGCTCCATGCACCATAGCTCCAGTTCGCGGAGTTCGGGTTCTATAAGGTAGCGGATGGCTTTTTTCAACTCTTTTTCAAATAAGCGGCGATCAAAGGATACTTTTTCTAGGATGAGCTTCGTGTACTCCAGCATGGAAGTTGCCATGGATGGTCGTTTTTTTCTGTTTGGGGTAAACCCGATGAATAATGTACAAAAATCCGGAGAGAAAGGTAAGAGAGGAGAGCCGTTTACCAACCAAAGAACGCACGGAAATGTGACGATGTTGTTAGCCCGCCTGTTAAGATTCGTTAATTGGTGATGCAGTGGCTGGATCTGACCCAGGACTGTTGTGGATCCACGGATGTTTTTCTACCGGTGGAAAACTTTGTTCGCGGATCACAGCGGCTACTTCGTCCAAAACAGTAGGCCAATGGATGCTGTCAAATGGGGGATCCAGGAACCGCTCCACTTCGTCGGGCAAAAAGAACCAACCATTCCCGAATTGGGCTCCGAGCGCGCGGAGGGTGTCGACTTCGTCAGAAACGCTCGCGTAAGCAGTGACTTTGGCGTAGTCACCAAGGGTTTCCTTTTCGTAGTAGATAGACACCGGAAGTCCTTTCCAAAAGCCGTGCAGGCCGTAACGGTCTAACCGGAAGCCTTGGTCCAGCAGCGGTTTGAACGGATCAGGATGAAAAAATCCGTTCCACAAGCGGTTGTTTCTCAAAGATTCAGAAAGGGCCAACGCAGTCAGCACCAACCCCAGCAACCCACTGGCGATAAAAAAGGCTGGCCACGGAATACCCGATAACAAGTCATTCCAAACAAAATTCCAACGCCCACCCAGCGCGGCTAACAGGGCAAAAACCACCAGCATGACTGGCAAGAGGCTTGCATAGAGCAGCAACCAGCGCAACATTCGGTGTCCATTGATGGGGGTTCGGTAGAGCAAGGGGTGGGGTTGGTGCGCTTAAAAGGTGGGTTTTCGGGCGAAGGGCTGCGGTGCCCTGGTCAAAGGTCCGACTTTTCTGCTGCTCAGGTCCGCAGACGGGTCCACAGGTTTTCGACCCGGTCCAGCACTTGCGGGTGAAGGTTGGTTTTGAACCAAAGCTCGCCGTAGAGGTAAAAAAGCCCGTAGAATCCCGCCAGAAAGGCCAGCATCATACCCAGTTTGCGGCCAATCAGGCGTTTGCCGAGCGCCAAAAACTCCCGGGCAATGCGGTCAACACCCTGGTCCATCCACGCAAAAAGCGGGTAAAACAACAAGACCACTACCCCCATGCCCAACAGCGTAAAGGTCAGCGCATCAAGTTGACCCCGGTAGTCGCTCAGGTAATTGTCCAGGTAAGCGGTCAGGAGGTTAACCGAGAGGATCGTCAGAATAAGGACAAAGGCTTTGAACAGATGTCGGAAAAACACGGTGTAGGTTGTCAGTGGCGGAGTGCGGTCAAAGTTGACGGAAATGCGGCAGGTACAGAGCAGCCACTTTCCCCCGGAAATCGGTTGACGTCCGATCCAGCATACAGCGTTTCATGAAGCCGCCTGCGCGGTTATTCTTGGTACACTTCGCTGTCCGGAAAAAAGTGGAACCACGCAAAGGCAAAGAAATTGTGGTGCAGGAGCGGTTCCAGTTGACGGCCTTTGTTCGGTCCTGCCGTTGCCCGGCCGGTGTGGTCCCAAACGGTGCGGGTTTCTCGGTCACGGAAAGTGCCCCGGAAAGGCTCAAAATGCAGGGTTCGCCCGTCCAGCCGGGCGCGGAAGACACCGACGGAACCGATGGGCCGGCTCTGGGCGATTGCGCGCTGGTCCAGTGCGGACCGCGTGTCCGGACGGAAAAACAACACCAACGCCTGCTCCTGGAATTCATCCTGAATCATCCCCTTTTGTGTTAAGAGGCTCCAGGGGTAAACCCGACAGCGGCCATTGAAGCACACATCAACTACCCGCTCTACCGGCGGCAGACGTGGGTCGGGACTGCCTTCATAAAAGGCCGGGATGTCCGTTTCGGTGTCGTAACCAGTGTAGGGATTGTTGCCGTAGGGCCGCTCTTCATCCGTTGGCTGTGACAGCACTAAGCCTTTGGGCCAGCGATCCCCGAACTCTTGCAGACTGATAATTTGTGCCGGCACCTGGTTCAACTGCCCGCCTGCAAGGTTGCCAACAAGCGCCTTTCCGGTCAATTGTTGCCACCAGCTTTGAGTTTGGCGGTCCCACATGATCATGTCCGAATGGCGCAACATACCGCTGGTGCCAAAGTCCAGCAGATAGCGCCCTCCCTTTTCGGAAGTCCATTCCCGGTCAAAAACCACTGCGGCATTGCAAAGCGGGCAGTAGGTAACCGAAACATAGCGTTGACCAATGCGGTCGTTGACGATTTCGTGCCACATCAACACACTCAACGGATAGGCCCGCGCCTCACCATCGAGCACCACGCTAATCACGGGTTCGTCAGCATGGTAATGTTGCGCGGCCTCTGCTGCTGGTTCAAATCGGGGTTTATCCACCGGGGGAATGGCGTCAGGGGGTAGCAACACTGCAAATTCATCCAGACTTACCGTGCGCTGCACGGTGTCGGTGCGCCAGGGCCATTGCAGGTCGTTGTCGCGTTGCGCGGTTAATGCGGCAGCGAGAAGAAGCAAGCCTGACAGCGCGATGAACCGGGGCATTATCATTGGAAAACGCCTACGTACTCCACGGACCAGGCTTGTACAATCTTATAAATTCCCATAAGTCTTTTGCAGTTGTTTGAGATTAGATTGGCCTGCCTACCTCTGGAACATACGCGGCGCAAGCGCAAAGGTAGCGCGGGGCAGTTCCGGGTAAAATTGCGCAGCCAGCCATAGGGAAGTTCTTGGAAGTCCCCGTAATTTGCCTCCTTCATGAGCAAACCCCGCTATTTGTTGCTTGGCGTGTTGTTGAGTCTGGCTGCGGCTTATGGCCTTGGTGCCAGCGGACAACCCCCGGTAGTTTGCAGGACTGCAGCGGTGGCAGTGTTGATGGCCGTTTGGTGGATTACCGAGGCAGTGAGCATCTACTTCACTGGCTTGTTGCCCCTGATCCTCTTTCCCTTGTTGGGCATTTTACCGGGAACAGCAATTGCCCCGATGTACATGAAGGAGGTTATTTTTTTGTTTATCGGGGGGTTTATCCTGGCCTACGCGGTAGAGCGTTGGGGCCTTCACCGCCGCATTGCGCTGTGGATCATTCTGCATATGGGGGCCTCGCCCGCCAGGCTTTTAGCCGGGTTTATGCTGGCAGGTTGGTTTTTGTCCATGTGGATCCTGAACACGGCCGCAGCCACCTTGTTGCTGCCAGCAGCGCTGGCGGTTTTGGATGAGCTGCGCGAACGAAGCAACGGCCATGATTTTGGCCTGACCGTGCCGCTTTTGTTGGGCGTGGCCTTTTCAACCTCCATAGGCGGCACGGCTACGCTGATCGGCACCATGCCAAACCTCATCCTTAAAGACTTTTATGCCCAAAATTTCCCGGAACTTCCCGGGCTCACTTTTGCTCAGTGGTTCGCCTTTGGATTGCCGCTTAGTGCCTTTATGCTGTTGGTTTGCTGGTTGTTGCTCAAGCATTTCTGGCTTCGCGAAAAAGGAGTTTTGTTGGATTTGCATGCGGTGCGTGAGCGTTATGAAAACCTTGGCCCTGTTCAGTACGAAGAGAAGGTTATGGGTGCCGCTTTTGGGCTGACTATTTTGGCCTGGTTCACCATGGCTGATATTCCGTTTGGCACGTTCGTGTTTCCCGGATGGGTCCCTGCTCTTGGTCTGGAAAAGTATGTTCAGGAGAGCACCGTTGCCATGGCAGTGGTCGGTCTGCTTTTTCTCTGGCCGGCCCGATCAACAAAAAGCAACATCATTGGGTGGTCAGAGGTGGAGCGGATTCCAATCGGCGTTATCTTCCTGTTCGGTGGAGGTTTTGCGTTGGCTGCCGGCCTAGACAGTTCCGGTCTTTCTGCCTGGATAGCCAGCAAGCTTTCAGGACTGGAGGGGCAGCCGTTGCTGCTCATTGTGGTGGGCTTGTGCTTGTTCACCACCTTTTTCACCGAATTAACGTCCAACACGGCAACAACCATTCTAATGTTAAGCCTGTTGTTACCGATGACTCAAACCCTTCAAATTCACCCGTTGGCCATCATGTTGCCGGTCACGATCACGGCGTCTTATGCGTTCATGCTGCCTGTAGCCACCCCGCCCAATACCATCGTTTTTGCCAGTGGGCATTTGGCGGTTCGCGACATGGTCAGGGTGGGCATTTGGCTCAACGTCATAGGAACCCTGGCTGTTGTAGCAGCCTCTCATTTTATCGGATCCCGCGTTTTCGGTTACTAAGCGAATGCCCAAACTCCATTTCGCTCAAAAGCAAACCCGTCTATGTCCCGCAGTTACATTGCCTTTCCCATTCCCGAAGACCTTCGGAACCGCACGTTAGAAGCGTTAGAAGACTTGCGACAAGCGCAAGACATCACCGGCTATGCCGATCGGTTGATGGACCTGGTAGAGGAGATCGCTAACCACGGCATGAGCTACTTTTTTCTGCATCCCGTTGAAATGGTCGGCATGAATATTGTGGCGCAAAAGACCATTGGGGTCACCATCAACTCCGGCAAAAAAGCGGTGATGGCCGTTTCCCGTCAATTGGCTCGCCGGCTGGACGAGCAACAGCTCCGTGACATCGCAGATTTCCTGGAAGGGCTCATGGTAGAAGTTGCGGATGAAGAGACCGGGGATTAAGCAGCGTGCCGACACCTTCGCTTAGCGAAGTTCCATCTCGTCTTCCTCTACTGCTTCGGGGAGTGCGCGGTAATGGTTCTTTTCAAAATTGCACCAGCGGCAATGGTTTTCCTGACAGCCGCGGTCAAATTCCAGCGCGTGGATTCCTTTCCACGCGAATTCAATTTGATCTCCAACACGCTCCAGGTCCTCCAGCGAAATGTCTACGGCTACCGCTACAAAATCGGTGTCGTTTTTATTCGGTTCCACAAATTCAAAGACGCTTTGGGAGGTTACCCAGGAATGGCTGGCGTCATTGTCCACGAGGATTTTGTAAAAGACTGCCTGGCGCCAATAATCCCCGCCCATTCTAACGTCAAAAGCCTCTTGAGCCTCTGCACCAGGTACCGGTGCTTTGAATTTCTCTTTATTGCTGCTTTTTCCGGTCTTGTAATCAAACACCTTCACGGTGTTTCCATCAAATTCCAAGCGGTCCAGCTTGCCGCGAAGCGGAATGTCCCGGAAGACCACATGGTTTAAGTTGCGTTCCACCGCTGCCGTTTTGTTCCAGGAGGATCGCCGTGCCACCACAAACAGGGGAAGGAATTTACGTCCCCGCGCAAGGTCTTGCCGGTATTCAATTTCGGTGAACGAATCGCGGTGCCTGTTCATGTAATTTTCGAACCACTGCAACAGCTCCCGTTCTGATGGCCATTCTTTTTGCGGGCTTTCCAGCATGCGTTTGAAATAAAACTCCAGCGCATAGTGAACTGCAGACCCAAAGGCCATGTAGCGATTCTTGGCCGATGGAATCCGCAGCAGCGTTTCATAATAAAAACTACGGGGACAGCGCAGGTACTTGTTCAGGTTAGTTACGCTGAGCTGAAAGTTCTGGAGAAACTCGCGCATGCTTCGCTCCTCGGCAGCCGATGAACGTATGGCTGGAAGCGGCGGCGGTTCCACAAAGCGGTTCCAGTAGTCCGCAATCTGCTCGGGATTTAATTGGCTGTTGCGAAGCTGGACCGCACCGCTTTCCTGCAACTCAGCCACGAAACGGTTTTGGCTTTTGTCTTTGCCGGTATTGTCCTGGCGCGCGTAGCTGACGGTCAGGTAACGCTTAGCCCGGGTAATGGCCACATAAAAAAGTCGGCGTGATTCCTCCGAGTCATCAGCCTTGTTGCTGGACACCAACGTATCCGGAAAAGTATACCCAATGGAATGACCTCCCTTCCACGATTTATCATCGCATCCAATCACGAAAACGCGGTCGAACTCCAGCCCCTTCGAGCCGTGTGCAGTGAGAAACTGAACGCCTTTTGCGGTGGAAATGCTCCGGTTCACGGGCAGGCGCAGATCTTCTTCACGGTAAGTTTCCAACAGACGAAGGCATGCATCCAGCGTGAGCAAAGGCGCCTTGGCCGTTTCTTTTTTAATGAAATCAAAGAGCGTATTCAGCTCTTCCAGCAGCGCGATTTTATCGGGGTGTTTTAAGACCCATGCCAGAATTCCTCCATCAACAATGACTTTCTCGAATAGCCCCTGCAGCGTCCAGTCGCGGTGTTTTCCAATCCAGAGCTCCAGGTTGTTGTAGGCCAGGCGAACGGCCTCGTCCTGTTCCAGAACCGGGGCATCAAACAAGGTGGGGTTCCGGGGATTTTGAACCCAGGATGCCAAGTATTCCCGCCAGCGCAAATTGGTGCCCGGTTTCTGATTGAGCTCCCGCAACGCCCAGGCCAGCGAGGCCATGGTTTTGGCCGTAATGCCGCAATGCCCAAAATGCAGGATCTCGTAAAGGAGGTCGTCGGCGCTTCCGGGAGATCGGTACTCGCCATCGATGTAGGCAAAGACTTTAAGCACATTGTTGCTAAAAACCGAATGTAGAAGGTTGGCTTTGCGTTTGACCTGAACGGCGATGCCCAATTGCTGGAGGTAGGCCAGAATAGGTTCAGCCTGTTCGTGCTTTCGGTAAATCACGGCTATTTCTCCAGGAGCCGTTCCTTCTTTGATCAGCGCTTCAATGGCCGTCGCTATCCCCACGGTTTCATGCGCATCGTTGTGCCAGGCTTCGACCACGGGCAGGTCCGGCTGGTTGGCGTGTTCCCGGTTCCTTGCGGTAAGCCGCTTAACCCCTTGGCCCGAAAAAAGTTCTGCCGAATGCACCAAGCGCTCCGTGTTGTGCGCAATCAATGCCGCAGCCGCGTCCAGAATCGTTTGGGTGGAGCGGTAATTGCTTTCAAGCAAAACCACCTGTAGGCCCTGATTGCGGTAACGGCTCGCAAAGTCTACAATGTTGGCCACGCTGGCCCCCTGAAAGCGAAAAATGGACTGGTCATCGTCGCCGACTACAAACACGTTCGGCGCATCCCAATAGTTGGTCAGCAGGTTTAAAATCTGGTTCTGCGATCCGTTAGTGTCCTGGTACTCGTCTACAAGGACGTATTGGTACTGTTCCTGGTAATCCAGCAGCAGGTTCTGGTCAGCGATAAAGGCGTCCCGCACCCAGGAAATCATGTCCTGAAAATCGTAGCGCTGCGATTTTTTCATCAGCGTTTCGTACTCGTCAAACAGTGCAACTGCGGCTCGAAGCGTCGCCATTTTCCGCTCCTGCTCCTGAATGTCTTTAATCTTGAGGTCTCCTTTCTGAAATTCCCCGCTCTTGCGTTTGTAAACGAATTCGTCGCGAAGCGGCAGGCTTGTCAGGTATTCGTCAATGGCCTGGTTGAGCATAGCGGAGTTCCAGCCCTCCTGCTTCATGGTGTTGAAAAGGCCGGTGAGGCGAGCGGTTTCGTAATATGGCTGTGCGCCCCACTTTCGCAGCGGACTGTCGGCAGATAGACCATCAATGAGCTTGCGCAGCAGCAGGATTACCTCCAATTCCGAAATCGGTTCCAGATCGCGCAAACCAAAAATCTCGGGCCGGTCCTGAATGACTTTGTTGCAGAAAGAATGAAAAGTAAATATGCCCACCCGGTAAGCCTCAGCGCCAATAAAAGATAGCAAACGCTGGCGCATGGCCACTGCCCCGGCGTCCGTATACGTCAGGCAAAGAATTTGGTCCGGGCGGATATCACCCAGGTCTGCCTGGCCCAGGATATGCCCAATCCTGGCCGCCAAAATTTGCGTTTTTCCGGTGCCGGGTCCGGCAATAACCATAACCGGACCTTCGGTTTGCCGGACAGCTTGCTGTTGTTGCTCGTTGAGCTCCGCCAGAGCTTTGATAAAATCGGGTCGTTGTGCTGTGCTCATGGTCTGGTTCTCCAGCGCGCAAGATAACGCCCCGGCTCGTTCAGCGGAATTCGCCCCGCAAGGTTTTGCTCATTGTGTATTACTTTCATGGTCCCCTGTTTTTCGGGGGAATGGGTTCCGTTTTCCCACTCAACTTCATTTCTCGGACATGGACGGAGGCCGCCTGATCGCCCAGGTTATTGCCAAACAAGGCGTAGAAGTAGTCTTCACCCTTTGTGGAGGCCACATTTCCCCTATTCTCAGCGGATGCAAGGCTGAAGGCATTCGTGTGGTAGACGTTCGCCACGAAGTCAATGCTGTGTTCGCCGCCGACGCCATTGCGCGAATGTCCGGCCTTCCCGGAGTAGCCGCCGTCACCGCCGGACCGGGCATGACCAACACCATCACAGCAGTCAAAAATGCCGCGATGGCCCAGTCTCCGCTCGTCCTGCTGGGTGGCTCTGCCCCAACGGTGCTGAAAGGCCGCGGCGCCCTACAGGATATTGACCAGATGGCGCTCATGCGGCCGCTCTGCAAATGGACCGGCAGTATTCGCCGCGTCAAAGACATTGTTCCGATGGTGGAGCAGGCCTTTCTCCGCGCCATGGAAGGGGTGCCTGGCCCCGTTTTTTTGGAGTGCCCCATCGACACCCTTTACGACGAAGCCCTGGTGCGTGAATGGTACGGCGCCGCTGGCGGCAAGAATCCCAAAACCCTGGCCCAGAAAGCGCTAAAGCAGTACCTGCACTTTCACCTCAACCGCATTTTTAGCGGCAAGGATCGGCATCCCGAACCCCGTCGCATCGAAAACGCGGACATTCCCCGGCACAGCCAAACGGAAGTGCAGCGCGTGCTCCACGCTTTGCTTAAAGCCGAGCGCCCGGTTTTTGTGTTGGGTAGCCAGGCCTTGCTGCAAACGGAGCGAGTGTCTGAACTGGCGCAAGCCCTGGGCAAACTCGGCATACCCTGTTACCTCAGTGGCATGGCGCGCGGCCTGCTCGGCGCGCAGCATCCGCTGCTCTTTAGGCACAAACGCCGCGAGGCACTTCGCGAGGCAGATCTGGTACTTCTGGCCGGCGTGCCCTGCGACTTCCGCCTCGATTACGGCAACCACCTCAGCCGCGCTCGTTACTTGTCCGTAAACCGGAGCCGCGAAGACTTGAACAAAAACAAGCGCCCTTCCATTGGCGTGTTGGCTGATCCTGGTCCGTTTTTGATTGCACTGGCGGCGGCTGCGAACGACCCCGCGCCCGCGTGGTCTGGCTGGCGTTCCAAGCTCGCAGAGCGCGACCAGCAGCGGGAGCGCGAAATTGACGCCCAGGCCACCGATTCCGGGGGAATAGGCATTAACCCGCTGCAACTCTTTCGCGAATTGAACGCCCGGTTGGACGACCGCGCAGTGTTGGTGGCCGACGGCGGAGATTTCGTGGGGACAGGGGCTTACACCCTCCACGCCAGAACGCCGCTGAGCTGGTTGGATCCCGGTGCTTTTGGCACGCTGGGGGTGGGGGGCGGCTTTGCCTTGGGCGCTAAACTCAGCCGTCCGGAATCCGAGGTCTGGATCATTTGGGGGGATGGTTCCAGCGCTTACAGCCTGGCCGAATTCGACACTTTTGCCCGACACGGCATTCCTGTTATTGGTCTGATTGGCAATGATGCCTGTTGGGCGCAAATAGCCCGCGATCAGATAGAAATACTCAAAGACGACGTGGCCGTCATGCTGGCCCACACGGATTACGATCGAGTGGCCACCGGCTACGGCGGTGATGGCGTGCGCGTAGACAATATGCCGGCGTTTCTGCAGGCCATTGAGCAAGCCCGCACGTCAGTGCGCAATGGAAAACCCTTTTTGATTAACGCCATTTTAGCCAAGAGCGACTTTAGAAAAGGCTCGATAAGCATGTGATCTCCGATTTTATTCGCACTGAACCTGCGAATTCCTCCTCCATCGCTCAAGGCGCGATAGCCCTTCCACCGAAAACAAACACGCATGTCCTTCACAGCTAACCCGAACCACACATCGCACACCGGCATGTTGCACCCGCAGCACAGTACGTTGGTGGTGGTGGATGTACAAGAGCGGCTGATGCCGGTCATTTTTGAAGCGGAGCGCGTCTTTGCGAACGTGAACCGACTTGTGGCGGGTGCCGCGCTACTTGGCGTGAACACGCTGGTGACCGAGCAATACCCCAAAGGATTGGGGCATACCTGCCGTGAAATCATTTTGCAGGAGCAGCCTGTGTTGGAAAAAATGAGTTTTAGCTGCCTGTTGGATGAGGCGTTTTTGCAGCATTTGCCCGCTGGGCACAAGCTGGTTTTATGCGGAGTGGAAGCGCATATCTGTGTGCTCAAAACTGCGTTGGACGCCCTGGAGCGCGGCCGTGAAGTACACGTGGTGGCTGATGCCGTTTCATCGAGAACGCCAGAGAACCACCGTCTCGCGCTGGAGCGTTTGCGGCAGTCCGGGGCGTTTATTGGCAGCACCGAAATGGTGTTGTTTCAGTGGTTGGATTACGCCGGCACCGACGCTTTTCGCGCTATTTCAACGTTGATCAAGTAGAGTTGATTTGACAGTATTCGTCAATCCCTCCAAAAAATAAGTAATAAAATGTTATGGCTTACTCACGCGTTTTCGATCTGATTTACCACCAGCAGGAAACCCGCCCAAAAATGGACGCGCTGGCCTGCAAAGTTAACGGCCAGTGGAAAACCTATTCCACCGAAGAAGTAATCCGAATTTCCGGACAGGTCTCTAAGGCCCTGCTTAATCTGGGGTTGGCACCTGGCGATCGGGTCGCCCTCATTGCCAACAATCGCCCGGAGTGGAATTTCCTGGACATTGGGATGATGCAAATCGGCGTAATTAATGTTCCGGTTTACCCCACCATCAGTGCGCGCGAGTACAGCTACATTTTTCAGGATGCAGGTGTCAAGTACGCCTTTATTTTCGGGCAGGATCATGTGCAGGGAAGGCCGTACCCGTCTGTTTACGAGCGCATCCAGGAAATCAGGGCCGATGTTCCTTCGCTCAAAGAAGTTTTTGCGCTTGATCCGCTGCCAGGCCTGACGCAGCTCAACGAGCTCCTGCAGCCGGTTGAGGAGCACGAAAAGCGCATGATCTTCGACCGCATGGACGCTGTCCGCGACACGGATATGGCCACCATCATTTACACATCGGGCACTACGGGCAATCCCAAAGGGGTCATGCTCAGCCATCGCAATTTGGTCAGCAATGTGGAAGCCGTCTCGCAGGTTATTCCCATCCGCCAAGGGGATAGGGCGCTCAGTTTTTTGCCGCTTTGCCACAGTTTTGAGCGCACCGTTTCCAATTGTTATCTGGCCAATGGCGTTTCTATTTACTACGCAGAAAGCGTGGAGACGCTGGGCGAAAACCTGCGCGAAGTGCACCCGCAGTTTTTTTCCACTGTACCGCGCCTGTTAGAAAAGATCTACGAAAAGATCATGGCCACGGGCATGCAGCTAACCGGAGTCAAGCGCAAGTTGTTTTTTTGGGCGATCGAAGTGGGCTCGCGCTTTGAGCTGCACAGCGATCAGGGGTTGGCCTATCGCCTGCAACTCGGCCTGGCCCGTAAGTTGATTTTCTCCAAATGGCAGGCGGCTTTAGGCGGCGACATCAAGGCGGTCGTAACCGGAGCAGCAGCCATTCAACCGCGCCTGGCTACGTTGTTCACCGCCGCGGGCATAGATGTGCTGGAAGGCTATGGCTTGACAGAGACGGCACCGGTCATCACCTGCAACCGAATGGAATTGGAGAACCGCCAGATCGGCACAGTTGGTATCGCGCTGCCGGGTGTGGAGGTCAAGCTTGATCCGCAGACCAATGAGATTCTGGCGCGCGGTCCCAACATCATGATGGGCTATTACAACCTGCCTCAGGCAACAGCCGAAGTGATTGATGCGGACGGTTGGTTCCACACCGGTGATAAGGGCGAATGGGTAGATGGAAAGTTCCTCAAGATTACCGACCGCATCAAGGAGTTGTTTAAAACTTCCGGCGGAAAGTACGTGGCACCCCAGGCGCTTGAGAACAAGTTCAAGGAGTCGCCGTTGATTGAACAGATGGCCACCATTGGCAACGACCGGCGCTTTGTCTCCGCCCTGATTGTGCCCTCCTTTTTGGTCCTGGAAGATTGGGCTAAGCAGCAGGGCATCCAGGTGAGCAGCCGCCTAGCCCTGCTGGCGCATCCCAAAGTACAAGCCGAATATCAGCGCGAAATCGACCACTACAATGAGCATTTCGCCAGAGTGGAACAGATCAAAAAGTTCACGCTGCTCCCCGGCGAGTGGTCGCCGGAAAGCGGTGAACTCACCCCAACCATGAAACCCAAGCGCCGCATCATCAACGAGCGCTACGCTGTTCTGATTGAGGCCATGTATGGCTGATAGCATGGAAACCGCCGATGCAACGGGTCCAGAAGCAATCAACACTCAGGACTACCCGGGTTGGGAAAGCGACCCGCTTGGCCAGGCGCTCTTAGCCTACCAGACCGGTCAAACCGATGCGCGCATCCTGACCTGGTCGGATCTGGAGGGGTATGATTACTTACCTGCTCAGGTATTGATGCGCGAAGAAAAAGCAATGCCTTTGCTGGAACAACATGCGCTGGGTCATTGCGGGCGAAAGGTTCTGGAACTCGGAGCAGGAGCCGGAAGTCATGCGCTGGCTTTGCAGGCTCGTGGCTGCGCGGTTTTAGCGTTGGATCATTCCCCTGGCGCCGTGCGCGTCATGGAGAAACGCGGTGTTCGGGAGGTCCTTTTGGCGGACCTTTGGCACTTTGAGGGTCGCGACTTTGATACGGTGCTGGCCCTCATGAACGGCAGCGGTCTGGCTGGCGACCTGCCTGGGTTCAGCCGATTGTTGAGCAAGGTGATCTCCTGGCTTAGTCCGGGAGGAAGCTTCCTGTTGGATTCAGCCAATCTGCTTCCGCTGTTTACGGATGTGCCCGGCGGTCAGTACCTTGACCTTACCCGCAATTATTACGGCGAAACGGTGTACCGAATGAAGTTCGGCAAAGCCCGGAGCCAGGCCTTTGGCTGGCTGTTCCTTGACTTTGACACCATGGCTGGATTGGCGGAGAAAGCGGGGTTCAGCGCCACGTGCCTTTACCGGGGTAGCGAAGATGAATTCCTGGCGCAGTTGACGCTGCTGTAAGCCGCGCAATACCCTTTCGGCGTGCGCGCATCCTTATTCGTGCGCTCGCTTTAGAAGTACCCTTTAGTCTATCCATTCTGAGCGGGTTTCCAGCGTTACAGTATCGGTGCTGTTTAATCGCTCGAGCAAGCCAAGGCATTTGGGCAGTTCATACCCGATGAAGTAGCGCATGGCAGCCGTTTTTCCCCGGTAAAAATTCTCCTGCCTACCAGCGGCCAGCGCGCCCATCCTGATCCATTGCCAGGCCACCGTAACGATGCCAAAGGCTTCCAGATAGAGCGTTGCATCTGCCAGAAAAACTTCTGGGCCTGATTGCACGGCGCGCATGGCCAGTGTTTGCGTGGTGTTTTTAAGCGATTGAAGGGTTTTTCGAAGCGCTGCAACCGGTTCCGCCAATCCTTGCGCGGACGCTGCGGCATCCAGATCACGTTCTACCAGCGTGCAGAATTCTGCAAAACTCCGGCCTTGGTCCCGGGCTATTTTTCGGCCCAGCAAATCCATGCCGTGAATGCCGGTAGTGCCTTCGTGAATAGGATGAATCCGCGCTTCGCGGTAAAACTGCTCCAGCGCATAGTCTGCGCAATAGCCCGCGCCGCCCAAGCATTGCACGCCGGCGTTGGTGCTTTGAATGCCCATTTCTGCGGGATAGGATTTGGCCACCGGGGTGAGTAAATCCAACAATCGACCTGCCTTTTCGGCTTCTTCGCCGCTCCCTGCGCGGTGAAGATCAGCCCATACCCCACACTGGACCAACAGCGACAAGCACCCTTCCACCATGCTTTTCTGGAACAACAACATCCGCTTTACGTCCGCGTGCTGATCAATCGTCACCGGTTCTGCCAGCGGATCTTTGCTGTTGAGGGGCCGTCCCTGGCGGCGGGTGGCGGCGTATTCACGGGCTGCATAGTAAGCGGCCGATGCAATGGAAACAGCGTTGAGGCCCACCGCAATTCGGGCCTCGTTCATCATCTGAAACATGTACGAAAGACCCTTATGCGGTTCGCCAACTATTTGCGCATGGCAGTCGCCCCCTTCGCCAAACATAAGATGTGCTATGGGGGCACCCTTGTAGCCCATTTTGTGGTACACGCCGGCAGTGGTCACGTCGTTGCTGATCAAGGAGCCATTTTCTTGGCGCTCGCGGAGCACGGCAAACAGCGAAATGCCCCGGGTGCCGGCCGGTGCCCCGTCGATCCGCGCTAAAAGAAGGTGCACAACATTTTCTACGGCGTCGTGGTCGCCTGCGGAGATGTAAATTTTCTGCCCCTGGATGCGGTAGCTGCCGTCAGGTTGCGGCGTGGCCCGCGTTTTGAGGTCTGACAGCGAAGAGCCGGCTTCCGGTTCAGTAAGGGCCATGGTTCCCTGCCAGCGCCCTTCAAACAGCGGTGGCAGGTATCGGGCTTTCAATTCCGGCAGCGCAAAGCTGATCAACAGGTTAGCCGCCCCGGCGCTGAGGTAGGGAAAGGCTGTTGCGGAGTAATTGGCCGCCCCAAAAACAAAGAGGCAGGCATTGGAGATGGTGTAAGGAAGTTCAAGGCCTCCGTCACTGGCGGGTGCCATGGCCGAAATCCAGCCCCCGTTGCCAAAATCGCGCAGCAAATCGCGCATAGCCGGATGAACCCGTATGCGCCCTTCCACCAACTGCGGCTCTTGGCGGTCCATATCTCGCAATAGGGGTTGCAAACGAGCGGCTGCCAACTGTTCGGTGGCGTCCAACATCAGGGTAATGCCCTTCCAGTCGTGGGCCGCAAAGCGGTCCAGGGCGAGCAGTTTCGGCACTTCATGTACCTCCTGGAGCAGGAAGTCAAGGGTTCGGCGGCTGAAAAAAGGGGTGGCCATGGGCGAATGAAGCGGGATTTTGAGAAATGGGCAAGCGGGTCTACTGCGGAAACTGCCGAATGCAAGCAAGTGCCATTTATCGCAGAGCGCAAATTGGCGATTGTGTACTTTCGGCGTATGTCTGACGCAAATCTTTTTGACCTGACGGACAAAGTAGCCATCATTACCGGTGCAAGCAAGGGCATCGGCAAGGCCATTGCTCACGCTTTGGGAGCGCACGGAGCCCGTGTGGTTGTTTCCAGCCGCAACCAGGAGGCTGTAGATGAAGTAGCCGTGGAACTCAGTTCAGCGGGTATTGAAGCCCGCGGCATTGCCGCGCACATGGGCGAGCCGGAAAACATTCGACAATTGGTGGATCACGCTGTGGAAGAATTCGGCGGTGTGGACATTTTGATCAACAATGCGGCCACCAATCCGGTCTTCGGGCCCGTGCTCATGACAGATCGCAGGGCATTTGACAAAATCATGGACGTAAACGTCAAAGGCCCGTTTGAGTTGAGCAAACTCGTTCAGCCCATCATGATGGCCCGGGGCGGCGGTTCCATCATCAACATTTCCTCCATCGGGGGAATTAGCCCCGAGTACATGCTCGGCATTTACAGCGTCAGCAAGGCGGCACTGATCAGCCTGACCAAAGTGATGGCCAAAGAATGGGGCAGTGCCAACATCCGCGTCAACGCCATTTGTCCGGGTTTTATCAAGACAAAATTCAGCCAGGCCTTGTGGTCCAACGAAGGCATGTTGAACATGATCACACAGAAATTGCCCATGCCCCGCATCGGAGACCCCGATGAAATTGCCGGACTGGCCGTGTTTCTGGCGTCCGGGGCTTCTTCTTATTGCACGGGCGGGGTCTATACGGCTGACGGAGGGTACACGGCGTAGGGTTCCAAGAAGCACGGCGTGGGTCCGCAGAACGCGGTGGAGATCCCCTGAACTGCCGCAAAAGGCAATGGACCAGCTTCGCCCGAACTGCCGCAAAAGGCAATAGACCAGCTTCGCCCTGAACTGCCGCACAAGGCAATGGGCCAGCTTCGCCCTAAGTGTTAAAATTTTGTGAATACCAGAACTTTTGGGGTGTGGCCGTGTTATTACCACTCAACAGTAAAATACTGCTCCCTATGATGATCAAATCCCTCCTGATGACCGCAGCCTTCACAGCTGTCGTCGGTTTTGCCTCCGCTCAGTGCAGCGGCAGCAAGGCTTCTGCCTCTACCAGCGCTGATTTTGGACAAGCCACTGCCAGCTCTGATGCCGGCGTTATTGCCCCAATGGCCGAACCAGACCTCATTGATCTGGCTATATCGGTTGAAGACCTTTCCACGCTCGTAACGGCCGTAAAAGCCGCCGGCTTGGTAGAAACGCTGAAAGGCAAAGGTCCCTTCACCATTTTTGCGCCCACCAACAAGGCATTTGCCGATCTTCCCGCCGGTACCCTGGACATGCTCCTGAAGCCGGAAAACAAAGACAAACTGGTTAAAGTGCTCACCTACCACGTGCTGCCAGGCGAGTTCCCCGCCGCCAAAGTGAAAGACGGCATGAAGCCCGCAACGGTTGAAGGCTCTACCGTTACCCTCAAAGTGAGCGACAAAGGCGTGATGGTCAACGACGCACGCGTGATCAAGGCTGACGTAGAAGCCAGCAACGGTGTTGTGCACGTCATTGACAAAGTGATTCTGCCCCCTAACTTGTAATTAAGTGCGTTTTCCGGCAAAGGGCATTCCCTTCCGGAGCGTCGTGTTTGTTGGTTTAGGCCGGCCCTTCGGGGTCGGTTTTTTTTAGTTCGAAGGCCAACCGTTCTATGAGCCGCGCCGGAGCCGATTCCGCTCAGCGCCGATGCAACAAAACGTTCAACCCGCGGTCCAGCGCCCAGAAAAGCAACAGCACCGGAAGGGCGAGAGCTGTAGCCACCAACCAAGCCTCAGAAAAATTGGGCAGATGGAACGCAAGGCTGTCCAGCCACCGGCTTCCTGGCTCGGTTAATTGGGTCAACAAGGGGGAGGGATTTGGGATTTCCGAACCCGCGTTCCCGCTGAGCAGGCCGATCAGGCTGAGCAGCACGCCTCCGCCCAGCGCAAAAGCCAGCAGACCCAGAAGCAGTTTTTGG
>CAYSDI010000046.1:0-27288 GCA_964429745.1 uncultured Chitinophagales bacterium | reverse complement strand
CCCTCGCCCCACCCCCCCAAAAGAAAAAGCCACCCCTAAGGATGGCTTTTTCAGGATAATCGAATGGTCGGGGCGAAAGGATTCGAACCTTCGACCCCCTGGTCCCAAACCAGGTGCGCTACCGGCCTGCGCTACGCCCCGATGAGGGGTAAAGGTAAGCTTCTTCCCGGATTCGCACGGGTGTGTTTTTTTGGCGAAACCTGCGGGTTCATGGGCGCTTAAAATGGACGACACTCCTCAAAGTCCTTCAACCGCCAGGCTATTAACAGCAACACCCCGGCTTTTCAGCCAGGGTGTCGCGTTGCGGTGAGGGCGGGATTCGAACCCGCGATACCTGTTACGGTATGCCGGTTTAGCAAACCGGTGGTTTGAGCCACTCACCCACCTCACCAGTAGGTTGTTTATCAAGCACTTAGCGTTTTTGAGGGCGCTTAGCGGACGGTAAAAATACACATTCTCACTTTGCCCGCCAATAGCGAAGCTTCTTCACGCAGGCTTAACAATGGGTATACGAAACCTTAACGCAGGGGTGGAACTGGGTTGATGTGCCGCCCGTAATCTTGCTTAAATTTAAAATCTGTATGACTATGAGACAACACCTACTTTGTTCATTCCTGCTGCTGATAACGGCTGCAACAGTTCAGGCCCAACAAGCCCCGCAACTCAGCTTGCTCGGCCGTTACGAGTCGGGCATTTTTGATGAAAGTGCGGCAGAAATTTCAGCTTTTGATGCGGCCTCTGCCCGTTTGTTCGTAGTAAATGGGGCTAAAAATCAGGTTGATGTGCTCAACTTGGCCAATCCCGCCAGCCCCGTCCTGATTGATTCTATCGAGCTTGGCGGCAACCCGAACAGTGTGGCTGCCTACAAAGGTCTGGTGGCCATTGCCGTCCAGAATGAAATCAAAACCAACCCGGGAACGGTTGTCTTTACCGATGTATTTGGTCAAGTACTTAATACAGTGACCGTCGGCGCCCTTCCTGACATGCTCACCTTTACGCCCAATGGCCAGTATCTCCTGGTAGCCAACGAAGGGGAACCCAACGATGATTACAGCATTGACCCGGAAGGCTCGGTGTCCATTATTGACCTTTCCCTGGGTGTGCTTTTGGCTTCTGTCAGTACTGTAGACTTTACGTCACTTACCCCGGCAGACCTGGATAACTCCACCCGCGTTTACGGTCCAGGCGCCAGTATTGCGCAGGATTTTGAGCCCGAGTACATCGCCGTTTCTGACAACGGTAAGTTGGCCTATGTTACGTTGCAGGAGAACAACGCGTTGGCGGCCATTGATGTCGAAAATGCGGTGTTGCTTGGTGTGCGCGGTTTGGGTTTTAAAGACCACAGCCTGCCCGGACAAGGCCTGGACGCCAGCGATCGCGATGACGTCATTAACATCGCCAATTGGCCTGTTTTTGGCATGCCGCAACCTGACGCTATTGCCTATGTTCGCGGTGCTTCCGGGCTGGGCTACCTATTAACAGCCAACGAAGGCGACGCTCGCGACTACGATACATTTGGCGAGGAGTCGCGCATCAAAGACTTGACGCTCGATCCTGCGGTGTTTCCCAATGCGGCAAACCTTCGCAACGATGACAGCATTGGCCGCCTGACCGTGACCACTGCGCTTGGCAATGCCGATGGTAATACCGTGTATGAAGGGTTGTACGCACTGGGCACGCGTTCCTTCAGCGTTTACGATGCCTTTGGCAACCTCGTTTGGGATTCTGGTGACCAGTTGGAACAGATCACAGCCGCAGCCTACCCTTCAGATTTCAATGCCACCAACTCAGAGAATGGATCGTTTGATAACCGCTCGGACAACAAGGGTCCTGAGCCGGAAGGAGTTACCGTCGGTAAACTCAGTGGTCGCAACTACGCATTCATTGGTTTAGAGCGAATTGGCGGCGTCATGGTCTACGACGTAACCGACCCTACGCAGCCCGAGTTTGTGCAATACATCAACACCCGCGATTTCTCCGGCGATGCCGAGGCCGGTACGGCCGGCGATCTGGGTCCTGAAGGAGTGGCCTTCATTTCTCCCGAGGAAAGCCCCACAGGTGAAGCCCTGCTGGTGGTAGCCTATGAAGTGAGCGGCTCTATTGCCATCTTCCGCTTTGGTGCAGCATGCGGTACTCCTCAAAATCTGGAGGTAGCTTATCCTGCCGCTGGCACGGTGGCCTTCAATTGGAACGACGTTGATGGGTCGCTGGGCTATCGCTTGCGGATTCAGCGCACGGGTTCACCCAACTCAAAAGTACTGGCCTCAGCCATCAGCCAGCGCACGGTGTCAGGCTTCCTGCCCGGTGAATCCTATACCTGGTCAGTGCGGGCCGCATGCTCCGATGACACATCAGCTTACGCTCCTGTGGCAAGCTTCACCCTGCCTGTCTTGCGCGAAGGGCTCCTGACCAGCAGCGAGATCCAGGTCCAGCCCAATCCGGTTGCGGACCGCGTGTACCTGAACGGAAGTGTTCCGGCAGATGCCACAGCGGAGCTCTTTGCTGCGGACGGCCGTCGGGTTGCCGGTCCGGTTTCAGCCAGTCTGTTGCTCCAGGGATGGGATCTTTCCCAACTGCCCGCCGGAGCCTACCTGCTGCGCCTCAAGGCAGCGGGCATGTTTCAGACGTTGCCCGTCATTCGGCAATAACGGTACTGATTGCTAACTGTTGGGGCCCGGTTTCTCTTAAAGAGAGCCGGGCCCCTGTATTTTTGGCCACAGTCGCATGTAGAGAAAAGCCCCTTCGCCCAAAATATAACTTGGTTTTTCAAGAGTTTTGGCGGACCTTATCCCGGTCTTTCTTCAGTGCATGCGTTCCATTCAGGCTGCTTCCGAGTTATTTCAATTGATCCGGGCAATGACGCCATCGGAGAAGCGGCATTTTAGGCTGAGTAACCCCGTGCGCAAGTCGGATAGCCGCCTGCAAAAGGACGGGGAAGAAGCCAATCAATTTCTGCTTTTGTTTAATGTGTTGGAGCGCCAGGAAAGCCTTGATGAGGAGTTTGCCATGAAAAAGCTTCGCATCAAAGAGCGAACACGCTTTACCCGCATTAAAAATTATTTGTATAAGACACTTTTGGAGAGTTTGGAGGTCTACTACCGCGAAAGCCAGGGCGACGCACAATTTTTTCACCTGATCAACCGCACGCAAATTCTGCTCAGTAAGCGCTTGTTTGCGCAGGCGGGCAGGCAACTGGCCAAGGCGGAAAAGCTGGCTGCGGAAAAGGGCAATGGCACCTATTCGTTGATTGTTTTGACCATGCAAATTGACCGGCTGATGAGGTCAGAGGATTTGGATGCGGTAGAAACGCTGTTAGACGGTTACGAACCCAGAAAAGCCGAGCTGCTCGAACGCAGCGCAGATTACCTGGATTTGCACATGATTAAATCAAAGGCCACTTGGTTGTTGCGCCGAAGCGACGAAGCTTTAGGCAGGCGACGTGAGTGGGTAATTGAACTGGGGAATCATCCGCTGCTCAAGCAACTCAAGTATCCGGAAGACGCCGAATTTACCCTGTACCATTACAACCTGAATGGCCTGATTCACGGCCTGCTTGGTCAGCCGGAAGAAGACTACAGAAATCGGCTGGCTTACCTGCGAACTTACCAAAATAACAAAGCTTATGTTTTGCGTTGGCCCATAAACTATGTTATTGCATTAGGCAATGTGGCGGGAACGGCTGGACAAATTGGCAATTTTGATGAACTATACGCCTGCACCCGCGAAATGAGGGCTTTTTTGGATCGGGATGGCATCAAAAACAGCACATCGCTGGAGCCTATTGTCAATGTTCGATCTTATGCGTTAGAATTGGATGCATATGCGACATTATCTTTGGATGAAAAAAAGTTATTGATTCAGCAAGTGGAACGTTCGTTCCAAATGTACCACCACGAAACCGCTGAAGTTTGGCAAGTCATTATGCGCTTTGGTATTGCCCGGCACTATTTTGAAATGCGCAATTGGGGCATGGTGCTGGAGTGGTTGGGTCCGATGCTCCACCAGGGGGATGATCGGTTATACCCGGAATTGCAGGTAGCCTCGCGAATCTTGTATGCGCTGGCCCATTTTGAAATGGGCAATGATCGCTATCTCGAGGGTTATTTGCGCCAACTCAAGCAATGGATGCGGCAGCGCAAGCACGCCTGGGAACCCGTTCAGGCGTTGCTGAGGGCTATACAAACCCTCTTGCAGGCAAACCCCAGAACATACCCGGTGGATTTGTTTGATCGCTTGGCTCGGGATTTTGTCACGCCTGGCCCTGGGTTCCCCGAACCCAATTCCCCCGATCCTGCCCAGGAAGAACCCATTCGCCGCCTGCGGCAATTGTTGAATTTGCAGCCCTGGTTGCTTTCTAAGCTCAAACCAGTAATTCAAAGCCGGTACTGACTTTCATCAGTTGCCTTGATTAGGCAAAGGCAAAGTGGTAGTTTGCACCCTTATGTTTGCTCGTTTAGTAAGAATTTGGTGCCTCGGCCAAATTTTAGCAGTGCCTGCTCTTGTTGCGGCTCAGCAGGCGTCAATCACGGGCCGGGTCGTGGACGAATCAGACCAGCAACCTCTTATTCAGGTAGCCGTGATCTACGGCAGCGAGAAAGGGGTGCTGACGGATGAACAAGGCATTTTTCATATAGAAAATCTTATAGAGGGAACATACACCTTAAAGATTCGCTACACGGGTTACAAAACCCGGGAGATAGGAGCCATCGTGCTCCGCGGGCAGGAACTCGCCTTGGGTACAATCGCTCTTCCCCCGGCAGCCAATCAATTAAATGAGATAAAGGTTCGGGCCAGCACCACTTCGTTTGCCGAAGGCTATGCCGGGTCAAACACGTACATCAGCCCGCGATTGTTGCGCCAATTGCATCCGATGGGTACCGAAGATGTTTTGCGCCAGATTCCAGGCGTCAACATCATTGGCGATATGGGGTTGTCCAACCGTCCCAATGTGTCCATTCGGGGCTCCTGGGGCAGGAGATCGTATAAAGTGTTGTTGCTCGAGGACGGCTCATTTATTGCACCGGCGCCGTACCTGGGGCCAGGGGCTTACTACAACCCGCCCAGCGATCGCATTGAGGCTATTCGGGTGATAAAAGGCGCGGAAACGCTCTTATATGGCCCTAATAATATGTTTGGCGTCGTGGATTACATCACGCGGCGTCCGCCGAGCAAGCCAGAGGCCCTCTTCAAGTTTAGCGGTGGTCAACGTGGATACACCACTGCCCAGGCGGGCTACGGAGGTACCTGGAACCAATTAGGAACCGATGTTCAGTTGGTGTACAAGCGTTTTGACGGCTTCCTGGACAACGCGGAAACCGGCCTGTTTAACCTGCATACTAAGTTCTATTTTGAGTTGGACGAAAACCAGAGTTTTTATTTTAAACTCGGTTACCAGCGCGAAACCAACAATGCGTCGCTGGCCGCACAGACGCCCTTCACCTTTGAGGCCGATCCGGTGCAGAACCCCTTTGACGCAGATGAATTTACGTCGCGCCGTTATGCGTTAGATGTCATTCACAAGTATGCCGGAAGCGTGAATTGGAGTCTGACCTCTAAAGTTTACGGGGCTGATTTTGCCCGCGACTGGTGGCGTCAGAAAACAGCGCTTGTGGCTGCTGAGGATGTTTTGTCCTATGTGGGCGAAGACATTTACCGCGACCGCTATTCCTACCTGGATGGCCTGGATTTTGGTCCGGACGATTACGTGCGGGTAGGGCGGGTCATCAATGACAGGGAGGCCACCACGGATAGCAAATGGAATTATACGTTTGCTGGTCTACAAGAGCAGTTTGAACACCGATGGCAGCGGGGGAATTGGGCTGGTGAAGGTGTGGCGGGAGCGAGGCTGCACAAAGAGATTTACCTGGACCAATTTCTGGAGAACGACTCCTCGCGCTGGGCGCGAAGCGGACGCTACACCTCTGATTTGAAGTACGATTTGTGGTCCGCCTCCTTTTGGGCAAAGCAAGCACTGAAGCACGGCCGCCTGACGCTGACCCCTATAGTGCGCTTTGAGTATGTGGACATGGTGCGCCGCGACTTGCTGGCCGCATCACGCAATCCAGGGCTGAGCCCGGATAATGCACCCGATCTGGAGCATGCCTACCCTGTTTTTTTGCCGGGCTTTGCCGTTGACGTGAACGTGCTCAGCGATGGGGTTGCGCCCTCCGGTTCTCAGCCTGATCTGCACCTGTTCAGCAGCGTGTACCGCGGCTTTATTGCTCCTAACAGCCAGTTCGCGTTTTTGGTCGAAGAAAACGGAGACGTCACGACGCCGGTTCCTGGCGCCGACCTGAACATGAAGCCAGAGCTGAGCCTGAACGCTGAATTGGGCCTGCGCGGCACGCTGGCAAACGGCCGGATTTCGGGGCAGGTAGCGGGGTTTCTCAGCAGGATCCGGAACTTCTATGCGGCTGGCCAAGGCGAAGTGTTCCAGTCGCTGGGCGAAGTTTGGATCCGGGGAGTGGAAGCTGGGGTTGATCTGGAGCTGTTAGGCAATACTTTACAGCGCAAGCACTCGCTAAAACTGGCAGTCAATAGCACCATGCTCCAAACCCAAATAACCGGGGGAGAACTGCGGGACCGCGATCTGGCTGTTAATGCCATCCACTCGGAGGCCTCCGCCCAGGAATTGGTCGATAAAATCAATAACGAGCCCGCTGTCATCGCCTATACCACCGATGCCTCGGGTCAGGAAATGGTCATGAACGGACCGCTGGTCCTTGCCGACCTGGATGCGCTGACCAGCCTTGGTTTCCGTTTTGGAGAAGGGGGCGTTGAAGGCTACAAGGCGCCTTACACGCCACCAATTAGCCTGCACACTCGTTTGAGTTATACCTACAAGGGCCTGAATGCCGGCGTGGAGTACCATCACCTGGCAGCGCAGTACGCTGAATACGCCAATTTGGAGAGCGAAACGGGCGATGGCACTTTTGGCAAACTTCCAGCCTATAGCACTTGGGATGCCCAAGTCAGTTACCGACTCAGCAAGAATAAAATTGACTGGGAATTTTTTGTAGCTGGGCGGAATTTGACCAATGAAATCTACCGTTCCTCCAGGTTAAACCGCATTGCATCAGGTGTTTTCCCCGGTGCATTCCGCCAGGTACAGGCCGGTATAGGCCTGACTTTTTAAGATTCAAGGTTTAATTATTGCTTTAAGTTCCTCTCCATTTTTCCGGTAGGGGTATTTGGATATATGGCTTGTTCAACCCACCTTAGATGCGTATTAGTGTTTGAACATCTATGAGAACTAGCCCCCATCCCCTATGAAACAGACCTCTAACTTTTCTGTGGTCACCTTGTGCCTCCTTGCATCCATTGGATTTTTTATGATCAGTAGCTCGGGCGGTCGGGCCGGTGCCGCAAATTCCGGCAACACCGGGGCACCTGGTGAACCCAGCGGCCAAAAGTGCGGTTCATGCCATATTGGAGGCGGATTTAGCCCCATCAGCGAATCGCTGTTGATCACCAACCCCGGAAGCTCGGATCCTATAGATGCTTACGTTCCCGGTCAAACCTATGAGGTAACGCTTACAGTCAACGCCAGCGGAAGCCCAGCTGGTTATGGGTTCCAAATGACCTCCTTGGATGTTTCCAATACGGAAGCGGGCTCCTGGTCTTCACCGGCCACCAATGTGCAAATTGAAACGGCTTCGCTGGTTGGGGGAAGAACCTACGTCGAGCACAAGGGTGTTGGTTCCAGCAACGTCTTCCGCGTCAATTGGACGGCACCGGCAGCAGGGGCGGGTCTTGTTTCGTTTTACCATGCCGCCAACGGGGTGAACGGAAATGGCGCTACCAGCGGTGACAACGGTTCGCTGGGAGCAGTGACAACGCTCAATGCCGCGCCGGGAACTGGCCTGGCCGATGCCGGGCTTTGGGACGATTTAGAGGTTTTTCCTTCATTGGTCTTGAATGGAATGCTTAGCCTGCGCGGTTCGATGCTCCTTGAACGCAGACCGTCGCTGGAGTTGTACGACGGCTTTGGCCGTTTGCTGTTGGCTCGAGCGTCTTTTGATGGATCGGAAGCCATTTCCGTGGCCGATGTGCCCGTGGGAATGGGCTTTGTGGTGCTCCGCGACGGCCAGCAAACCCTTGTGCGGCGCTTCGTCAAGCTCTGATCCCTTCCGGAATGTGCGCCTGAACCCATTCGCCAATTCGTCGAATGGCTCGGCGTGCTTCGGGCATCATGGCAGCGGCGTGCCATACGTGCATCATATCGGGCCAGGATTCCAAGTCAATGCGAACACCTGCTGCCTGCGCTTTGCGGGCAAAACGCTCTGCATCCGGGTACAGAATGTCCGCACTTCCGATGTGCAACAGGATAGGAGGGAGCCCATGCGGATCACCTTCAGCCGGTGAAATGAGCGGATCATCCAAATCATGCCCGGCGGCATACTGTACCCCGTAGTGGCGCAGTTCATCTGTGCGCAACATGGGATCTATCCGTTGAATGGGCTCAATATCGGGATTCTCCATGCGCACGTCCAGCCAGGGCGAGAGCAAAATGGCTCCTTGGGGCAACTGGAGTTCCTGATCGCGCAATTGGTACAGCAGGGCTGTGCACAGCCCGCCCCCCGCAGAATCACCAGCAATGAAATGTGCAGCATCCGGATGTTCTCGTGTCCAAGCCAGAAACGCTGCCTGGGCATCGCGCAGAGCGGCGGGGAAGGGATGTCGGGGGGCCAGACGATAGTCCGCCACAAAGGTTTCCGCCTTGCACGCTTTGGCAATGCGGCTCACCATGGCGCGGTGCGTCGTAGAACTTCCCCCGGTGTATCCACCCCCGTGAAAGAACAAGAGTTTGCGATCCGCTAGTTGATTTAAGGGGCGATGCCGCTCGCCTGGAACGCCGCCCACTTTGTCGCGGGTAATTTGAACACCCGACGCATTGGGGAAAAAGCGCAACAGTGAGAGGTTGATCGTTGATCTCCCAAAGGCAACATTGCGATAAGGCCAAAGACTGGCGCGCAGCGTTTGCTTAGCTAACCGGCTTGCCAGCGATTCCTTTTCGAGTTTCTTTGATATCGGGATATTTTTGGCCATTACATAACATATTTTATGTTATGGATATTGAATAATATGGTGACTTAACTTTCAGTACAGTGCCATAGAAAACGCACGGCGGTGTTCCGCAGTTTGTGGATGGGTTGGGCCGAGAAATTGGAAAATGGCCACCACTACTTTTCGGGCTAGTTCGTCCCGGTACTTTTTGTCCAGCGAAACCGATCGGATCAGCCGTTCCAACGCTGCATCAAAATCGCGGTTGCGCAGAGCTTCTACGCCAGCCGCATAGGGTTCACGTGCTGGCGAAACAGGACCTTGAAGCGGGTCATCAAGCAAGGTTTGCGCCAACGTGCGAAGCGCGTTTTCGCGGTCGCTTAGACCGGCGTGCTCCAAAATATCCAAGGCTTCTTGCGGCTGGCTGAAGACCAGCGCTTGCGCCAACCAGATAGAAGCTTCCGGAAGGCCGGCCGCGTGTGCCTGCGTCAACAGGGGAAGGGCCTCCGTCTCGTTGCCCTGCTCCAGCAGCGCCAAGGCTTGCCACAAGGCTTCCTTCTCTTGGCTGGGCAATTGCTCCCGGAGCCACTGTCGGAGTTCGTGTTCCGGCAAAGCTCCGGGCAGTTCCGCCACCACGGCTCCGCGGTAAAACAACTTCAGGTTGGGAATGCCCCGGATGCCGAAACGCTGCGATAAGTCAGGGTGCTGATCGGTATCCACTTTGACCAGCGTCCAGGCCACATCGGGCTCTTGTGCCAGTTTTTCCACAATAGGTCCCAAGACACGACAGGGTCCGCACCAAGGCGCCCAAAAGTCTACCAACACGGGTTGCTGCTCACTGGCCAGCACCACGTCTTGCTCAAAATCCTGTACTTCAAAAGAACGCATCGCAATATCCGTTTAATCCAATACTATTAACGTACGGCCATGACTGGAAGTTCCAGCATGGCCCGTGTTTGGGCGATGGTGGCGGGTTCGCGGCCCAGCGTTCGCGCGAGTGACGCGGCCCTTTCCACCAGTTCTCCGTTGCTTTTGGCCATCTCGCCTTCAGGCAGGTAAAAGTTGTCTTCCAGCCCAACGCGGAAATTCCCTTCAAGCGTCAGCGCCACCGCGGCCAGCGCCCACTGCTTGCGCCCGATCACAATCACCTGCCAATGGCTCCCGGCGGGAACCTGGCGGCTCTGGTGAATCAGGTTGTCCGTCGTTGCCGGAATGCCGCCCAGCACGCCCATCACAAAACTGAACACGTAAGGCTTGGGAATCAGTCCCTGATCAATGAAGGGCATCGCGTTGTTGATGTGCCCGGTATCAAAAACTTCCATTTCCGGAATGGAACCCGCTTCGCGCATCTTGTTCAGAAAAAACGAGATGTCCTTGAAGGGGTTGGCAAACACGAAGTCGTGGTAGAACTGCTTGTTCTTGGACGAATAGATGGCGTAATTCATGGAGCCCATGTTCAGGGCCGCCATTTCGGGGCTTAACGCGCTGACGTGATGAATCCGCTGCTCATTCGAAATACTAATGGCCCCAGTGCTGTAATTGATGATGGCATCGGGCACCCGCTTGCGCACCTCTTCGTGGATGCGGGCATAAGTTTCTACATCGTAGGCCGGCGTGCCATCCGGATTTCGGGCGTGAATGTGCAAAATGCTGGCACCCGCTTCAACCGCGCGGCGCCCTTCCTCCGCAATTTCTTCAGGCGTGTAGGGAATGTACGGGCACTGGCTGCGGTTGGCCAGCACACCAGTCAATGCGGCCGTGATGACCACCGGTTTCTGAGGCATGGGTAAGGGGTTATTTCCGCCTCAAATTACAGCGATAAATGCAATGCTTGCGGATGAGGCAGGTCATAGGCAGCAAAGACCTGCAGCAGGTCAGCCAGGCGCGGTTGTTTGGGCAGGGTTTCTGGCGTGGCGCCCAACATGGCTGCGGCGTTGCGGTAGTGTTCAGCGGGCGAAGGGCCACCTTCCGCGAGCGAAGGCATCGCCGTTGTTCGGGTGATGGCTGCTGAGCCGGCCGTCTTGCTCAGCTTTTGGCCGTTGGAGCCTTTTAACACGGGATGATGCACAAAAGTAGCGCTGTTGAACGCGGCCAGCCCGGCCAGCCTTGCCAGCAAAAGTTGGGCAGCCGTAGAGCGCAACAGGTCCTGGCCGCGGACAATGAGGTTGATGCCAAAGGTGGTATCGTCGCTTAACGAGGCAATGTGGTAGGCCGGTAAACCGTCCTTTCGCCGGATGATGAAATCGCCTTCATCGCGTGTTGTGTTGATGGATTGCGGACCCTGCCAAGCGTCTGTCCAGGAAACCGGATCCAGCCCATCTGTGTTTAATCGCCAGGAAATACCGGGTTGATCCAGCGGCAAATTCTTGTGGCGACAGGTTCCTGGGTATCGGGACGAATAGCCGGCTTGCAGCAACTGATTCCGCGAGCAACTGCAACCATACACTCGACCCGTAGCGATCAGCTTGTCCAGGAGTTGCTGGTAGTTGGCAAGGCGCTGGTGCTGGCTCCAGGGCTCCATTTCTTGTAGGTTCGAAGGGCCCTGATCGGGTTTAAGCCCCAGCAAGGCCAGTATTTGCCAGATGTTATTCAGGTATTCCGGCTTGACTCTTGCTGCGTCTAGATCGTCTATCCGGAGCAACACTTGCGCGCCGAATTTGGCCGCTAAGCCAAAGGTTATCAGCGCATTGGCAGCGTTTCCCGCGTGCAGGAACCCGCTGGGGGTAGGGGCGAACCGAGTTTGCCAGTCGCAAGAAATTTTTCCCCCGTTTTTCTGCACCATTCGAAAATAGGCTGCGTAAAAATGGCTTATGGCATGTTTCTGCTAGATTAATTCCACTAAAAGCAGGTGCACCGACTATACCAGTCTAGAAGGGCATATATTCTCCAAACTGTGGAATTTGTTGTGAATAACCAGAAGATTGGTTTTGTGGTAACTCCTCCGAATACACGGAAATTTGCAGCAGCAATCACACTATGAAGCAATTTTTTGGGCTTTTTTCCCTCCTGGCCCTTGTCTCCCTCAGTTTATTCATGCATTCCTGTAAAAAAGACACGGAGTTATCCGGCCTTTTGGTGGAAGGGGAGCAATTACAAACCGACACCCCTTCTGATACAGGATCTTTTACCTGTGAACCCTGGCAACTGTTTTACCGCGAAGAAGGCGAGTACGCTTTTCGGATGAGTTGCGCGCCCTACTTTAATTATGACCGGGTGTTTGCCAAAGCGCCGATCGTTCGGCAATCGGATCGGGTACCCGAAGGGACTTTTTCCGGCGATTTTTATGCCCTGTACATCACGCGTCCAACTTCGTTGAGTTTTGCAGAGGCGGAAGCCAATCTTTCGCTGAAAGCGGAGGCGGTTTTAACTCCTTTTCAAGCCGAAAATCAGGATGGAATCTGGTACTGCCGTCTGGAGCTGGAGGGCCAAATCCTGGAATTGCCGGCCGTGGAGTTCCGGATCAGCAACCGCAATGATGACAACTCCGCAATTTACAGGGCTATGGTGGTGTGGTCAGATCCCACCACCTTGTACCAAGCCGTGGTGTTTTGGTCGGTTCCGGAGGAATAAAGTTTTAGAGGTTGTTCTTCTGTCTCCTCCGCGCATCAGCTTTTAGGGCTGGTTTCAACTTTGCGGGTAAGTGTTTTAACTACCGGCTCACAACAATTTTAGTTTTCAGGGTTTGTTGTTTATTGGTGCTTGCTGCGATTAAATAAATCCCGTTTGGTAAGTTGGAAATGTCAACGCTGTTTATGTCTCCTGAAATAGTCTGTACTTCTTGACCAAAAACATTTGTTATTATTATTTGAGTTAGTGGGTCTGCTGATTGAAAATTAATAGTGTTAGTTGCTGGGTTCGGATAAACTAAAAAATCAAAATCGTTTTTTGAACTTGAACTTAATGAAATTATTTCTGAATGTGAAGTAGCTCCGTTAAAGTCGGTTTGTTTTAGTTTATAATAGTTTGTCCCATTGAATGTACTTTCATCGATGAAAGAATAGTTTAACACCGTTGTTGAGTTTCCCGCTCCTTTAATTGTTGCAATGGGTTGAAACGTTTTTGCATCGCTGCTTTTTTCAAGCGTAAAAAAATCGTTGTTTATTTCGGATGCTGTTGCCCATTGCAAGATATTCATATTATTGTAATTTGTTCCTGTGAAGGAAATAAGTTCGATTGGTAGGGGATCAACTGATTGCACTACTATATCGTCAATAAAATAATAAGCGCCTGAAGCTCCTGTTGGGCTTACTAAGGTATTCGCATCATCTCTGAAATTGCCGATGGTGATTCGGGTATAGGCGCTTGTGGCAGTAAAGAAATAGGTGTAGGTCTGCCAGAAATTATAGTTGTAAGTGATTGCTGTAATTTCAATTTGTGGATTTACGAGGATAGGTTGGTTAACCGCTTGGGAGAGCGGACCTGTTGAAAAACGGATTCCGATATTGTTCGTGGATTTTGAATAGTCGCCATAGTTTCCATTGGATAAAGCAAAGGAGACCTGGTATTGCATTCCTACCACTAAAGGCGAAATCAAAGTTGTTGAAATATATTCTCTGAAATTTGGTATAAAAAAAATGAACGTTGCAAATCCTAACTGACCTTGGCCTGCGAAGGGCGCTATAGGTCCGAAAGAAGTGGGCACTGTTCCGGCTGAATTATAATAATCAGGCGAAGCAAAAGGAGGGCCACTGTAAATTCCATTCACATTATTCCATCCTGATGCGCGATTTGATTGTCCGTAATTGTTTGGTAAAATGGAGTAAACTTCAAAATCCCCATTAGAAACTAAGTTCTGCGAAAACGCACTATTTAAAGTTATCAGTGCTGTAAATAAAAGGTATAATTTATTCATTATTGACGCTATCCTAAACTAGGTTTGATAAGGACGAACTTAGAGGTCAACGCCAGCATGAGTAAGAAAATTCCAATTACTTAAAAAAATAAATACATATATTATTTGTCAAGTTTTTATTGAAGTTCAAAATTATTGGAACGCTTGCATAGCATCAAGCATCCCTTTAGGGCAAGAAGTTGCACGACCTTTCTGGACCGTTAACTGAGTGGAAACTGAACATCTTTTAACAGCTCTGGAGTTTTGAAAAGTTCCCTATGGCACTATCCTTGCTCCGCCCCCCTACACCCTTTCGCCCCGTACCAATTCCAGCACCGTCACCTCGGGCCAAATGCCCACGCGGCCCGGAAATCCAATAAAGCCGAAGCCCCGGTTTACGTACAGAAAGCGCCGGCCTTCCTGGTACAAGCCTGCCCAGCGCGGGTAAACAAAACTGGAGGGGCTCCAGCGCACGCCAGGAATCTCCACGCCCATTTGCGCACCGTGCGTATGACCGCTCAGGGTTAGGTGCACTTGCTTAGCACCGGGCAACACACGGGCATCCCAATGCGTGGGGTCATGGCTCATGAGCACGACAAAATCGTCAGGCTTTGTTCCTTCCAGGGCAGCGTCCAGGTCGCCGTGCTGGGGGAAGGGGGGCTTGCCCCAGTTCTCCACCCCGGCTAAAACCAGAGAATCCTGGCCCCTGGTCAGGCGCACATGCCGGTTTTTGAGCAAATCAAAGCCCATGTCAGCGTGGTGCTGGTGCAGGGCAGCGAAATTATCGACTTTGGTCTGCTCGTTTTCCCAGCCCGGATAATCCCCGTAATCGTGGTTCCCCAAGATGGAGTATTTGCCCATAGGGTGCTTTAGAGCCTGGAACATGGCCTTGTAGGGCAGCACCTCTTCGGCAAAATCGTTGACGAGGTCGCCGGTAAAGAGCAAAAGGTCTGCGTTCTGTTCGGCCACCAGTTCAAGGCCGGAGCGCACCGCATCGACATTGTCGAAACTGCCGCTGTGCACATCAGAGAGTTGCACAATGCGCAGGCCGTCAAAGGCCGAAGGCAGGTCGGGAAAAGCCAGTTTGATCTGGTGCACGTGAAAGGCGTATTTGCCCTTGGTTATACCATATAAAAACGTGCTGAAGGGCACTGCCGCAATGATCAGGCCTATGCGCGCCAAAAAGTTGCGCCGCGAAGCCAAACTAATCGGACCAGAGGGAGCGGTATGGAGCACTTTGGCCGCATGGCGGTACGCCCAATAGGAGCCGCGAAACAAGTCTTCGACCAGCAACACGCAAGCCAGCACAAACTTGGTAATCAGAAAGGTAAAACTTAGGCCCAGCAGCACGTTGCCAAAGAGATTTGCCCGCACCGGGCGGCCTGTGACCAGGAAGTATACGATTGTAGCGACTGTAATGAAGAAACCCAGCCAAGCCAGCGTGCGCAACGACAACCAAGTGTGGCCGCGCCGGTCTGGGGTGCCATAAACGGCCCGGAGGCTAAAGAAAACGTAGCCCTCAAGGCCCAGCCAGAAAAGAAGGCTGAGGATGGGTACAATCATGGTGGGGCGAGAGTTCCCACAAAGATACGCCCTGAATCCACGGGGACCCAGGGCGCTCTAAACGGTAACCTAAAGGACGGCTTAGCGGTTCTTCTTGTTTTCCTTGAGGGTGATGTAGGTAACTTTCAAGGCATTGGCCTTGCGCAGTTCAATCTTGACGTCGCTCAAAATACCCAGGTCGGCTTCTTTATCACACTTGATGGCGATAATGATGGCATTCTGGAGCTCCGGGCGCATTTTGGCTTTTTCTGTGGCCACGAAGTCAATGACATCTTCCGGGGTAGCCAGGCGATCGTTTAATTGCAGACGGGGAGCGGAACCGAACTCTTTTTGATAGCCATCAGCAGGCGCTCCAATGTAGATGTACGACAGCAAATCTTTCTTCTCCAGTTTCTCCATTTCGGTGGCCTTGGGAAGGTTGGATTTAACCTTGATTTCCGTTTCGCGCATGCGCGTGGCTACCATGAAGAAAAAGAGCAGAATAAAGACGATGTCCGGGAGGGACGCCGTGGAAATAGCCGGCATGGCTTTTTTCTTGCGCTTAAAGTGCCCTAACATAGTCTATGTTATTTACCGAGTTTGGTGGGTTCGGCTTCTGAAAGTCG
This sequence comes from uncultured Chitinophagales bacterium, assembly GCA_964429745.1. Taxonomy (GTDB): domain Bacteria; phylum Bacteroidota; class Bacteroidia; order Chitinophagales; family BACL12; genus WGOA01. The sequence goes on along the minus strand of CAYSDI010000046.1, from coordinate 11,286 downwards.
TATCGGAAGCGCAAACTTAATTTCCTCGATGAGGATGGAATCGCGGGTGGCGCGATCCAAATCGCTGAACCTGGCAACACGACCATTCGTTTTCTTGCGGGTCAGGTCATTCCTAAGATCGTTGTAGGCACCGCGAAGTTCATTGTACACCTGAATGTACGTATCGTAAGAGGTGCCGACGTCGCCTTTGAAAGAAACTACCGCCTCCTGAGGACTGTTCGATAGTTCCGGATTCTGTCCGTTGTTGCTAAGAAACTCGATGGTTCGCTTGCGCAAATTATCGACGTCATCAAGCTCTTCCTCCACCAGCAATTGGTTGCGGGAATTGATGAGAACCGTTAATGTATTCTTGTCGTTCAGTTCAACTGGCGGAGGAGGAACATCCGACCATGGCGGCAACGCTACGTTGATGCCTTCGTCAATGTCAATCTCCGTGGTTACCAGAAAGAAGACCAATAGCAGGAAGGCGATATCCGCCATCGAGCTTGCATTGATCTCAGGGGTTGTTCTGGCCATGAGGAGTTATTTGAGGATATCCTTAATTGCTGAGCCAATCACGGCAACGACTGTGATAACCAGCAACACAGTAAACGTGATTAACCCGGCCTGAACGGCTTTAACCGTTGTATCCGAGGCGGGCATGTCCGAGTAATTGGTGGAATCAGACATGGTATAGGCCACAAGGAAAATAGCCACCATAGCAAGAATACCCGCTACAGATTTGACGGCACTTTTCGGATTGCTGACCATGCCCCACAACATGCCGACCGCCATCATGACCAGAGCAACCGGGATAAGGTAAATGCCAGCCGGGAGCACAACATTCGTGAAGAAACTTTCCATAGGGAATAGGTTTTCGGGGTTTTAGCTCCGCTTGGCTACGTCGTATTTGACTAACATGTCAATGAAGGTCTGAGCAGCGTCTTCCATGGTGGTGACCATGCCGTCGATCTTGGAAACGATGTAGTTGTAGAAAATCTGGAGAATAATGGCCACAATCAGACCAAACACCGTGGTGAGCAGAGCCACCTTGATACCGTCAGCCACAATAGAAGCAGAAATAGCCCCTGCTGTTGCGATGTCATCAAAGGCCTGGACCATCCCGATAACCGTACCGAGGAACCCGAGCATCGGAGCCAGGGCGATGAACAGCGAAATCCACACCAGACCGCGCTCCAGCAGGCCCATTTGCACAGAGCCATAGGCACTGAGTGATTTTTCCACCACATCAATGCCTTCACGGACACGGGTCAGACCCTGCCAGATGATTCCGGCAACAGGACCGCGGGTTGCTTTGCAGATCTCTTTTGCTTTCTCCACATCTTTTGCCTTCAGCGCTTCGTCCACGCCTTCCAACAACTTCCGGGTATTGATGTCTGCCAGGCTCAGCGATATGATGCGCTCGATGCAAAATGCAAGACCCAAAATAAGGCAAATCAGAACGATCCCCATGAACTGCCAGCCACCTTCAATAAAGTAACGCTTGAGCAAAGGCATGCCGAAAGAAGCATCGGGCGCAGCCTCTTCGGCGGAGGAGGCAGCAGCTTCGGTGGCGGTCTCATTGTTGTCCTGAGCCACCAACGGGGCCGAGCTGAACACAAGGAGGCCAATGAGCACGCTCAGTGCAAACAGCTTCTTAATCATGGGATTAAAATTTATAGGGTTTTGCGTTTTTTAATGCTGGTTTAGCAGTGGAATTGCGCCACAAGTAACGCAATTTTTTAGGGAACAATACTTGTGCGGAGAGAGAGGGATTCGAACCCTCGGTACCCTTTTGGGGTACACCCGCTTTCCAGGCGAGCACCTTCGTCCACTCGGTCATCTCTCCATAGGTCCAAGCGCAACGCAACCTGGATTTCTTGCAGAATACGGCAGGGCAAAGAGCAACACCGGTCATCCGAAGGTGCCCAAAGTTCCGCATAGGAAACGAATAAACCAAAGAATTCGGTATGTGCCTCTTGTCAGGGCAGCGTCACAAGATATTTTTTCGGGCGAAGGGCTCCGTTTGGCATGGCGGGAGCCGTCTTCGCGCTTCAAAGACCGGGGCTGCAACAAGGCATCTTCAGGCAAAGCGGAAGAGTCGGTTCGCATTCTCCGTCGTGCGCTGAGCGATAGCCTGCGGTGTGGTTCCGTACCATTGGGCCAGAACAGCCGCAATATCCGTGAGATACGCTGGTTCGTTCCTTTTGCCCCGGTGGGGAACCGGCGCTAGAAAAGGCGCGTCCGTTTCGAGCACCACAAAATCCGGGTCAATACCGGGTAAAACTCGGTCCAGGCCCCCGTTTTTGTAGGTAGCCACTCCGCCAATTCCCAGGAAAAACCCCATGTCCGTTATCCGGCGGGCTTGTTCCAACGTGCCGTTGAAGCAATGGTACACCCCGCGGAGCCTGGCGTTCCCAAGCCCTTCCACCAAACCAATGGTATCCTCCAGCGAGTCGCGGGAATGGATGGCCACCGGCAAATCCAGGCGGGCGGCCCAGTCCAATTGTTGCAGGTAAGCCACTTTTTGCTGCTCTACGAAGGTCTTGTCCCAGTAGTAATCCAGCCCAATCTCGCCAACAGCCACAAAGCGAACAGGCTGTGGTGGCTGAAACAGCCAGGATTCGGCCAGCGCCAATTCTGTTTCAAACGCCTGGCCAATGGAACAGGGGTGCACGCCCATCATGGCAAAACAATGGCTTGGGTGCCGTTCTGCCAGGTCCAACATGCCGGAAATAGAGCCAGCGTCGATGTTGGGCAGGTAAAAACGCGCTACACCAGAAGCCGTGGCCCGATCCAGGACCGCTTCGCGGTCCTCGTCAAAACGAGCATGATAAAGGTGCGCGTGGGTATCGACCAGTGTCATCAGGGCTGTTTGCAGCCGCCCATTCAGGAGCGCACCGGCACTTCGGCGGGCACGGTAGCAAACGAGTAACCGAGGGTCTTAAAATGTTCTAATAACCGGGGAAGGGCGTAGCGAAGCTTGGCTTCTGCTTTGGGACTGTCGTGCATCACGATGATGGAGCCGTCTTTGGCGTTGTCTACCATGTTTTGCAAACAGCGCTCCTCGTTGATGTCTTCGTCAAAATCACCGCTGATGACATCCCACATGACAATGTGGTAGTCGTTGCGCAAGGCTTCAATTTGTGTAATCTTTATGCGTCCGTACGGCGGGCGGAACAGCTTGCCCGGTAGCACTTGCGCAGCTTTGGCTACGTCTGCCAGGTAGCTTTCGTCGTCGGTTTTCCAGCCGTTGGGGTGGTTGTAGGTATGGTTGCCGATTACGTGGCCCTCCATCCGAATGCGCTCGATCAATTCCGGTTGTGCGTCTGCCTTGCTGCCCAGGCAAAAGAAAGTGGCTTTGGCCTGGTGAAGGGCCAGCGTTTCCAGCACAAATTCCGTGATGCCAGGCGTGGGTCCGTCGTCAAACGTGAGGTAGATTTCTTTCTCCCCACCGGGAAAATCCCAGGTCATGGCCGAGAAGATTTTCTTCAGGTAAAACGGTGTTTTGACAAAATACATGGATTGGGGCGCGGCAGGTGAGGAAAACGACATAGCAACGTGGGTTCAAGTGCTCAGGCTCACGCTCAGGTGCAGGAGCCTTCGCGTCAAAGTTACCTAATCAGCGCTAACTTTGCCGACCAATGCGGCGGCGCTGACGAAGGTTGCTAGTTGGGAGCTGCATTGCTTTCAATGGCCTGGTAGTCAGGTTGTTATCTGTAATCTCCCCCTTCCCCCATGGCTGTCCGCGTTCGTTTTGCCCCCAGTCCAACGGGTCCGCTGCACATCGGCGGGATCCGCACGGCCCTTTACAACTACCTTTTTGCTCGGCATCACCGGGGCCAGTTTTTGCTTAGGATTGAAGACACCGACCAGAAACGCTACGTGGATCATGCCGAGGAGTACCTGATGGAAGCCCTTACCTGGTGCGGCCTCACGCCGGACGAAGGGCCTGCCCAGGGCGGCCCTGACGGGCCTTACCGACAGTCAGAGCGCAGCGCCATTTACGGCGTGTATGCCCAACAATTGCTGGACAGCGGCCATGCCTATTACGCCTTCGACACCGAGGAAGAACTGGAGCAATGGCGTGTGCGCGAAGAGGCAGCCAGCGGTCAGCCGCCCAAGTACGACGTGCATACGCGAATGACCCTGCGGAATAGTTTATCGCTTGTTGCGCAAGAAACTGCTCGCCTGCTGGAATCAGGCGCGGACAAAGTGCTGCGCTTGCTCGTGCCGGATAACGAGACCATCGCGTTCACTGACCTAATCCGTGGCGAGGTCAGCTTCCGCTCCGAAGAAGTGGACGACAAGGTTTTACTTAAAGCCGACGGCCTGCCAACGTACCACCTGGCCAATGTGGTAGATGACCACCTGATGCACATCACCCATGTGATCCGGGGAGAGGAATGGCTGAGTTCGGGGCCGCTGCACATCCTGCTTTACCGCTACCTGGGCTGGGAAAACGAACGCCCGGCCTTCGCCCATTTGCCGCTTATTCTGAACCCGAACGGGCAGGGCAAGCTCAGCAAGCGCACCGCTGACAAGCTCGGCATCCCGGTTTTTCCGCTCAACTGGCTGGATGCCGGCTCTGGCCAGACCTGGATGGGCTTTCGCGAAAACGGTTTTGAACCCGAAGCCCTGCTGAATTTCCTGGCCCTGCTCGGCTGGAATCCGGGCACGGAGCAGGAGTTGTTCTCGCTGGACCAATTGGTCCAGACCTTTGACCTGGACCGGGTGCACAAGGCGGGAGCGCGTTTCGATTTCGACAAAGCCCGCTGGTTTAACCAGGAATACCTCAAGCGCATGGACAACGACGCATTGGCTCAAAGGCTGGGGCAAATGTTGGTCGAAAAGGGGGTGCCGCACGACGCGACTACCCTGCCAGCCATCGCGGGGATGCTCAAGGAACGGGTGCACTTTCTCCAGGAAATGCCCGATGCCGGCCACTACTTTTTTGAAGAACCGCGCACGCTTGACGAGGCAGCGTTGCGCAAAAAGTACAAGGTCGAAGGACGACCCGTTTTTGATGAACTTCTGCAAGAACTCCAGGCGTGTTTGCCTTTTGAACCGGAGCCCTTAGAGGCCAGCGTAAAAGACTTTTCGGCGCGGACGGGCCAAGGCTTGGGCATGCTGATGCCCGTCCTGCGACTGGCTTTGGCGGGAACTTTGCAAGGCCCGCCGGTGTTTGAAACTATGGCGGTAATGGGAAAGGAAAAAGTCATTCAGCGCCTTCAACGCAAGCTCGACGTCTTCGACGCATTGTTGGCAGGCTGAAACAACGCTTTTGTAAGGCCTGTTTTCCGTCTGACCCAAACCGGATAAATCGGTTTTACAATCTTCTGCTATGAGCCAACCTTCAAACCCCAAGGACGGAAAAACGAACCCTAAATCGAACAGAATTGGGGTAAAAAAGCCCGGGCAGGGCAAAAAAGCCAAAGTGAATACAGACTTGGTGGGGTTCGAAATTGGCATCAACGCGTTCGGCGAAATCAAAAGCAACTTTCCTGTGGAGCGCATCAATGCGTTCCTGAACACGCATGTGGCCGACCGGCGGCTGCATGGTTCGGACCCTGATGAAGCGGAGGATTCCTCGCAAGATGCCGCTCCGAACGCCAAGCAACACGGTCAAGACGGCTAGCAAGACGGGCTGGATTAGGTTGGATTAGGAAAGACGCCCCGCAAACGGTCAAATCGATACTCAATCGGAGCCCTAATCAGCGCACGCTTTGGGTTTAACCTTATTGGCTGTATCCGGCCTAAGGGTTTTAGCGCTGCCCTTGCGTATTTTTGCAGCAACCCCTCTCTCGTTATGCGATTTCTTGTGCTGGCTCTGACGAGCCTTGTTCTGTTTTCCGGCTGCACGCTGGGCAGGCGCTTGTTTCTGAATGCTCCGGGCTATTCCGATCAGTTCCGTTTTGACTATGTAACCCTTGACCCTGCCCCGCAGCCTTTTGACTTCAAGCGGCCTGCGGTGCCGCTGAATCTGGGACAAAAGCTGCACGTTGTTCCCACTTTCCTCGGTATAGGCACAGTTCCTATGGAAGAATACCTGCGCAGTTCAGCCACGCAGGTGTTCGTGATCATAAGAAATGATACGATTCTCTACGAGGGGTATTTCAATGGCCACGCACCGGAAAAATCAGTCACCAGTTTTTCGGTCGCTAAAACTTTTGTGGGCAGCCTGGTGGGTTTGGCTGTAGCGGAGGGCCGCATAGGATCGCTGGAGGATAAAGTTCAGCGCTACCTGCCCGATTTTCCGCTGCCGGACATCAGCATTCGGCATTTGCTCAACCACACCTCTGGCATACACTATCCGATAGACGGCTGGCAATATTACACACCTCATTTAGACCAAATCTACACCAAAGGCCTGGACCGTCGTGTTGCGCCAGGAAAGACCTTTCGGTATGAAAACGGCAATACGCAGGTGTTGTCCATGGTGCTTGAAGCCGCGATGAATCAGCCAATCGAAACCTTGTTAGCGGAGCGAATCTGGTCTAAAATTGGAACGGAAAATCCTGTTAAATGGAGCACTGATGGCAACGGCACGGTTAAGGCTTTCTGTTGCATGAACAGCACCGCCATAGACTTTGCCAAGTTCGGAAGGCTGATGGCCCGGCAAGGAGATTGGGATGGGCAGCAGCTTATACCGCGGGAATTTTTCAGCGAAGGTTCACACGGTGATACGCTGCAGGGTCAGTTTGTTCGCTACAAGAACCAAATGTGGTTAGAAGGGGAGGATGCCGGCATTTACATAGCGGCCGGACTTTATGGCCAGTACCTGTACGTGTACCCGCCCAAAAACATCGTCATTGTTCGCTTTGCACACGAAAACTTTCACCTGCACGCCGCTTGGTCGGAGTTTTTCCAGACCATTATTGCGCAACTCTAAGCAGACTAGCGTTGCTGTAGGTCCCCTTCAGGGTAAACTCCCGTTAGGGCAAGCTCCGCTCAGTGTTCGCGGAAGAGCGAAAGCAGTCGCTCTGCCGCTTGCAGTGGGTGCACAGCGCCTGCGCGCACCGCAAACTCTTCTTCGGCCAGCGCCCTTCGGATGGCTGAGTTGGCATAAAAACCCGCACTGAGTCCATCGCGGATAGCCTCGTGCATCCACGAGCCCGCCTGCTCTTGGCGGCGCAGGGCAAAATGGCCGCCCGTCTGCATCGCATCGCGGAAAGCCAGCAATTGTTCGAGCACCTTTTCCATACCATATTGTATGATTGAAGAGCAGCGCAACACGGGGGGTACCCAACCGCTTTCTGTCGGTGGAAAGAGATGCAGCGCCCGCTCGTAGTCACGTTGCGTTTCCAGCGCGCGTTTTTCAAAATCGCCGTCGCTTTTGTTCACCACCAGCAAATCGGCCATTTCCACAATACCGCGTTTGATGCCTTGCAATTCATCGCCGGCCCCCGGTAACAGCAGCAGTAGAAAACAGTCCACCATGCTGTGCACCGCGGTTTCACTTTGCCCAACCCCGACAGTTTCTACCAGCACGATATCGTAACCGGCGGCTTCAAACAATAAGATATGTTCTCTTGTGCGATCCGCCACACCACCGAGCGTTCCCCGGGCAGGGCTGGGTCGGATAAAGGCCGCATCGTGCGCAGAGAGCTTTTCCATACGGGTTTTATCACCCAGGATACTGCCTCCGCTTTTCTCGCTCGAAGGGTCTACGGCCATGACGCCTACGCGATGCCCGGCGTTCACGAGCATCATGCCCAAGCGCTCAATGAAGGTGCTTTTGCCCACACCCGGCACACCGGTTATGCCGATGCGCAGCGAAGAATGGCGAGTTTCTGCTGAGCCATCGCGAAGACAGGCTTCCAGCACTTGACGCGCCAATTGGCGGTGCTCCAGCCGATCGCTTTCTACCAGTGTCAGCGCGCGCGCCAGTGAATTCCGGTCGCCATTGCGGAGGCCGTCTAGCAGTGCCGCTGGATCAAAGTTGCCGCGTTGGCGCGCCAGAAATTCGCGCTGGGCCTCACCAGGAGAGGGTTTTTTACCATCGCTCACGCTGTGCGGCTTTTGATGAGCAGGTCCAGGATATCCCCCGCTGCTACTGCAATGACGGTGCCAGGTCCAAAGATGCCTACGGCTCCCGCCTGGTAAAGCGCTTCGTGATCTTGTTCGGGAATCACGCCGCCGCAAATGACCATGATGTCTGCCCGGCCCAGCGCAGCCAACTCCGCAATGACCTGCGGCACCAGCGTCTTGTGACCGCCGGCCAGACTAGAGATCCCCACCACGTGTACGTCATTTTCCATGGCCTGGCGGGCCACTTCTGCCGGCGTCTGGAACAGCGGTCCTATGTCTACGTCAAAGCCCAAATCAGCAAAGCTGGTGGCAATCACTTTGGCGCCGCGATCGTGCCCATCCTGGCCGAGTTTGGCTACCAAAATGCGCGGCCTGCGCCCTTCCAGTTCGGCGAAGCGGTCGGAGCGCTCCAGAGCGGCGTGGAATCGTTCGTCCATAGCAATTTCTTTGGCGTACACCCCGCTGATGGAGCGGATTACAGCCTGGTAGCGGCCAAAAACCTGCTCCAGCGCCAGCGATATTTCGCCCAATGTAGCGCGTTTTCGCGCGCAATCGACCGCCAGTTCCAACAAATTTGCCTCGGGCGAAAGGGCTCCTTGCCCGAGCGCCTTCAACGCTGCTTCCACGGCCTTTGGATCCCGTCGCGCGCGCAGTTGCTCCAGGCGTTCCACCTGTTCCTTGCGGACGGCATTGTTGTCAATAGAGAGGATGTCCATGTGATCGGCCTCGCCGCTGCGGTAGGCATTGACACCGATGAGCACATCCACACCCGCGTCCAGCCGCGCCTGTTTGCGCGCCGCGGCTTCTTCGATGCGCATTTTGGGCAGGCCCGTTTCAATCGCCTTGGCCATGCCGCCGAGTTCCTCGATCTCCTGCAAGTGTTGCCAGGCCCTTCGAACTAATTGATCCGTAAGGTATTCTACGTAGTAGGAACCGCCCCAAGGATCCACCACCCGCGTGATGCCTGTTTCTTCCTGCAACACCAATTGGGTGTTGCGGGCAATGCGCGCGGAGAAATCGGTGGGCAGGGCAATGGCTTCGTCCAGGGCGTTGGTGTGCAGGCTCTGCGTGTGGCCCATGGTGGCCGCCAGCGCTTCGATGGCCGTTCGACCTACGTTGTTGAAAGGGTCCTGACCGGCCAGGCTCCAACCGGAAGTCTGGCAATGCGTGCGCAGCGCCATCGACTTTTCGTCTTTCGGGTTAAAGTCGCGGAGCAGACGCGCCCACAACAAGCGCCCTGCCCGCAACTTGGCAATTTCCATAAAGTGGTCCATGCCCACCCCCCAGAAAAACGAAATACGCGGTGCAAATTCGTCGATCGTCAGCCCGGTGCTGAGCCCGGTGCGGATGTACTCCAGCCCGTCGGCGAGCGTGTAGGCCAGCTCCAGGTCAGCGGTTGCCCCGGCTTCCTGCATGTGGTAGCCCGAAACGCTGATGGAATTGAACTTAGGCATGCGCGCCGCCGTGTAGCGAAAAATATCTGCGACCAGCCGCATGGATGGCGCAGGCGGATAGATGTAGGTGTTGCGCACCATAAACTCTTTTAGGATATCATTTTGTATGGTACCCTGAAGTGTTTCGGGAGCAACGCCCTGTTCTTCGGCAGCAACAATATAAAAAGCCATGATTGGGATCACGGCCCCGTTCATAGTCATCGATACCGACATTTCACCCAGCGGAATGCCGTCGAAAAGCACCTTCATGTCTTCGACCGAATCAATGGCCACACCGGCCATGCCCACGTCGCCGGCTACACGTGCATGGTCGGAATCGTAGCCGCGATGCGTAGCCAGGTCAAAGGCCACGGAAAGCCCTTTTTGACCCGCGGCGAGGTTGCGTTTGTAAAAAGCGTTGGATGCCTTCGCCGTGCTAAACCCGGCGTATTGCCGGATGGTCCAGGGCCGCAGAATGTACATAGAACCGTAAGGTCCGCGTAAAAAGGGCGCAATGCCGGCGGCGTAATCCAGGTGTTGCAGGTGGCCGGGAACCGCCGGTTCCATGTGCTGCGGTATGGAAATTCCCTCCGGGGTTTCGCGGGTAGTTGCGGTGCTTTCGCCCGTTTTTTGCCCGTAACCGGAGGCGCTGCGCCCAAAAGTCAGTTGTTGAATCGGAGCTTTCATGGCGCGGATGGCTTGGTTTCCAAAGCTTTGGTAGGTGGGTTATGGGCGGCCTGCATGGCAAGTTCTTGTTCGGCCAACCAGGGCAAAATCGGGTCAAAGGCCCTCGTTTTTCCAGCAACAGGATCGCTTGTACCAGCCGGTGTGGCTGTAGGAGCCAGAGCCTGCTGAGCGGCCGGCACTGTGCTAGAAGTTGCGTCAGCATTGGCGGGTTGATTGGCCGCTTGAACCGGACGAAAGCGCGTGACGCCGATCCAACCGCTTCCTGGCTGCACGAGTGAAAAGGCCTTTCGCGTTCGGGCTTCCTTGATCCAGGTGTGCACCTGACCATTTTGCAGTGCAGCGGTGAACCCACCCAGTGCCTCAATGGCTTGAAAACGCGTCCAAGCGAGTGCTCCCAAGTCATCCGTCAGGTGCTCCAGGTACCAACTGCCAGCGGCCGGATCGTCCACCCGCAGCAGGTGGCTTTCTTTGTCCAGCAACAGGGCCAGGTTGTCAGAGATGCGGCGCGAGAAATCGCTGTCCGCTGCTGTGGGAGCATCAAAACGCGGCAGCGACAGCGAGTCAACGCCGCCGAGCATCGCCGAAGCAGCTTCGGTGCTGAGCCGCAATAGGTTGTTGTGCGTATCGCTGGCGGCCAGGTTCCAGCTCACCGCAGTGCCCAGAATTTCCGGACAGGGCAGCGGGTGCTCCCGACCGGGAAGCGACTGGCTGAGCAGGTCCCAACCGATGCGCAACGCGCGGAATTTGGCCAACTCTGCAAAGAAGTTTGGTCCACTGGCCACTCGGAGCACCAGGCGTCCCGTCCAGGCTTCCGGTGGCAAACCGCGCTGCGCCAGTTCGTCGATCATCTCGTGCAGCGCGGCCCAAATCAGGGCCATTTCCGTGGGAATGTCTGCTCCCGCGTTGCCGAACAGCGATCCGTCCAGGTAGCCTGCCGGGTGGACCGCCTGGCCGCGATCATGCCCCGCGGCTTTGAATGCAGCAGCGAGCCGATCCCAAGCGTAGGCGTCCAAGCTGTGCCCGGCACCGCCGCTGGCGGCGCGGTACCCGGCCAAGTCGTACAGCAAGCTTTCGGGAAGGGGCTGGGCAGGGTTGGGAAAGTCGGTGGCGAAGTAGCGGAGCGCGAAAGGGCCGCCACGCTATCCCCCCCCAGCGT
>CAYSDI010000045.1:13116-27940 GCA_964429745.1 uncultured Chitinophagales bacterium | reverse complement strand
GGGCAATACGCACTTCAAAAGCGCCACGCACCAAAGCCCGCGCTATGCCCAGCCGGGCGAAGAGGGCACGGAGCATTGGGTCATCCTGGAGCTCAAAGTCCTGGCCGACGTAGGACTGGTGGGCTTTCCCAATGCGGGCAAAAGCACGCTGCTGGCCTCCATAACCGCTGCCAAACCCAAAATCGCCGACTACGCCTTTACCACGCTGGTGCCCAACCTGGGCATTGTGCCCTACCGCGAGCACTTTTCGTTCGTGATGGCCGACATTCCGGGCATCATTGAAGGCGCCAGTCAGGGCAAGGGCTTAGGCTACCGCTTTCTGCGGCACATCGAACGCAATGCGGTCTTGCTCTTTCTGGTTCCGGCAGACAGCCCCGATCACGCCAAGGAGTACGGGATTTTGCTGCAAGAACTGGAGGCCTTCAACAAAGAACTGCTGCACAAAGACCGCATCCTGGCCATTTCCAAGTCCGACTTATTGGATGACGAGCTGCAAACGGCCATAAAAAAGGAACTGAACGCCGCGCTTAAGACCGAAAAACTCGTTAAAACTGAAGTGTTGTTTTTCAGTTCGGTTACGGGCAAAGGGCTATCAACCCTCAAAGATCACCTGTGGAAGAAGCTGAACGCTCCGACACCCTGAGCACGCCAAGCCCTTCGCCCGGACCGGGTCCCCTTGATTTTGGCATACTGGCCGTGCTCAGCGTAATCTGGGGATCCATTTTCATCCTTTACAAAGGTTCGCTGGAGGTGCTGACCTGGCCCCAGGTCGGGTTGCTGCGCGTGTTCATCGCCGGGCTTTGCCTGTCGCCGTTGGCTTTTGTCTGGTTCAAGCGCATTCCCAAGGGTAAGTATCCCGCCATTGCCGGGGTGGGCATTTTGGGCAGCGGAATCCCTCCGTTCCTCTTTGCGCTGGCGCAAACCCGCCTGGATTCGGGGCTGACCGGGGTACTGAATGCCACTACCCCCGTGTTTGCGCTGCTGTTGGGCATGACCATGTTCAAGCTCAAGGTACCCGCCGTGAAGGTTGCCGGCATTTTTGTGGGGCTGGTCGGAGCGGTGGTCATCGTGCTTAGCGACGGAAAGGGCTTTGGCGGCGATGGCCTGTACGGCCTCTTCGTTTTGGTTGCCACCACCTGTTACGGGGCTTCCATTAACCTGATCAAATCCAAATTGCAAGACGTGCCCGCAGTGGGCATCACGGTGTTTTCGCTGCTGTTCATTGGCTCTTTGGCGGCTATCGCGCTGCCTTTTAGCGGCATTGTGGACACTTTGGCTTACACCGAAGGCGCCTGGCGAGCCACGGGCATGGTGGCGCTCATGGCTATTTTCGGTACGGCGCTCTCCAGCATCATCTACTTCATGCTCATTCAGCGCACGGGGGTGTTGTTTTCGTCGTCCATCACGTACTCCATTCCGGTGGTGGCCATCGCCTGGGGCTGGCTGGATGGGGAGCGCTTTCTGCCTACGCATTTCGGGGGAATGGCCCTCATTCTCCTGGCGGTTTGGATGATTAGTCGAAGTAAGGCGGTAACGCTGCCCGGCAAAAGACCCAAAATCCCGCTTACGAGTTCCTGACCTCGTCGGGCGCGACCGCGCCATTCCCCAATCATCATAAATCACGATGTGTATAGTCTTTATTGGCTGAGCCGTACTTTTGTAAAGTGATATCCCGCAAAGCCAAATACGCCATAAATGCTCTCGTGTACCTTGCCAAAAAACCCGACAGAGAGCCAATTACAATTTCTCAAATTGCCGAAAGTGAACATATTCCGCAGAAGTTCCTGGAAGGAATTTTGTTGGATTTGAAGAAAGCCGGAATCTTAATGAGCAAGAAGGGACAGGGGGGGGGATACTACCTGCACAAAGAGCCTTCTGCCATCAATATATTAGAAGTAATGCGTCTGTTTGACGGACCCATTGCGTTGTTACCATGCGTTTCACATTTGCTTTACGAGAAATGCGAGGAATGCAAGGATGAAGCGAGCTGCGGTATTCGCAGCGTCTTTACGGAAGTGCGAATGCAAACGGTAGAAATGCTGCGTGGGGCAACGCTTGAAGAGATCATCAATCGCGAGACAAAATTGTCACGCAAACGGGCTAAACAGAACTGATTCTCTGATCACTCCTCGTAAAATCAGGCATTAAAGTTATTTTTACATTAATTAAATTAAGCATACTTTTTTATTTTATCCTACTAATTCGGTATAGTATATGGATAAAGTAGTAAATTGCACCACAATTTGAATTACCCTATGCGTCGCAATCACGTCCACAGCCTTTCCCTCGTCATTTTTACTACCTTTCTGATCGGTTGTGGCAACAACACCACCCAATCTCTTGATGCGAATGGCGATCCGGTTTTGAAAGGCACCATCAATATTTCAGGGGCCTTTGCCTTATATCCACTAGCGGCACTTTGGGTAGAAAACTTTAACAAAGAATACCCGGAGGTACGGATCAATCTTTCGGCCGGTGGGGCCGGCAAAGGAATGACCGATGTGCTCTCCGGACTGGTGGATTTAGGCATGATTTCACGCGATATTGCCCAGGCTGAGTTCGATCAGGGAGCCTATCCCATTCCCGTAGTCATGGATGCAGTGTTTCCTACCATTAACACCAATAACCCCGCATTTGCTCAACTTATGCAACGGGGTATAACTCAGGACGAGTTTAAAAAGATTTTTGTAGACGGAAGCATAACCCGTTGGGACCAGTTGGTCGGCGGTGGCGGTGCCATCAAAGTGTTTACCCGCTCTGATGCTTCCGGTGCAGCCGATGTTTGGGCTGCATTTGTGGGAGCCAAACAGGAGGATTTGCTGGGCATCGGAATCTTTGGTGATCCCGGATTAGCAGATGCTGTAAGAAAAGATCCAGGCGGTATCGGGTTCAACAACACTGTCTACTTGTACGATTTGAAAACCGACAAACCCTACCCGGGAATTGCAGTACTTCCTATTGATTTAAATGCCAACGGAACCATTGATACGGAGGAAAATTTCTACCAAAGCTACCGCGAAGTGCAAACTGCTGTGGCAGAGAGCAAGTACCCTTCACCACCATCACGTGAACTCTACTTTGTGAGCAAGGGCCAGTCGGATAATCCGGCAGTAAAAGCCTTTCTGTACTGGGTGTTAACCAAGGGCCAGGAACAAGTGTTGGGCGCCGGATATGTTCCGTTGGAACCGACCAAGTTTCAACAACAACTGGACCTGTTGTCACCACAATGAATGCGCTCCAGTTAAAGGATTGGCTCTTCTCCAGGAGTACGGGCTTTCTGCTGGGATTGGTCATGCTTGTCCCATTAGCAATTGGTCTGGGGCTCACCATCCAAAGCTTGCCTATTATAAAAAATGTAGGGTTGGGTGAATTGGTTTGGGGCACGAACTGGTCACCCATGAGGGGAGAGTTCGGCTTCCGCGCCTTTATCGTGGGTTCACTGTGGGTAACCGTCTTATCCTTTCTGATTTCTGCACCCATTAGTCTGTTCTCCGCACTCTACATTACGCAATACGGATCTCCGCGACTGCTGCGCATGGTGCATCCTGTAATCGACATTCTCGCCGGCTTGCCGTCAGTGGTTTACGGCGTTTGGGGCATTCTCATGGTGGTTCCTGCGGTATCTTTTGTCGGTGCTTGCCTGGGCATTGAAACATCCGGTTACAGTGTTTTAGCCGGAGCGCTTGTGCTCAGTGTCATGACGATTCCCTTTGTGCTCCACATGCTTATGGAGGCTTTTCGCAATACACCCCCAGAGTTAAAAGAAGTGGCGCTTTCGCTGGGAGCTTCTTATTGGAGTGCCGTTAAGCTCGTGGTCAGGCAAGCGCTACCAGCGGTGTTTTCCGCTTATACTTTGGGGTTATCGAAAGCATTTGGCGAAACGATTGCGGTACTCATGGTTGCGGGTAACCTGGTTCAAATTCCAACGAATCCGTTTATGGCAGGCTACCCATTACCGGCACTGATCGCGAACAATTATGGCGAAATGATGTCGATCCCCAGCTACAGTTCCGCGATGATGTTCGGCGCCCTTTTGCTGCTGATTATTGTCATGGGGTTCAATGCCACCGCACGCTACATCATCCTAAAAACGTCTGCTAAATGAATAGCCTCCGGAAATTCATCAGGCAATTCGAAGAGCGTGTTGCGCTGCGCATTATGCAACTCTCCTTTGCGCTGA
This sequence comes from uncultured Chitinophagales bacterium, assembly GCA_964429745.1. Lineage (GTDB taxonomy): Bacteria > Bacteroidota > Bacteroidia > Chitinophagales > BACL12 > WGOA01. The sequence goes on along the minus strand of CAYSDI010000045.1, from coordinate 23,760 downwards.
TCGTCTTGGTACTGGGAGCCATTCTCTTTACCGTGCTTAGCAAAGGCTTGCCATCTGTAACCTGGGAGATCATCAGTCAGCCACCACAGGGGGGGTATCACTTTGGAGGCGATGGCGGCATTTTAAATGCCATCGTAGGTTCACTGGCTTTGGCACTGGGAGCGGCTTTGCTGGCCTTTCTGGTAAGCCTTCCGGTTGCGTTGTTGATGAACATTCATTTGGCAAATCGCAAGAAAACGCTGCTGGGTGTACGTTTTGTGCTGGATGTTTTGTGGGGAGTGCCCTCCATTGTTTACGGTGCTTTTGCCTTTACCCTGATGATCTATCTTGGTTTCCGGGCCAGTCTCCTGGCGGGGATTGTTACCGTAACATTTCTTATTATTCCTATCATGCTCCGGGCTATGGATGAAGCGCTTCAAGGCGTTCCCAAAGCGCTTATGGAGGCTTCAACAGCCCTGGGTGCTACGAAAACCCAAATCGCATGGACCGTGTATCTGCGATCGGCCGCACCTGGTCTTATCACAGCCGTGATGCTGGCTTTTGGCCGCGGAATCGGTGACGCCGCTTCCGTTTTGTTTACGGCCGGATATACCGATTACATTCCTACAAGCTTAGGACAACCCGTTGCTACCCTCCCGCTGGCCATCTTTTTCCAACTGGGTTCACCAGTGCCGGAAGTTCGCGAACGCGCTTACGCTGCGGCAGTGGTCCTAACCTTTCTCATTCTCATCATAAGCCTGACCAGTCGCAGGCTAAGCAGGGTAAAATCCTAACCATGGAATCAAGCATTGCTCGTACAGACGCTGCAGTAAGCGTTCGAAATCTGGTAGTCAGAAGCGGCAAAACCGAAATTCTCAAGAGCGTGAGCCTTGACATCCCGCGCAATGGTATAACCGTATTGCTTGGACCGTCAGGCTGTGGAAAAACGACACTGCTGCGTTCCATGAACCGTTTGACGGACTTGGATCCAAGCTTAAGTTTGAGTGGACAAATCCTGATTGACGAAGATGATGTTCTCTCCAAGCAGGGTGACATTACCCTGATCCGCCAAAAAATGGGATTGTTGCTTCAAAAGCCACAGCCCCTCCCGATGTCCATCTTCGAAAACATAGCTTATGGTATGCGACTGAAAGGCATTAGGGATATGGTTGTTCTGCGCCGGCGGGTAGAAAAGCATCTGCGCGAAGTAGCGTTGTGGGATGAAGTCAAAGACCGGTTGAACCACTCCGCTCGGATGTTGTCCGTAGGCCAGCAACAACGTCTTTGCCTGGCGCGCGGGCTAGCCATCAACCCGGAAATCATTCTGGCGGATGAGCCTACATCCGCGTTAGATCCGCTGTCAAGCCGGGCTATTGAGGAGCTTTTCAAGGAATTGAAAAAGGATTACACCGTGGTTCTTGTCACCCACATTCTTCGCCAGGCCAAGCGGCTTGCGGACCATGTCATCTTCCTTTATCTGGGTGATGTTGTGGAACAAGGACCAGCGGAGGAGATGTTCAACAATCCTAAAACAGAGCGTTTCAAGGAGTATTTAACGCTGGGCATTTGATACTATTTCTTCCTGGGACTGAACATATCCAGCACATTGAACGATAGTTCAACGTAGGCAAAGTTGGAAAAGTCCGCATACTCTCCATTTGAGGCGAATTGGCGGTTCTGTACAAATTCACCGATGGAATAGTACGTATATCCAATATTGGCATCTATGAATTTCACTGGTTTAAATCGAATTCTTGCGTCCAGTCCATGACCAAGAAAGGTACCGCTGTTCCCGCTTTGATCTCTATTGAATGAATTTCCAGCCAGGAGGTTGTTAAAGCGATCCGTTCCGCTGGCTAACCAATAGAAGCTGTATCCACCATCCATTTTGATGCCTTTGGTGGGTTCAAATTCAACCTTGAGTTTGGGCGTGATTACATTCTCCGGAATGATGTAGTCATCAGAGGACCACGGCCGCGCGAAGCCAAAAAACCTTTCGAACCGATTGTTGACGTTGTCATCAGGGTCCCTATCCCCGGTAACATAACCAAAGAACAGACTGACCCTGGGTTTCCATGGGCTTTGGGTCGCGGTGTATCCGAATTCCGTGGTGACCGCATAAGCACGCTGGGTCTGATCCCGCTCCAGTCCAAACTGATACGTGCCGGTTACATCGTAGTTGAACCCGGTATTATAGATGTAACCATAGAATCGCAAACCGGGGGAATGTATTTGTCGATAGCGCTCGCCGTTGGCCTCGCTTGGCTCCTGTCGAAGCGCAAGGTAGTAAGGCTCGACAGTAACAACTTGAGAGAACTTGCGATGGTGGCCAATGACCGCCCAGAAATATCGATCGCTGTCTGCCTCGTCAAATTCATCGATGATTCGCTCGATGGGTTTAAGAGCCATGACGTCCACTTGCCAGTCGTTCTTATCCTGTCCAACGGTGGCCCGCACTCCCAAAAAGTTGTTGGTGGTGTTGCGCCACTGATTCAATCCAATTAACCTGCGGTCGGTAAACTCAAAACACATCCGACCTCCTCTGATGTAGACGGGGCGATTGTTGCCCAGATCATCTTCCTTTAACAGATTGTCGAAAAACAGTTCGGCATAACCCTGGATCATCTCATAGCGATTAACGTCCCGATCATCTAGTGGGTAATTTCCGTTTACACGTGCAGCGTCTTCTATTTCAACAACCAAACGCAACGGGTCCAAAATTTCCTTGACCCCCGCATATGCCCTGCCTCTTAATAAAAACGGGAAATCATTGCTGAAGCTTTCCGGTCTGCGGATATCATTGTTTCGATATTCAAAGCGCACGCGATAATCCAATCCCACGGTGAGCCAATCCACTTTGGCAAAGGCGGGAATACCTGTCTTGTTTAAATCTCTCGTATAGTTTGGAGGATCTGCTTCGCGTTTAGTCCCGTAAGAACCAGCCTCTACGTAGTAGCTAGTTTGGGAAGGGGTAACCGCCACTGGGACAGGATCTACTGACGCGGTTTCCAAGGCAGTTTGACCGAAAACAGGGTTGCCTGAAAGTGCAAAGACCAATGTCCCTGCCAGGAACATCCCAACCAGTTGCTGAGGGGCTAAAAGCAACTTGAAGGATTCTCTCAAAGCACTGCTCTGCTCTGCGGAATAGCGTAAAAATGGCATGGTAGACCCCGTTTTTCTAAAGGCTGGGCCTACAAATATAAGTAACCCTATCGAATTAATAGAGTACTGTTTTTCCGCTGCCGTTGAGCAGTTGGCGATCAAGAGAATTGCTGGAGTTCACCTGGCAAATATGTCCCGTTTTTCTCTGAACCGATGCGACGAAAGTCACTTAGCCATTAGAAGGAGATTTGTGGAGAATCTTTTCAAGCCAGCTAGCAAAAAATAGCCTTTGTCTGAAAAACCTTGATGAATGGATGGCGGAGGGGAGGCAATTTATACGGGTACTTCTAAAAACCCCCGCCACTGCGTTACACACAATTTTTAACGTCCTCATTTTCACGAGTAAACTCCGGTGTTAAAAATTGTGCAAGCCTTGTCTCCGAAGATAGCAGAAGGGTTTTTGGAAGTACCCTTTATTAACGGGATAGGGGTAAAATAATTGGTCAAAGTCAATTTTGTCTATAAAAAAGGCATTTTCTATCGGGTCAACAGACTAAGTAGGTGTTGAATACCATGGAACTATTACCCTTTGATTAAAATATCAGCATAAATTGGTGAAACTTACGGCAGTATAATTGGACCTAACTAAATGTTAATGAATTATTTACAAAATAAAAAATATAGCTACTTATAATTTTAATATTTAACCATCAAAGTTCCTATTTCTGTTTACTCTTTCAAAGATTCAAACTATCTTGAGGCTCCCTTAACAAACTCGCCAATGTTAACACCAGAGGCCATTCAGGTCCTTATAATAATTGCAATTGCATTAGTACTTTTTATCACTGAATGGTTAAGTATTGATTTAGTTGGCCTGTTGATCATTGCTAGTCTGGCGCTTCTCGGGTTGGTTTCTCCAGCTCAGGCAGTTTCTGGATTCAGCAACACGGCTACCCTCACCGTAGCTTTCATGTTTGTGCTCAGTTCTGCTCTGCTCAAAACTGGAGCTTTGCAGGTCATGGTACATCGTGTGTCTGCCATATTCAGAAAGAATTACCGTATGGGACTTCTGGTGATGATGGTTTCCGTTGCTGCAATGTCCGCCTTCATTAACAACACCCCAGTTGTTGCCGTTTTTATCCCTGTTGTCCTCCAAATGTCACGGGCTACGGGCATCTCAGCCACCAGACTGTTGATTCCGCTGTCTTTTGGTACCATCTTCGGCGGAACATGTACCCTCATCGGCACCTCAACCAACATCCTTGTAGCTGGCGTGGCTGAACAAAGTGGAATTGAAGGCATGTCCCTTTTTCTTATGACCCCAATGGGGATCATTTTCGCTGCGATTGGAATTGCTTACATTCTTATGTTCGGTAAGAAATTACTTCCTGATCGCAAAGCGCCTGGCGACTTGGCCAGCCAGTTCGGGATGGAGGGTTACCTGACAGACATAGAAATCCTGGCGCATTACGACGAGATTGGTAAGACTTTGGCTGAAAGTCGGATAACAGGAGAATGGGGCATGGAAGTATTAGAGTTGCGAAAAAGCGATGGAACAAGAATCACCCATCCGGATGACTTCACGATTCTGGAGTCAGGCGATCGCTTGAAGGTGCCGTGCTCTGCTGAAAAAATCCAAAACTTAAAATCCAGCCTCAGAGATTTGCCCGCCTCAAGTATCAGGATTGGTCAAGATGATGGCAGCCGGCGAAAAAGCAGCCTGATTGAGTTAATTGTTACCGCCCATTCCGGTTACCGCGGAAAAAAATTGGGCGACTTGGACGTTCAGGCCAAGTACGAAATGATCCCTCTCGCTCTGAGGCACCGTGAAGACATCAAACATGAAGACCTGAACCAAATCCGCATTCAAGCAGGCGATGTCATTTTGGCCGATGTGCCATGGAGTGCTATGGATCGGCTTAAAGAAAGCATGCGAGGACTTGACAACCCCTTCCTTCTTTTAAGTGAGAATACTCTGCCCGAGTTTCAACCCAGGCGGTTTGCTTTAGTGATGACAGTTTTCCTGGCTGTCATTGTCTCGGCTTCTATGGGTTGGGTAGATATACTTGTCGGCACGCTAACCGGTGTGGTTGTGTTGATTCTGGCCAGGAGCCTAACCATGGAAGAGGCTTATGACGCCATCCATTGGAAAGTCATTTTCTTGCTGGCCGGGGCTCTTAGTTTAGGGCTTGCCATGGACAGTAGCGGTTTGGACGATTACCTGGCAGCATGGTTAGTGGATACCTTGGGCAGATGGGGCCCTCATGCGATTTGTTCTGGCCTGTATCTCGTCACTTCGTTGGTCACGGAGATCATGTCCAATAACGCCACGGCTGTTCTCCTGGCTCCTATTGCCATTGCAACGGCTCATGAATTGGGCCTTAGCCCTATACCCTTTCTTATGGCCGTTACCTTCGGTGCGTCAGCAAGCTTTATGACCCCTATTGGATACCAGACCAACACCATGGTTTTTGGAGCTGGTGGTTATCGCTTTGCTGACTTTCTCCGCATTGGAACGCCGCTCAACATTTTATTCTGGCTTATTGCTACGTTCCTGATCCCGCTGATTTATCCGTTCTAAGCCAAGCATAACCCATTCGGATCTACAACCCAAAACCCGGCTGGTGCGGATGCGTACTGTCATCCGGTGAAGCCTCCGTGGTCAGCTAATAAGCTGGTGTGCGGCCATAAGCGATGCCGGAGATTTCCACGCGAACGTTGCGCGGCAGCCGGGACACTTCCACCGTTTCACGAGCAGGGGCTTTGCCCGCCTCAAAGTAGCTGCCGTACACGGCGTTCATGGCTTCAAAATCGTCCATGCTCTTGAGGAAAATGGAGCACTTGACCAGGTTGCCAAACTTCATGCCGGCAGCTGCCAGCACCGCGCCGATATTGTCCATGACCCGGCGGGTTTCTGCGGCAACGTCGCCCTCCACGAGCTGCCCGGTTGCGGGATCCAGCGCAATTTGCCCGGACAGGTACAAGCGGCCTTCGGCCAGAACGGCCTGGCTGTAAGGCCCAATCGGGGCAGGCGCGTCTTTGGAAAGGATGTGTTTCATGGCAAGCGTAAATTGAGGAAATACCGGCTGGTGACGCTGCGAAATTAGGGCTGCTTCCCGGACCCGGCAAAGCGCCTGTTCGCCCGCTATCTTTGAGCGATGCTCCAGTACCGCGAATCCGCGCACATTGACCGGGCTGCCTGGGACGCCTGTGTGCAACAAGCAGGCCGGGTAGCTTACGGCTTTTCGTGGTACCTGGACCTGGTTTGCGAGCATTGGGGCGGGCTGGTTTTCGGCGACTACGAAGCCGTATTTCCGCTGCCCTGGAAACGCCGCGCGGGGCTGTGTTGGGTGTACACGCCCTTTTTTTGCCAGCAACTCGGGGTATTCGGGCGGCATAACCAACTTCCTCAAACGGGGGAATGGCTCCGCGCCATCCCGCGGCGTTTTCGCAAAGCCGACCTGGCCGTCGCTGCCACTGACCACGCTTTGCCCAAGGGTTGGACCAGCACCGAGCGCCCAAATTTTGTCCTGGATTTGAGCCCCGACGCGGAAGCCCTTCGAACCAACTGCGAAACCAACACCCGACGCAACCTCAAAAAAGCGAAGGCCGCCGGGCTTTTGACCGATAAAGACCTGGCGCCAGCCGAGCTTTTAGCCCTGATCCGCCAGCACCAGGGTCCCAAACTGCCCGCGCTTGGCGAACGGGAGTACAACCGCATCCTGAGTGTGATGGAAACAGCCCGGAAATTGGGACTTGGCACGCTGATCCGCGCTTTTGACCCTGCCGCGCCCGATACTGCTCAGGCGGGTGCGTTCTTTTTGCAAGCACCCCGCGGCCCACTTTATTTGTTTGGGACCACCACACCCGATGCGCGCCAAAACGGGGCCATGACCTTGGTTTTTGACCGCCTGATCGGCGATCATCCGGGGCAAAAGGGCCAATTTCTGGACTTTGAGGGCTCTGCTTTGCCGGGCCTTGCAAGGTTTTATCAGGGCTTCGGAGCCACCCAAGAGCCCTACCAGACGCTCCATATGCGCCGTTTCCCGCTCTTGTTTACTGGTCTGGACCGTTAGAATCCTAAATTTATTTCAACAAAAGCTTAGGAAAGCAGCGGCTGTTTGCTATTTTTAGTATTCGGATCTTCACCTCATATGAACCTTAAGCGTACTCTCACTCTTCTCCTCTGCCTCTCGTTGACTTCCGGTTTGTTTGCTCAGGACGTGCACTTTAGCCAGTTCTGGGCCTCGCCGTTGACGCTCAACCCCGCCTTAACCGGCATGACCCCTTGCTCCTACCGGGCCGCGGTAAACTACCGCAACCAGTGGGCCAGCGTAGTGGGGCCATCTTCTTTCCAGACTTACGGCCTCTCGTTTGATGCCGGTTTGTTCCGGGGAAAGTTTAATGGAAGCATGCTCGGCGTTGGCGGGCACTTCTTTAACGACCGCGCCGGAGACGGCATCCTCCAGAACCTGACCGCCCAGCTCTCGCTGGCTTACCACCAGGCCCTGGGCAGCGACCGGCACTATATTTCTGTCGGCCTTCAGGGCGGCATGGTGCAAAAGCGCCTGGATCCAGCCAAATTCATCTTTGAAGACATGATTGACGAAAACGGGGTTATTCCCGGAGCCGTCACCTCAGACATTTTGTCTGACAACTCCTTCACTAACCTGGATGTCAACGCCGGTTTTCACTGGACATCCAATTTCAGCGACGGTTTTACCATGTATGCCGGCGCTGCCATGTTCCACATTGGCGAGCCCACCGAAAGCTTCAAAGGCTCCGGTGACAACATTCTGGACACCCGCTACGTCGGCCATGGCGGCATGAAAATCGGTATCCAGAACAAAGTGGTTGTGCTGCCTTCCGTGCTCTACATGACGCAGGCCGAAGGCTCCAACGAAGAACTGCTCATGGGCACCAGCCTTGGCTTTGCCATTGGCGAAGAAAGCACCTTCTACCTGGGTGGCTACTACCGCAACCTGGATGCCGTGATTGCCTCCATCGGTTTCGATTTCAAGAACGTGCAGTTCGGCATGAGCTACGACGTCAACGTAAATGACCTGAGTGTGGTCAGCGGCAATAAAGGCGGCATGGAACTGTCCTTGTTGTACTTCGGCTGCTTGCCCACCTCTTCCAAGCCTCGTCGCGTGGTAGACTGCCCGCGCTTCTGATCACAACTACTTACACCCCCCAAATCAACGCTCGCGCATGATTTAACGGGATACCCTATATATGTTGAGTGAGTACGCATGAACGACCCCGATATCAGGGGTCGTTTTATTTTGGGGCTGCCGGCTCCGGTTTGCGAAAGGGCCGGATGATCAGCGAGAGCGAGCGATCGTAGGTAAAGTAGGAGAAGCTCCAATCCAGCAGCGCAACCAAGCGGTTCTTGAACCCGATCAAAGAGTACACGTGGACGAACATCCAGATGAACCAGGCCAGCGCTCCCTGCATCTGAAAGCCGGGTAAGTCCACTACGGCTTTGTTGCGCCCGATGGTAGCCATGCTCCCTTTATCCTTGTATCGGAAGGGTTTGGGGGCAACATTTTTCATGCTCCGAATCAGGTTAGCGGCCAAATTTTGGGCTTGTTGCTGGGCCACCGGCGCCAACATGGGATGGCCGTTCGGGAAGCGTTCTGTCCGCATCAGGGCCACATCGCCCAAGGCAAATACATGCTCCACACCAATGGCCTGGTGATGGGCATCTACCTGGATGCGGTTGCCTGGACCCAAATGCTCTGGAACCAGCCCATCTAAGGGGGCCCCTTCTACCCCTGCCGTCCAAATGACGGTATCGGTGTGCAGCGTGCTGCCGTCAGCGCCCATCAAAAAACCATTCTCGTAATTTTCTACTGGGACGCCCAGCCGAAGATCTACCCCAAGCTGATGCAGGTAAACCCTGGCCTTCTCCGACGCATTTGCAGACATGGCACCGAGCAAGCTCGGAGAGGCCTCATAGAGCACAATGTGCATCAGAGAGAAATCCATGTCGGGGTAATCTTTGGGCAGCACGAAACGGCGCATTTCCGCTAAAGCTCCGGCCAGTTCCACTCCAGTAGGGCCACCACCGACGATGCCGATGCTCAGGCACTTCATTCTCCACTCCAAATCGGGTCTTTCGAGCGCTTTTTCAAATTGCTGGTTGATCGTGCTCCTAAGGTCAAGAGCACCGGGAAGCGTTTTCAGGGTCATAAGCTGATTGGGGATGCTGGCAAACGCGCCAAAAAAGCGCGGTCGGCTTCCGGTGGCGATGACCAGATCGTGGTAAGGCAGCGGTCCCTGGTCGGTGTGCAAGAGGCGAGCCTCAGCGTCTACGGAGTGCACCTGCGCAAGCCGCACGTGGACGTTGGTTTTTCCCCGGAAAATACGGCGCAGCGGATACGCAATGCTGTCCGGTTGAAGGCCCGCCGTGGCAACTTGGTACAGCAGCGGCTGAAAGGTGTGGTAATTGTGGCGGTCAAGCAGGACCACCTGAATGCCGGGCACTCCTGCTAAGTCTTTTGCAATGCCCAGGCCGGCAAATCCCGCACCGACAATAACGACTCTGCGTTTTCCATTTTCCGGCAGCGTAAAGGGCATACAACGTTGTGTTTCAATCGGCGAAGCTACGCCCGAATTGAGCCTCGCAGCGGTTCAGCCAGCCCATAGCGCGCCCTCGGTTGGCCTCAGGCAAGAACGGAGTCGTTTAGGAGTAGCTCACTCGTGGCGGCAGCGCGTAACTTTGTACCCGTGATTCAAATTGGAAAATACCTGGTTAGCGATGAACTCCTTTCGGAGCGTTTCGCCTGCGATTTGGGCGCCTGCCACGGCGCGTGCTGTGTAATGGGCGATGACGGGGCCATCCTCAGCGATGAGGACACAGGTTTTCTGGAAGACGTCTACGACGAAGTGGCTCCCTACATGACCGAAGAAGGACGGCAAGCCATTGCGGAGCAAGGACACTACGTGCTCAACGACGAAGGGCAATTGCGCACCCCGCTGATTCAGGGCAAAGCCTGCGCTTATGTACAATACCGCGATGGTGTAGCCTTGTGCGGCATTGAACTGGCCTGGCTTGACGGAAAAACTGCCTACCGCAAGCCGGTTTCCTGCCACCTGTATCCCGTGCGCACTAAAGATTTGGGAGCTTTTGAAGCGCTGAATTACGAGCGCTGGGAAATTTGTTCTCCAGCCTGTGACCGCGGTGAGCGTGAAGGCATTCCCGTGTACCGCTTTCTGAAAGATGCCCTGATCCGGCATTGCGGCGAAGATTTTTATGAAGCGCTGGATGCCGCGGCTGCTTACGTGAAAAGCGGGGAGCAAGGCAGCGCGGAGTGAGGTGGACAGCACGCGAGTGGTGCTTGACGCTTTGCTCTTAGTGGCACCCCTAATACAAGAAAAGCGCCGCAATAACGCGGCGCTTTTCAGAACACTCGATCTATAAAGATCCCAAACCAAACCCTATCTATCTTTTACTGCCTAACCGGCTGTTATGTTTCGGGTGGAAGGGTTTTTTACTCCGGAGCGGGCAACTGCAAGGCTTCGGGTGGAAGGGTTTTTTACTCCGGAGCGGGCAACTGC